>NZ_CP014164.1:1866584-2199877 GCF_001543285.1 Aerococcus viridans
GTAATCAAACCCAATATCGAGGAATTGTCCGAATTATTAGGTCAAAAAGTGAGTGCAGATCCAGCAAATTTAAAAGTTGTATTAGCTGATGAATTATTTTCGGGGATTGAGTGGATTGTCGTGTCTTTAGGGGGTGACGGTGCTTTTGCTAAACACGGGGACCGTTACTACAAGGTGTCAATTCCAAATATCAACGTGGTGAACCCTGTTGGTTCTGGTGACGCAACGGTGGCTGGTATCGCCAGTGCTTTAGAAGACAATTTGGATGATATCAGCTTACTCAAACAAGCAATGACTACAGGTATGTTAAATACAATGGAGCGTATAACCGGTCATATCGATATCAATCATTTTGATGACTTATTTAATCACGTGACTGTATCCGAATATTAGTTTATTTTCTGCTCTTTTCAAGTATACTAAGTATTTGAGAAGGGCTTTATTTCGTTATATGATAGATATACGACCTATTTTCTATGACGATGCTATTGAAGCACTGGCTAATAATAATTGAAAAATACCTATTACACATTACCGGAAATGAGGTGAACTCAACAATGTTAAAAAAGAAGAGACATGAATTTATCTTAGATTTATTAAAGCGTAACGGCACCGTATCCGTAACTGATATCGTCGAGAAGTTAAATGTATCAGATATGACTGTGCGACGAGACTTAACAGAACTAGAAGAAAGTGGTTCATTAAGACGGGTTCATGGGGGAGCCATTTCACTAGGCGAATATCCAAAAGAAGAACTATCTCATGACGCTAAGAAAGTCATTAATATCAGCGAGAAAAACCGTATCGCTGAAAAAGCGATTGAGCTAATTAATGACGGTGACATCATCTACATGGGCCCTGGTACCACCATGGAAATCATGGCTCAAAAGATGGAACGGCAAGATTACGAGGTATACACCAACTGCTTACCCGTCTTCAATACCCTGGCTGATAAAGACATCAATGTCTACCTACTAGGGGGTAAAATTAAGAAGAATACCCAAGCTTTTAATGGCTATATCACCCTTGCTGTACTGGAAAACCTAAAATTCCACAAGGCCTTCTTTTCTGCCAATGGGGTCACCAATAACAGTATTATGACTGCCACCCTTGAAGAAGGAAAGACGCAGGAACTGGCTCTGAATAATTCAACTGAGAAGTACCTACTGCTAGATGCCTCTAAAGTTGGTAAAGAGGACTTCTTCACTTACTATTCTTTAAACGATGTGACTGCTGTAGTCATTAATAATGATGAAGACCATCGGTATGAACGGATCATTAATCATTCTAATATTCTACTAGTTTCTGACTACGAAAAAAACTCCAAGAATTAACCATTTCGTTAATTCTTGGAGTTTTCTTTTCATTTTTTACACTTTTGCAGTTTGTCTACTGTTGGTGTACACGAATGCAACTACCGTTAGTAGGTGAAACACCAATACCTGGAACTAAAGCAGCAGGGTTAAATGAAGCTTCTTCAACGTCTTGGAAATAGTTTTCAGGGTTTTTATTTAATTCCATTACCCCTAATTCAACAAACGGGAAGTCTTCTTTTGGCCATACATTCGTTAAGTCAAAGGGATTAAAATCTACTTGCTTAGCTTCTTCTTCCGTCATAATTTGGAAATACAATGTCCATTTTGGATATTGGCCAAATTCAATCGCATCAAATAATCGGTATGCATTGCAGGGTTACCAGGAACCACTTGGTTTCGACTTACACTATTTTTTACTAGTCCGTTTTTAGACATTGGATTTTTCAAAATAAAACCTCCTATTTTTTATCCTTTAAGGGTAACACTAGCTAGAAAACTACTCAAAAAATTTTGCTTATTTTAAACTAATAAAAAACATTTGTCATATATAAACCTTTAATTAATGAGTACTTACCCTTTCTGTAGCAGCGAGCGACTAATTATAAAAGAACGATCATTTAAAAAAAGCGTTCAAATGAACGCTTCTAAAATACTATTATTTATTTCCCTAACATGTCATAACGACCTGTATGTAAGTGTCTTATCGTTTCACCACCTGGTAGTGGAGGTAAGCCTAATGAATCTTCACGAGAGAAGGCTTCTTTCAGCCCTTCTGTCCATGAGACATAGTCCATGTTTTCTGGGCTAATTTCATGGAAGATCTCATTTCCGCGCCCTTCTAGGATCTTACGGCCAAATTGTGGGTCTACTAGCGTACCACGGCCAACAACAACGATATCTGTATAGTTTTCTACTGCATCTTTAGCACTTTCTTCGTCAAAGACACCACCAACCGCTAACAATTTAGTTTGGTCATCTAATACGGCCTTAAATAATTTAGCATATGATTCATCCACGCCATTTGGTGTAGAGTTGTAGCCTCCCCATAATGATAGGTGGATATAGTCGAGTTCATTTTTCACAATTTCAGAGACTAAGGCTGTAGCATCTCTGTAGTCGTAACCAACCACATCGCCGTGAATTTCTTCAGGGCTGAGTCGATAACCAATAATAAAATTGCTTGGCGCTTGTTCAGCGACTACGCGTTTCACTTCTTTCACAACTGCTAGGGGGAAGGCCATGCGTTTCTCAAGGCTGCCACCCCATTGGTCGTTTCGCTGGTTTGAAAAGGCTGAGAAGAATTGTTGCAATAGGTAGTGGTTGGCTCCGTGGATTTCAACCCCATCAAAACCAGCTTTTATCGCACGATTTGTTGCCCGTCCAAAGTCTTTGATGATGTCTTCAATTTCTTGACCAGTTAATTCACGTACTGGATAAGATAAGAAATCGAAGTCAATGGCTGATGGTGCCACAACGTCTTGACCAGAAATCGCTTGACCTACTGCTGCTCGACCTGAGTGGTGGATTTGTAGGACAGCTTTGTTGCCATCTTTCTTCATAGCCGTCGCTAATTTTGTTAGACCGTCCAAATGGGCATCAGAATAAACCGCTAATTGCTCTGGGTAGCCAGGATGGTAGGCAGGTCCCCCGTTTTCACTGACATAATGGAATTCAGTGACGATTAAACCTCCTGCTTGTGACCGGGCACCGTAGTATTTCAAGGTGTCGTCGCTCACAAATCCGTTGCGTTTACCAGATTGGGACTGCATGGGTGACATGGCTACCCGGTTATTTAAAACGGCTCCGTGACGTAGGGTTACTTTGTCCGTTAATTTGTTTGTCATTCTGCTAGCTCCTTATATACATTTTCTTCATCATTTATTTCCGACTGTTATATCGATAAAATTCGATATGTTTGGATAAAACATGGGTTGCTGACTAGCTAATACCTATATTTCCTTATCAATAAATTTGCGTAATTCTTGAATTGCGGCCTCATTGCGACGGTAGTATATCCACTTACCAAGCCGAGTTGTGGTCACCAAACCAGCCTTACTCATCATGGTTAGATAATGAGAAGTCGTGGATTGGGTAAGCCCAAGCGCCCGTTGGATTCTTCAAATAGTACATAATCAGTAAGTGGTGTTCATTTGCTAAAGCCTTAAAACATCTATCGACGCTAAATAATCACCTCCCCTTTTCCAAAAACATAAAATAATCATATCGAGTTATTTCGATATGTAAAATGAATCGACTCAAGCAAGCTAAATTTTTGACTATCTTCTGTATATGCACTTTGAACACAGGAAAATAAAGATAACAACTGTCGCTTTAAATCCTTAAAGGAGAATCACTATGGACAGATATTCTGTATATGGCAGCCTAGTCACTAAACCTGGTCATCAAAGGCGAAAAAGCCCAATTTTAAACATGCGCTTACTCATCAAATAAAAGAAATTTTCCAAAAAACACGCCCCCATACTGATTCTTCTTTCAGTATAGCGGCGCATTTTAGTTTTTTCAGACTAACCGGCACAAGTCATTTTGACAAATCTTCTAGAAATTCGTCGCCCCAGTCACAAATTGCATAGACGACATTATCCAGTCTTTTACCTATATCAGTTAGCTTATATTCAACTTTTGGTGGCAACTCTTGATAGACCACTCTTTCAATCACCTGGTCGCGTTCTAATTCTCTGAGTTGTCGAATGAGCATTCGTTGATTAATGTCTGGCAATAAGCGCTCAAACTCGCTTAATCGTAGCACTTCCTTTTGCAATAAGTGATAAATGATGGGAATCTTCCATTTACCACCGATAATCGATAGCGCCAAATCCTTTGTTGTATAGAATTCCTTGTTATTAAATTCGATAAGCATTGTATCCCTCCATTCAGAATTTTGAACTGAATCATTCTTAAAAATAACGCTATTAAAGATACCACAGTATGGTTAAGTACAGAAAAACTTTGTACTCTGGATAGGATAGTCGTTTATATATTTCTCCATCGACGAAAAAAGGTTGAGTCACGATGATCTCAACCCTTATTTTATATTGTTCTGCCCAGCATCCTTACATATCTACATCTCTAAAATTAGCTTCCACAAAGGCAGCTTCTTGATCATCATCTGATAAGGCATAGGCTTCACCGATATCCCCATCTTTGTTGGTCCACACGTAATTGTGGGCGTAAACGGCATTTGAGAAGTCCCCTTCGTTCCAAGCGGTTAACACTTCAATGTAGAAAGGATAGTGTTCAGAGTCACTAAATGCTTCAGCTTGTTCAAGCATGATATCGATTCTTTCTGGTGTGATTTCTAATGCACCCTGTTTCGAGTTGGCTTGAACTTTTTGATGGGTCATATAGTGGATGGCATTTAGAAATTGGCTTTCTTGGGTAATATCAATATGCAACCAAGAACCATATAATTCTCTACCCATTAAGACCTTGGTTTCCGCTTCTTGAGCAAGCGCTTGTTCGATTTCTGAACCATCATATTCTGAACCTTCATCTTCTAAATCCTCTGCTTCTTCAGATTCGCTCTCTTCTGATTCAGATGATGCACTTGAGGCCGAACTAGAAGCTGTAGAACTTGTAGTCGACGCTACTGAACTTGACGCGGCGGTGGTACTCGATTCGCCTGATTCACTTACACTAAAGTAGACCACAGCAACAATCCCACCCGCGACTACTAGAGCTAAAAAAATTAAAAATGCATTTAATACCTTTTTCAACGATACATCCTCCCAAAATACTTTTCCTTCATCTACAAATTCTGTTGAATTGACACCCCGTTCTCACTACAAGATGTCATTGGTCACTAGAAAAATACCCATTTCCCGATTAAACCGATAATGACTGTCCAAGCAAGTGCTTATTTCCAGTCAAATTTATGGCGTGTTACTTTCATCTAAACCCTCCCAAACTTTGCTTGCGAAATAATTTTAAAGCCCTCTTCATCCCTTTTAACCACCTTATCATAAACGGCACCGTAATTTAACTTCTTTGCTTAATAAATACGAACTTCTTATCATTTGAGTAGTTTGATTCGAATTGATAACCGTCAGCGTCGAATTTTTTTATATCTGTAAGATTTTTAATTTGATTGCTGGCTAAAAAGGCAACCATCTTACCACGCCCTTTTTTAGAAATGGTTGAATGTTTTTTCAATCCATCTGTCTTATTTGGGTCGTATTCGTAAAATTCAAAGTCGACCCAATGGTAGCGCCCTTGGTCCAACATCACTGAAAACTCCTGGCTCGCCAGATTTAAGACCGTCTCCCCCTTTTCAAAAAAGTCATTAAAATCACTTCCCCATAGGTGGCGCAAGTTTTGGCCTTCGACTTTAAGGGGTGTGTTGAAGTCGAGTCTGTAGGGGCGGATGGGGTCGGTGGCTTTGATTGGGCCGTATAAGGCGGATAGGATGCGGAAATGTTGGTCTAAATAGCTTGCGATTGCTGTGTCTGCATCGTCCACAATAAATTGACGGAAGGCGAGGCCGTTATAGAGGTCCAGGGCTTGGTAAGCAGGACCCGTATTTAATTGTCGGATATAGTCTTTGACTTGTGACACTTGTTGGTCAGAAATTTTGTAAAGTTTTTTCAACTGGTCGTTTGACTGGGCTTGTAGGGTTTGGATAATAGCTTGGGTAGTGGCTGAATATATCGGTTTATCTGTTGAAAGTTTATCTACTCTCGTTTCTTTAGCAGGGGCAAAAATAATTTTCATTGTTCACTCGTCCTAACGCTTATAATCTATGGTCCTAGTTTAGCTTATTCTGTGGCTGTTGGCCAAATGATTGCCATGTGTATTGTTAGCAACTTTTGTCCAAAACCCCTATGC
The DNA here is from genome assembly GCF_001543285.1 of Aerococcus viridans. Classification (NCBI taxonomy): domain Bacteria; kingdom Bacillati; phylum Bacillota; class Bacilli; order Lactobacillales; family Aerococcaceae; genus Aerococcus; species Aerococcus viridans. Next base: position 1,872,743 of record NZ_CP014164.1, read on the forward strand.
TAAAAGTAACAAATAATTGAAATGAGAAAGGATGCTTTTCATGGGGAAATTAGACGGAGTGATGGCACATCACGCAATCTAATCCTGAAGTGGCACGAGTCTGACATTTTTAGAGCAGCTTTCGGAACATAGTGACATAGGGATGCCTATGCATTAGAAGGAGCTCAACTTCAGGGTGTGATTTCTGAAAGCGACTTTAAATGCGACCAATTCCTACTAACATAATAAAGACCAACAAAGCGACGTTTTGTTGGTCTTTTAATTTACCCAATTTCAATTTCTTTGATAATCTTCGCCGATACGCCACCAACGATTGTATTCTCTGGCACATCCTTAGTCACCACGGCACCTGCTGCGATAATCGCCCCATCACCAATGGTCACACCAGCTAAATTCGTCGCATTAGCGCCAACCCACACATCCTTCCCGAGGGTAATGGCCCCTGGAATCAGGGAACCACGGTCACTTGGATTTTCAGCATAGTTCAAGGTTGCCATCACCACATTATGGCCAATCAAAGCCCCGTCCCCAATGTAAATTCCGCCTTGGTCTTGAAACTTGCATCCGGCATTGATAAAGACATTTTTGCCAAAATGAATATTCTTCCCAAAGTCAGTGTAGAAGGGTGGAAATAAAGCGAAGGTTTCGTCAATCTCTTGTCCTGTTAGATCTGCTATCAATTGACGAAGAGCTGCTGGTTCATGGTATTGATTGGTAATTTTTAAAGCTTCCTGACTCATCTGGTGCATGATTTGGTGGGCTGATGACCCAGATTGGACACGTTTACCCTTTTCCATATCATCTAAATAGGTTTGTAAGTCCATGATTTTCGCTCCTTTATACTGGTCTTTCTTGCTTATCCTTAGTATAGAAGCCAAGTGGGCAGACCACAACTATTTAGGCGGATAAATAAAAAAGATGAGGCCCAGTCAGTACGACTAGACTCAAATCTATTTTATTTAAAATTATCCTTTCGCCAGCATATCTGCTGCTGCTTTAGCATAGTCTTCGCTGCCTGAAGCAGCTGCAAATTCTGCGATGGTAATGGGTTGAATGGATAGTAATTCAATAATATGGTCTTTCATCTTGGGCCAAGTATAACCACCCGCTTGACCGTAAGCATTGATTAAATCCTCTAAAGCTGTTTCACCAAAGAGTAAATAATGGGCGGTGAAGTCGTTGGCCATATCCCCTACTTGAGCTTCTGTCCAGTCAATAACCCCTACAACACTATGGCTTTCGTCTACTAGGATATGACCTGGGAATAAGTCGCCGTGGTAGAAGCCAGTTTGGTCTGGCCATAAACTTTCGTCCGCCAACCATTTTTCCCAACGCGCAAGCAAGTCTTCATTCACTGTATATTTTGCTTTTACAGCGTCTATTCGCGCCTGCATGTTGGCCCGTAAACCACTGGCTTTTTGACTTTTAATGCCAAGTTCTTCAGCTTTTGCGACTGGAATTTGGTGGATATCAACCAAGGCCTTGGCTAATGATTGTGTATATGTCGTTGGAACATTTTCCACATCAAACAACCAGTCGTTTTCATAAGTTGTCATATCGGTTGTGACTGCTGGACTGCCAGCAACACTTTGATAAGCAATCAACTGCTGGTCAAAGACTGTCCAGTTAGGCACTTCTACTATCGTCACTTCTTGGTTAACAAGGTCTAGAATGCCCTTTTCCAATTTGGCTTTTTCAAAAACTTCATCTCGTCTCGGTACCCGGAGTACCCAGTTTTCTTGGCCTTCATCTTGTCCTAAGACGACTTGAAAATCCAAGCCCATATTGACGGCAACTAGGTTGTCCGCCAATAAGTGAATGCCAAAATTCTTGGCTAATTGAACGATTTCATCTGTTTGCATTTATTCTGCCCTTTCTGTTATTCGATCGATTTAAACATGCCCAAGCGAATCATGACGAACCTGCTTAATCCTCTAATTTGCCTACTAAACCAGCTACCTAGTCTAATGGTTCTGCGAATACAATGCCTTTGCCTTCTTGGTCCATGCCTAATTTCGTATAAATGGACCGGCTAACCTCCATGTATTTCGATTCTTCAACAATCACCATCAAGATTTCATGCATGGGTGCCACTTCAAATCTTAAAAACGTTTTGGTTTGTGGCCGATACCCTTCCTGTGAATGACGGTACACTCTTGGAACCCAGCGGCTTTTGCAGCTTCAATGACCTCGCCTGTTCGTCCACTAGGCCCTACCGCATATACTGAATACTATATAAGTGACCTCCTAAAATCGGTGTAAATTAACGATGTCTCTTGTGAATGCGATGGCCCCAGCTTCACTTAACTGGATGGCATCATAGGCATTTCTGAACTCGCGTAGTTCTTGCACTTTATATCTTGGTACAATTTGCATGACGATATCTATCTCCAGTTGAATAGATCGCCTTTGATAATTCTTGGATAATCCAGCTGACCCGTGCCTCTGAATGAAAACGTGTTGGGCCACATATAAAGCTTGAGTGGCGTCAATGAATTCCTTGCCTTCGTAGGTACAAATGGTCGTCACTAATTTGTATGGACCTTCGTGTTGGTGGTCTACCCGTTTTTTTTCGACACTCAGGTCTACCCCAACTAAAAATAAAGGTGAACCCACCTATAGAAATACGACACCTATCAAAAACCTTACCATGGTTAGCCAAGCGACTAGTTGTAAAAATAGCTGTATCAATAGGACCACACCTACCATGGGTAGAATTTACATTGATGTCTCCTTAAAATTTTCAATTAATTTAGCCAGACTTTCCCCACCCCTTATAAGGATTCATCTCTATTTAATCCTATCATGAATTAAGGGGTTAACAAAATTTGAATACTGAAATTTTTGCATTTTTAGCAACCCCCTTCCTTCAACTCAAGTCATTTTCAAATTCCCTTTTACTTTCAGCCATAAATTCCGTATACTAAAAAAGTAAAGTCAATTTCAATGACAAATGAAAGCCATAAATTTTTAAGAAATCGAGGATTGTTTATGAGTGCGGTAGCCGCAAACTAAGTTATTCAAATCAGAAGTAAGATCATTACCGGGACGGACATTTAGTCACCCGCTTTTCAACGTGGTTTTATTTCTAACTTAGAAGGTGCCTACCTCACTTTACAAACATGCTGGATATTGGAATGCCCCTAGATGAACTAGGTCTATTTCCCTATCCCTCTTGATTTGAAGCTACGGTGTGCCCGTGGCTTCTTTTTATACCCACATATCATTGAAATACTGGGAGGTTCCCTTCAATTCGCCCTAAGTAAAATTGCCTATTGATGAGGAGAAATATACATGAATCAAAATACCTATGAAAAATTACAATACGAGGCCTTTAAAGCCATGGTCCGTTCTTACTGTGTCAGCGAACTTGGTGGTCAATTAATCGACAAATTAAGCCCGTCTACCAATCTTGACGTGGTCCAATTACGGCTAAAGGAAACATCAGAAGCCCGCGCCGTTATTGATACCGGGTCATCCGTCCCCTTTATGGGGGTCACTAACCTAGACCATACCCTGACCAAGTTAGACAAGGGGATTGTCCTGACCGCCAGCGAACTTTTCGCGGTAGCTGAATTCTTGCGGGGGTGTCGTCGGATTGCCGGCTTTATGGACAAGCACGCCTTTATCGCCCCAACCCTTGCCCAGTACGCCCAATCAATGACCGACCTCCGCCAGATTGAGGAGGAAATTCATTTTGCCATTAGAAATAATCAGGTAGATAACGAGGCTAATCGTGATTTGAAACGGGCTCGCCACCATATACAAACAATCGAAGAGAAAATTAAGGATCGCCTAAACAAATTTCTGACCAGTGCTAGCAATAAGTCCTACATCCAGGAATTCGTCGTGGCCTACAAGAACGACCACTACACCATTCCCATCAAAGCTTCCTACAAAAATCAAGTTCAAGGAACAGTGATTGAAATGTCACAAAAGGGCACAACAATTTTTGTTGAGCCTAACGTGGTCAGCAAATTATCCGCCGAGCTAGATGCCTTGCGTGCCGAGGAAGCCATGCTTGAATACCAGATTTTAGCTGGTTTAACCGGACTAATCCTTGAAAACACCCAGCTGATTAGGGTCAATATTGAGTTAATTGCTCAGTACGACATGATCTTCGCCAAAGGGAAATACAGTCGTCAAATTGATGGCATTGCCCCGTCAACAAACGATTATGGTTACATCAACCTGGTAGATGCCAAGCACCCCCTATTAACGGAGCCAGTCGTACCTTTGAATTTCACCATTGGAGACGACTACCGAAGCTTGGTCATTACCGGACCAAATGCCGGTGGGAAGACCATCGTCTTAAAAACGGTCGGGTTAGTGACCCTCGCTACCATGTCTGGCTGTCATATCGCCGCTGACCCTAAAACGGAAGTAGCCGTTTTTGACCAGACTTTCGTCGATATTGGGGACAACCAAAGTCTTGAAAATGCCTTATCCACATTCTCATCGCATATGAAGAATTTATCGGATATTTTGCGCGTGGCCAACAACAATACCTTGCTCCTTTTTGATGAAATCGGCAGTGGGACTGAACCCAATGAAGGTGCCGCCCTAGCGATTGCCATTTTAGAAGCGTTTTACCTGAAAGGTGCGATTACCGTTGCCACCACCCATTACGGTGAAATCAAGGACTTTTCAGACCAGCATCCAGATTTTATGAATGCCGCCATGCAGTTCCAGAATGAAAGTCTAGAACCTACCTATAAATTATTGATGGGTCAAGCCGGCGCCAGCAATGCCATGTGGATTTCCCGGAAAATGGCCGTTCCTGACCATATCTTGCAGCGAGCAGAAGGCTACCTAATTGATAAAAACTACCAATTTGACCTGGTCAAAGACAACAAAGTCAGAAAAGCCAAAGCCGATAAACCAGGAGACGATCTTTTCACTGACTACCAAAAAGGTGATCGAGTGACCCTACTTGAAACTAGCCAATCTGCTTTAATTTATTCACAGGTGGATAAATACCATCAAGTAACAGTTTATGTTGACGGTGAATATGTGGATATCCACATCCGCCGTCTACAATTAGACCAAAAAGCCAGCGACTTATACCCAGATGGTTACAATTTAGACAACCTATTTGTAGATTACGCTACCCGTAAACGCAACCACGACATTGAACGCGGGTCGAAAAAAGCCCTGCGGAAAATCCATAAAGAATTGCGTCATAAAGATTAGTTTTAAGATTAAGTTAAGGTTCTAGTATCGGATTAAATAAAGATGGGGGAAATGGCCCACCACTTCCATTCTGGTTATTGAAAGCCGATTAAAAAAGCATTGCCTGAAATTTTGGGCAATGCTTTTTTTCGTTATTTTTACCAAATATTCCAAGGATAAGCTTCTGGCAAAGGTGATGCTACAGAGATTGGGGTCTTTTGAACAGGATGGGAAATGGTTAAACTATTAGCCCATAAAGCAATTTGTTGGCCCACTTTACTGTATTGTGCACCATATTTTTGATCTCCCCAAATAGACGTACCAATTCCTGCCAGTTGAACTCGAATTTGATGTGGACGGCCGGTCTGTAACTTTACGCTAAGTAGACTGAGTCCGTCTCTAGATGCGATCACACTATAATCTAGGACGGCCTTTTTTCCTTCTTTATGGTGCTCTGAAACAATTGACACTTTATTCTTTTGTCGGTTTTTGTACAGGTAATTCACAAGGCGGCTGCTAGCCTGTTTCGGTTTCTCATTGACCACCGCCAAATAGGTCCGTTCCATTGCGTTCCGCCGAACCTGGTCAGATAATCTTGACGCCGCTTTTGAAGTCTTGGCGAATACCATTGCCTCTACCCCTTTTCAAACATAGTGGCCCCACCATAGCATACCGAATTAACTTTCCCTAATTTATCTAGTTTTATATTGCTATAACTGATCCCCTTTCCAAACTCAAAAGGTTCTAAAACTTAGAACATCAACTTTTTACCTACCTAACCACTAGTACATATTTCGTTTTTCAATATTAGTGGTAAATGCATCTCTTTATAGTAGTAATAAAGTTACTACGTATTTCCAACATAGCTACAGCAATAAGTTTTTCTTTATAAGGACCTTTGACATTTTATAGTGTTCTTGGGCTTTTTGAGTGATTGAATAGGTTATGATAGGCAATCGATAATAATTAATCTTTTATAGAACAAATTTAATCCAGTTATAAGCATTATTCTTTTCTTCTTCGATAAAAATGAAAACGTTTTATATATCTTTCTTTATTTTTCATCAAATGGTATGATAAAGATTGGATTAAAAAGGTATATATTATCTAATAAAAATTTCATTTAATGGATATTTTTATTTTTCTATGGTTAGGGAGGAAAATTTTATGAAAAAGCAATATGCATTTTATGCTGTAACGGCGGCATTAGTGGTAGCCATTTCTTTATTTATCATTATTCCTGTTCCTGCATCGAATGGATTCTTCACATTTGCCGATGTAGGTATCGTCACAGCTTCACTGGTTTTTGGGCCAATAGGCGGATTAGTTGTCGGTGCTATGAGTGGTGGTTTAATTGACTTACTTTCAGGCTATGCACAGTGGATTATCTTCTCAGCAGTTATCCACGGAGCGCAGGGATATATTGCTGGTTTAGCCAAAGATAAAGGCCGTAAAGAAAAAGTATTATACTTAGTTTTATCCGCAGTTGTGATGATTGTCGGTTATGCGATTGCTAGTTGGATCTTATATGGTACGGCTGCTGCAGCGATTGCTGGCTTATTCACTAACATTCTACAATCTGGTGTAGGGGTCTTGATCGCTATTCCAATCAGTATCCGATTAAAACCAGTTATTGAACGCTACTTATAGGTTGAATATGTAGTTAAAAGGAAATGACCACTAGCTCGAACCTCGAGTTAGTGGTCATTTTTGATTTGATAGCTATTGTTCTATTATTGTTAGTGCTTCGTTAAGGACTTTTTCACCCTTCATCAATATTAAATTCAAATGCCATAGATATAAGAATCAGTCCACTTACCCTTAATCCAAAACCCTTGAACAAAATATACTTCTCTGCGCTTTCACATAAGCAACTTGACGATGCATTCCTAACATTGACATTAGCTACAATTCGTTGAGCTTTGAAGTTGGTAAAGATAAAGACAATCAAAGTCCGTACACCTCTACTACTATTAATTTTAAGGTTAGTTTTGATAACTTATCAAATGTCTATAGCATCTATTTCAAGTGTCATTAATAAACTAATATCTGCACAAAAAACAAAAGCTACTACGTCTGGAATTATAACAGGTTTTGGTGGAATTATTACTATGCCAGTAACAGTTCCTGCGAATGTCGCTTCTGTTTTATTAGTGCAAATGAGAATGATAGCAGCTATCGCACTCATCCGTGGGTATGATCTGAATAGTGATCAAGTAAAAACATTCATTTATGCGACTTTAGCAGGCAGCTCTGTTGCTGATGTAACTAAGAAAACCGGAATTATTATTAGCAATAAAATGATGACGGGAGTTATCAAAAAAATACCAGGGGAAACATTGACCAAAATTAATCAAGCTGTTGGCTTCAGATTGGTTACTAAATTTGGAACTAAAGGTGCTATCAACCTAGGAAAAGCTGTGCCGGTTGCTGGAGCTGTAGTTGGCGGTGGAATCGACTTATTTACCTCAACAGGGATTGCTAAGTTAGCTAAAAGAACCTTTACCGATGATGGAATCGATGTTGGAGATGGTACTATTATTAATAAGTCTGAATTTGAAGTCATAGACTAGATTAAACGCTTGTCCTCTGTAGCCAATCATCTCCTCAACAGACTTTTCTTTTTTGCGACCTCTTCTTTCTTACAGTCTCACTAGTCAATCCATATCATGCGACTGTATTTCTCATCTATGTTATGATGAAATTAATCAAAAATAGCGGAGGTATTTAGAATGAGCCAAGTACTTGTTGAAATTTGTTTACGTGTGAGAAATATTGATGCGACTTTAGACTTCTATACAAATCTATTTGATTTTGAGGTAGCTAGCCGCAGAGAGTTTCCGGAGAATAAATTTGATTTAATCTACTTAAACTCACCAGGTTCAAATGTCCAAATCGAGTTAACTTACAACTATGATGCAGATCCATACACAATTGGCGACGGCTTTAGCCATTTAGGTGTAACTGTTGATGATTTAGAAGCTATGCATGAAATTTGTAAAGCATCTGCTTATGAAACTGGCGACTTAAAAGGTCTTTCAGGAGGCACACCTTCATACTTCTTCGTGACTGACCCAGATGGTTATCGTATCGAAGTTAAACGTAAAAAATAAACTTCTTAGCATTTTAAAAGGCGTTACCCTAGTTTAGTCTGAACTGCCCCCTGTCAAGTAGACAGGTAAATAAACAAAATTTTTGTGCCATGTATGATACTTTTCATCCATGGCTTTTTTTATGCCGGAATGCTTAAGCCCATTTTTAACGTCACCCGTTGAGTGTTATAAAACCCAATATATTGTTTAATATCATTCTCTAATTCTTCAAAGCTCACATAAGTCTTCAGCCGATACATTTCTTCTTTAATAATTCCCCAAAAGTTCTCCATTGGACCGTTATCAATGCATTTCCCCACACGAGACATACTGTGGGTGAGTTGATGTTTCTTCACAAAATTATTAAAGTCGTATGACGTGTATTGATATCCCCGATCGCTATGAATAAGCGTTTGGGTTGATATAATCTTGTCTTCAATTTGGCGAACTGTATCACGAACTAAGGCATTATCATTACGTTTCGATAGTTTAAAGGCTACGATCTTATTTTCGCCATAATCCAATATGGCACTAAGATAAGCTTTGGCGTTCTCTCCATACTTAAATTCAGTCACATCGGTTAATAAGACTTCCATCGATTGATAGTCCTTTCGGAATTCTCTATTGAGGACATTATCGGCGATATGTGCAGGATTGTGGGGCTTGTAACGATATCGTTTCCGACGGATAACAGCTTTCAAGTTCAGTAATTTCATCAAACGATAGACACACTTATGGTTTACTTTAGCGTTCATGAAGTAGTTCAGATAGATAGTTATTCGACGATAGCCATAAATACCTTTATGCTTTTCATAGACTTGAAGGATTAATTCAACAAGCTTTCGAAGCCGTTTTTCCGACGCAGTCGGCTTGCGTTTCAACCACTTATAATAACCCGCTCTGCTCACACCCAAAGCATCACAGAGATGGATTACTTTGTATCCTTCTTTTTGTAGTTTCTTGATCGTTTGGTATTCCGCTTCATACCTCGTTTGCGTGACATCAACTCTCTTTCCACTTCTTCTAACTTTTTTAACGCTACGTTCTCCGTTTCTAGATACTCATTTCGTGCTCTTAAAGCTGCATTTTCAGCCCGGATTCTTTCTTCTTCCGTTTGAACAGAGTTTGGTTTGCCGCGACCTCGTCCATCTACTAGTCCGTCAGGACCATGCTTCTTATATTTTTGAACCCATGAATACACGTTATTGTAGGACACCTGATACTTCTCAGCAGTTTTTTTATAAGATAAACTATTAGCTAGGCAGTCTTGGACTATTTTGATTTTTTCTTCTTGTGTTGATTTTTTATCTGTCATCGTATACACCTCGGATTTTGGAGAATAGCTCCTCATTTCTTCCCCTTTAGTATACTTGTTTATCCAGCTCCTGACAGTATCAACTTTTGGGATATTATATTTAACAGCTAGCTGACCTATAGGTAATCTATCTTCTAAATATTCTTTCACGACTAAGTCCTTAAATTCTTTGCTATATTTATTGTACTTAGATTTAACTTGAATCCCACTAATTCCATGCTCTTGGTATCTTAAGACTTTATCCCAAAAGGACGTCCAATTAATTAATAAACCATAGGCTTCTTTTAATTCTTTGAAACTGATTCCTTCATTCAGATACATCAAAATATATCTTTCGATTTCTTCAGTTGTATGTTTACTGTTTGAACGCATAAAAATCCCCCTAAAGTAATTTTTCTTTTTTAAGTGTCTACTTTAGGGGGAGCATATCAGTCGCTAGGGTAACGCCTTTTTATTTTGCTTTCACGCCTATTGAAATACCCATTTCGTGTGCTTCAGGATACGTATAAATGTAGTGTAATAAGGTTACCTGCTCGTGAAAAAATTGTATATATGCTCTCTTTTTAGAGTGGGAAGATGGCTCTAGCCTACTTGCATTGTTCATGGTGGAGTAACGGTATTTTCTTCAAAAGCATCCACTTTTACCAATATTTCCTAGAGCATGCTACCGTAGGGCTGCTTGCATCTCATGAACGTAGTCATAAATGTAAGACTTGGCATCATTTCCGTGGGCTTCAACTAGACGCACAATGCCGCTACCTACAATGACGCCATCTGCTTTGGCTGAGATATCTTTCACTTGGCTTGGTGTATTAATCCCAAATCCAACGGCTACTGGTATATCTGAAACAGCACGTATTTCCGCCACCATGGCAGAAATATCCGTTGTGATATTAGACCGCACGCCCGTTACCCCCATAGATGACACTAGATAGATAAAGCCTTGAGCCTTTTTGGCAACATCTTTAATCCGGTCTTTAGAGGTCGGTGCAATTAAAGTAATGACTTCAATCCCGTATTGATTCGCAACAACTTTCACCTCATTATCTTCCTCAAAAGGCAAGTCAGGAAGGATAATACCAGAAACACCAATTTCCTGACATTTAGCGAAAAACTTGTCATAACCATACACAAAAACCGGGTTTAAATAGGTCATAAAAACTAATGGCACATGGATTTGATCCTGCAATGAAGCTACCATATCAAAGACGTTATTCAAGCGCACCCCTGCTGATAAGGCCCGGACACTCGCATTTTCGACAACTGGCCCTTCAGCGATTGGATCTGAGAAAGGAATCCCGATTTCAATCAGGTCAGCCCCTGCTTCTTGGGCGGCTAGGATATTTTCAGCTGATTGGTCCAGGTTGGGATCGCCTGCCATCAAATAGGAGATAAAGGCTTTTTTATTTTGGAATGCTTCAGCTATTTTACTCATAAATCTCTTCTCCTTTATAACGGGCAATGGCTGCCACATCCTTGTCCCCACGTCCTGATAAACAAATCACGATGCTTTGGTCTGGTGACAGTGTTGGCGCCAATTTTTGGGCGTAAGCAACAGCATGGGCAGATTCAATCGCTGGAATAATCCCTTCTATTTTAGATAGGTATTCAAAAGCCGCCACCGCTTCATCATCTGTTACTGGCACATATTCTGCACGGCCAACTTCATTTAATCGAGCATGTTCTGGCCCAATCCCTGGGTAGTCAAGACCCGCTGAAATGGAATAAACTGGGGCGATTTGACCATATTCATCTTGGCAGAATAAACTCTTCATGCCGTGGAAAATACCTGCCGTCCCCTTAGCCATAGTCGCTGCGTGTTGAGTGGTATGAATCCCTTTTCCAGCGGCCTCACATCCAATTAACCGAACTCCTTCATCTTCAATAAAGTGGTAGAAAGTCCCAATCGCATTAGACCCGCCACCCACACAAGCAATGACCGCATCCGGCAATTGCCCGTGATTTTTCTGGAATTCATCTTTAATTTCACGAGAAATCACACTTTGGAAGTCCCTCACCATAGTTGGATATGGATGAGGCCCCATGACAGAACCTAGAACATAATGCGTATCTTCCACCCGGTTACTCCATTCACGCATGGTTTCATTCACCGCATCCTTCAAGGTTTTGGTCCCCTTAGCCACACTGTTCACCTTAGCCCCCAATAATTCCATCCGAAAGACATTTAAAGCTTGGCGGTCTGTATCTTCTTGCCCCATAAAAATTTCACATTCCATCTTCAACAAGGCCGCCGCTGTCGCTGTCGCCACCCCGTGCTGACCAGCCCCAGTTTCTGCAATTAAGCGGGTTTTCCCCATTTTTTTCGCCAACAAGGCTTGCCCTAGGACGTTATTAATTTTGTGCGACCCGGTATGGTTCAAGTCTTCTCTTTTTAGATAGACCTTGGCCCCACCTAAATCAGCCGTCATATTCTCTGCATAATACAAACGCGACGGACGACCCGCATAATCATTTAATAAAGCAGTCAATTCTTTCTGAAAGTCTGGATCATTTTTATAAAAATTGTAGGCTTCCTCCACCCGTTGCACTTCCGCCATCAAGGTTTCTGGAATATACTGGCCACCAAAGTCGCCAAATCTACCATTAGTCATGTGTTACCTCCCGTATTTTCGCTACGAATTCCTGCATTTTCACTGGATCTTTGACCCCATCTGTTTCAAGTGACGACGACGCGTCTACCGCATAAGGCCGAACCACTTTTAAGGCCTCTTCAATATTATCAACCCCTAGACCTCCAGCCAGGAAGAAGGGCTTATCTTGGTATGCTGACACCATTTGCCAGTCAAATACTTTCCCTGAACCACCGCGACTAGGACTCAAGCTGTCGAATAATAAATAGTCCGCTTGACTTGGAGCCACCACCAATTCATCTCCAACCGCAACCGATTTGATAATGTCTTGGTCAACTTGACCCTTCAACTGTTCAATATAGGCCTGGTCTTCTTCACCATGTAACTGGATTAAATCAATAGTCCCCGCCTGACAAATGGCTACGATTGCTTCAATTGGGGCATTCACAAAGACACCCACCGTTTGAATATCTGCCGCTAAATCACGTCTAAATTTTGCTGCTAAGTCAGGCGCCACATACCGCTTAGTCCCTTCCACAAAGATAAAACCCACGAAATCTGGTTTAGCCGCATTTGCTGCCTCAATATCTTCCGGCCGTCTCAAGCCACAAATTTTCACTTTAACCATTACAAAGCCCCTTTAAGTTCACTTAATTTCGCTTGTTTATCGTCAGCCAACATCATAGATTCACCGATTAAAACCGCGTCCACTCGGTTGTCATGTAATAATTTGATATCCGCTGCTGTCTTAATCCCACTCTCAGCCACAAAAATCGTGTCATCTGGCGTCAGATTTCTCAAGCGAATCGAATTTTGGAAGTCCACTTCAAAGTTATGTAAATTCCGGTTGTTGACCCCGATAATCCGGCTGCCCGCTTCAATAGCCATGGCAACTTCATCCGCGTCATGGGCTTCCACTAAAAACGACAAGCCCAATTCATCTGCTAAAGTAATGTATGCGGCCAACTGGTCTGGACTTAAGATTGCACAAATCAATAGTATAGCGTCCGCCCCGATTGCCCGGGCTTGGTAGATTTGGTAAGGGTCGATTATAAAATCTTTTCGCAAAATGGGAATAGTCACTGCTTGGCTAATTTCCCGTAAGTATTGGTTACGCCCCTCGAAATAATCTTCTTCCGTTAAAACCGACAAGGCCGTCGCCCCAGCCGCTTGGTAATCTTTGGCAATGTCCACATAAGGAAAATCTTTGGCGATTAAACCCTTTGATGGCGAGGCTTTCTTGACTTCGCATATAAAGGACATGTCCCTTTCTTTCAAAGCTTGTTCAAAAGCAAAAGGTGGCAAATGACGGTCTGGTAAAGTCGCTAACAAGTCTTCCAAAGGTGTTTTCAACTTGTCTTCGGCTACCCTTTTCCCCCGAGCGAGGACGATCTCATCTAAGATACTCATGCAGTGACCTCCTGACCAATACGGTTTGTTGCGGCAATAAATTCGTCTAATTTGGCTTTAGCCTTACCTGAATCAAGCATATCTTCAGCTAGACGGACACAGTCGCGTAAAGACAGTTCATCTTTACCCATGTACAGGCAGCAAGCCGCATTCATGACAACGATATTGCGGCGGGCACCTTGTTCACCGTTTAAGATATCTAAAGCGATCTGAGCATTCTCTTCTGGACCACCGCCGATTAACTCGCTCAATTGACCGCGTTCAAGGCCGAATTGTTCTGGGGTAATAAAGTAGCTAGTCACCTTACCATCATTGACTTCACAAATAGTCGTGGTATCAGTAATTGTAATTTCGTCCAAGCCGTCATGACCGTGAACCACCATCGCCCGCTTCACATTCAATTGGTTTAATACTTGAGCAAGTGGTTCCACTAATTTCTCGTCGTATACACCCAATAATTGTTTGCTTGCACCCGCTGGATTGGCTAAGGGACCTAAAATATTGAACATGGTACGGGCTCCTAATTGTTTACGGACAGGCGCCACATGTTTCATGGCTGAGTGGTAAGTTTGGGCGATCATAAAGCAGAAGTCTGTTTCCTCTAAGATTTGTGCACTTTGGTCCGCCGTTAGGAAAATATTTGCGCCCAAGGCTTCCAATACATCCGCTGACCCACATTTACTCGATACTGACCGGTTACCATGTTTGGCTACCGCAACACCAGCAGCCGCAACGACAAAGGCAGAGATGGTTGAAATGTTGAAGGAATTTAGCTCATCCCCACCCGTCCCAACAATATCAAGGACGTCTTTTTTTGCGGATAATTTAAGGCCTTTATCACGCATGACTTCAGCTGAAGCAGTAATTTCGTCAATGGTTTCACCCTTCATCCGCAAAGCCGCAAGGTAAGCACCCATTTGACTGTCAGTCGCTTCCCCTTCCATCATCTGGTTCATGACTTGGCCTGCCGTTTCTTTAGATAAATCATTGCCTAAGAATAATTCATTAATCGCCTTGTTAATCATGTGTATTTCCTCCTACTTTAAGAAAATTCTGAATCATCGTTTCGCCGGAAGGTGTTAGTATCGACTCGGGATGGAACTGGACACCAAACATTGGGTGTTTACGGTGACGGACAGCCATCACCTCACCCTTGTCCGATTCGGCAATCACTAGTAGCTCATCCGGCATACTTTGTCGGTCCGCAATCAGCGAATGGTAGCGGGCTACTGGCACAACTGGCGGTAACCCTCTAAAAATCTCACTCCCACTCGCCACATGAATGGTGGACTGTTTCCCGTGGACAGCTGGCTGGGCATGAATAATATCCGCCCCGTAAGCTAGACACATCGCTTGAAGACCTAGACAAACCCCTAAAATTGGAAAATGGTCAGCCAATTCTTTGGTGACAGCCACTGTGACGCCTGCATCCTCCGGTCGTCCTGGCCCAGGAGAGATAACAATATGTGAGGGATTTAAATCAATAATTTCTTCGATGGTGACTTGGTCATTTCGCACAACTTGGATAGCTTCATCCGTATTCTTGCCGATCAATTGGTAGAGATTGTAAGTAAAGCTGTCGTAGTTATCAATCAGTAAAATCATGGTTATGCCTCCTCGTGTCCTAATGCTGTCATCATGGCTTTGGCCTTGTTCTTCGTTTCTAAGTATTCTTTTTCAGGGGCTGAATCTGCCACAATTCCAGCACCAGATTGGACAAAGACTTGGTCATTCTTCAAGACAGCCATCCGGATGCCGATACACATGTCCATGTTGCCGGCAAAGTCGATATAGCCTAAAGCACCGCCATATGGCCCCCGTTTGGTATCTTCAATTTCATCAATCAATTGGCAGGCCCGAATCTTAGGGGCACCAGATAAAGTACCCGCTGGTAGTGCCGACTTTAAGACATCTAAACAAGTCGCGTCTGGTCTGACTTTGGCCGTTACCTTGGATGAAATGTGGCTGACGTGTGAAAACTGCTTGATGGCTCTATATTCACTGACTTCTAGCGTACCGAATTCAGCGACCTTTCCGATATCGTTACGGGCTAAGTCAACAAGCATGTCATGTTCAGCCAACTCTTTTTTATTTTGCAAGAGGCCTTCAACTAATGCCCTATCTTCCGCATCCGTTGCCCCGCGCGGTACAGTACCGGCTAATGGAAAGGATGAAGCGACCCCGTTACGAACAGAGACCAGTGTCTCCGGTGATGCACACGCAATTTCTAAGTCATCGAAATGCATGTAGACCATGTAAGGAGACGGATTAATCGTTCGAAGCAGGCGATAAGTTTGGAGTAATGACCCGGCAAATGGGGCCTTAAACCGGTTGGATACCACCGCTTGGAAGATGTCACCCTCCACAATATGGTGTTGGATTTTCTCTACGATACGCTCGTAATCTTCTTGGCTAAACAAAGCCTCAAAGTCGCCCACGTCTTGGGTCAAGTCCTCCTCGATAACAGGGTCTGGACGCATAATCATCTGCTCCATATCCTTCAGGTCTGTAGCCCCTTGGATGTAGTTTTCTTCTAATTTGTCGGTTTCAATATTGACGATTAAGACAATCTTTTGGCGGAAGTGGTCAAAGGCAATGACTTTATCCATCAACATGAAATGGTAGTCCCGGAAATTTTCTGGGTTATTTTTCGTTAACTGTAGAGATGGTTCCGTATATTTGATGCAGTCATAAGACAAGTAACCAACCAAACCTCCTGTAAAAGGCGGTAAATAATCAATACTTGGACTCTTACAACGGTCAAGGATATCGTTCAAGGATGCTAGTGGATCATCTGCTTGGAAGCTTTCTTCATGCTTACCCTCTTGCACGGTTACTTGACCGTCTATTGAGTAGATCGACAAGTTCGGTTTATAGCCAAGAAAAGAATAACGACTCCAGTTATCCTTATTCACCACACTCTCTAGTAGGTAAAAGTGGTCAGATTGTTTGCTGATCGTTCTCAGCACTTCGATTGAGGTTGCTACATCGGAAAAAATCTCTAAAGCAATTGGGATAATCGTATGGTCTTTCCCTAACTGTCTCGCCTCTTCTAAACTTGGTCTAATCATTGTAGTACGCTCCTTTTAATTTATTATTGAAATCATAAAATTACGGCTAGTCATGACGATTGGGGCGAAAACAACAAAAAAAGCACCCATCCATGACTTATACAAGTCAAGGACGGGTGCTCTAAAAACATCCGCGGTACCACCTTGAATTTACAGACACTACGCCTGTACGCTCTGCAGGATACTAACATATCCCTCGCAACTGACGTATGCGTCACGTCGCAGAATAATCAGAAGTTTATCTCCAAATACACTTCCTTTAACTGCGCCCTCCGTGGTCCATTTGATGCACTGCGTTGTGCGAGGCTCTCAGTAATCCCCACTCCCTGTAACTGCACGTTACACCGTTATCTCCACTTCATTGGTTTAAAGTTGTTATTCGATTAACTAGAGTATAACGGGACAGGTAAAAAGAAGTCAAGTGTTTTATTAACGAAACATTAAAAAAAGCTAGTAAAATAATTATATCTTAATTATTCATATCAAAAGTTCATTGCAATTTCTTTACCCATTTTAGGTATCTCAGAAACAAAATTCATAATTTAATCCTTGGAAAGGTTTCTAAAACTACTTATATTGAGCATCCTATTCAGTTCTTTTTCATTATTTAAACTTTTGACCATAACTTTTCTCCTTATTATAACTTCACAAGACTTTTCTCGCTTCATACATCAATAAAAATAATAGTCATAAATTTAGCCAAATAATACTACAGCGCGAATTTAGCTTTCAGCTATCAATTAACTTAAATGTGATATATACTATTTCTTCCAAATCAAGCAACAAATTATAAATTAATTGAAGCAACAATAAAAAAGCTAGTTATCCACTAAGGTTGTAGATACCTAGCTTCCTAATTATTTGAAAGTTTTATTTCAATTATAATATTTCCTTTACTCGACCGACAGTACCATCTTCTAGCATGACTTAAATTCCATGTGGATGGTTTTGAGAGTTAGTCAGAATTTTACCCACAATACCCTCAGTTAATTTTCCAGATCGTTGGTCCTGTTTTTGAACAACTTTTACCTGGCTACCAATTTGAATATGACTTCTTTTATTACCTTCGTTCATGATGGGCTCCTTTTACAGGTAGCGATTTTTTTATAGTCGCAACCATTTGCTTAACCCATTTTATCAGAAAATCATCGAAAAAGGCTAATAGGAAAGCAATGCAAAGCCAGTCGCGGTAACTATACTGATATCACCCGTCATAATCCCAACTATACAAACAACTGCGAATACTATTTTTGGGGATAGAAAAGGCTATAATCTATTCAATTATAGCCTGCATAACATATAAAATTGTTCCTACATCAATCTATCTATTACTAGGTCGTTAAATCGCAGCTAATGCTTTATCTAAGTCAGCTATGATATCAACCACATTTTCAATTCCGATAGATAAACGGATTGTTTCAGGTTTAATACCACCTTCAGCTAGTTCTTCTTCAGTTAGCTGACTATGGGTCATTGAAGCTGGGTGAACCACTAATGATTTAGCATCTCCAACATTCGCTAATAGAGAGAATAATTCTAGATTTTCAATGAATTTAACCCCACCTTCATAGCCACCTTTAACGCCAAAGGTAAAGATTGAACCTGCCCCTTTAGGTAAGTATTTTTCTTTTAAGCTATAATATGGGCTACTTTCTAGTCCCGCATAATCAACCCATTCTACTTTATCGTGTTGCGCTAAGAATGTAGCGACCTTTTCTGCATTTTCAACATGACGATCCATACGTACATGTAATGATTCTAAGCCTTGAACTAATAACCAAGCATTGAAAGGTGAAATTGAAGCCCCAGTATCTCGTAATAGCGTCGCACGAATTTTTGTAGTATATGCTGCAGGGCCAAAGGCATCTGCGAAAATAAGATCATTATAAGTTGGATCAGCTTGACTTAAGCCTGGGAACTTATCATTTTGTTGCCAGTCAAACTGTCCACTTTCTACAATTACCCCACCGATTGAGGTACCGTGACCGCCAATAAATTTAGTTGCTGAATGGACAACGACATCTGCACCATATTCAATAGGACGTGCTAGATAAGGTGTTGCAAAAGTATTATCAACGATTAATGGTATACCATGTTTATGTGCTACTTCGGCTAAGCCACTAATATCTTCAATATTTCCAGCTGGATTGCCGATTGTTTCTACAAATACAGCCTTGGTATTGTCTTGAATAGCTTTGTCCACATTCGCTAAATCACTCGTATCTACTATCGTCACATCGATACCGAAGTCCTTGAATGTATGTTCAAATAAGTTGTGACTTCCCCCATATAGGTTAGCTGTCGCTACAATATGGTCTCCTGCTTTAGCTAAAACTTGAATAGCATAAGTAATAGCGGCCATACCCGAAGCGACAGCCAAACCAGCTGAACCACCTTCTAAAGCAGCCACTCTACCTTCAAAGACACCCTGAGTAGGATTCGTGATTCGCGTATAAATATTGCCACCTTCTGCTAAGGCAAAACGATTAGCGCCTTGCGCTACATCATCAAAAACATAAGCTGTTGTTTGGTGTAGAGGGACAGCGCGTGACCCTGTTTCATCAATCGTTTGGGCAGCATGAATGGCTTGTGTCTCAATTTTATAGTCTTTTGTCATAATAAATTCCTCCCGATTTTGTCATTTTTTCATCAAAAAAGCTTCCATCCCTTGCTTATGCAAAGGATGAAAGCTACTTCATGGTACCACCTTAATTTAGTATATTATCGCTAATATAAACTCACAGAGTACGTTAAAAAATCGTCGCACTCTTTCCCTGTAACGGAGGTTTCCGAATAATCCTCACCTATTTTTGGCTTAAACTATTATGCTCCAAGACCATTTTCTTCTAATCTCCTTGACCTACTTCCACCACACATAGGCTCTCTCAGCAAGTGTCATAAAATACTTATCTCATCATCGCGTATTGCATATATCAATTTAGATATATAATAATGTCATTTTGATGATAAGTCAACCTTTTATATTTAATTGTTTTTTCATCTTAAAGCTTTTGTTCAGCATCATTCACTATATTAATAAATATAAAGCGCATAACTTTTTAAATATTCGTTTTATACCATCATCAACAGAATTTTTGCTTATAGGTAGTCTCTTCGAAACTTATACTCACGCATTCAATTACGGCTGATACTTAGTCTAGCTCTGTTATGATATTACTAACACCTTCGAGTCTAAAGGATAAACGGATTGTTTCAGGTTTAATGCCACCTTCACCTGGTTCTTCTTCAGTTAGTTGGCTAAGTGTCACTGAATCCGGTAAAGAAATTGCCCCTCTAGAAACTAACGACGAAGCATTCGTTAAAAATCTAACTGACAATCAATTACCAAAACCAGTAGCAGGCTTCTTCCTAGCGATTCAAGGAGACATCAAAAATGGTGTATTGGATGTACAATCAGATGACTTTGAAAAGGTATTAGGCAAGCCTTTAACACCGCTTGTGGACGCCTTTAAAGAATTACTTCAATAATTTCATATCATTCAATAAGACAGCTTTTTATCCTAAAAATCTAAAGAGCCCCTACTAGTTAGCCTTAGCGGCGACTAGTAGGGGCTCTTTTTGAATATGAATACCTTCAAATCGAAAAATCGTTTCTGTTTACCTGAATTTTGGCATCAAGTCAAAGATCCAACCACAAATAGGGACAGCCTTTTATTAAGCACCCATCTATCATATATATTGTCTTGTGGTTAATCTACGTCATCATTTAATCAACTACTAAAAGCGTAGTTTTTCTTTTGACTACCGTATTGCTTTATAGTCCACATCTGTATAGGAAAAATTAGTAATCAAATTGACTAATTGATCGTAAGTTTCAGGGCTTATTGCCTCCTTAAATCCATCATAATCGTTGACATGGACTTTTCCTATACAACACATACAAACTCTAGCAATATGTGCACCTGAACAAGGCTCATTGCGACAGATCACAGCAATATGATCATGTTCTTTAGGATCCCCTTTCTTACTTCTGTAGAAACGAAAATACGGCATAAAACCTAAGGCACTAATCCCACCTACAAATTCACTAAAACTCACGCATTCATCATTAAACATTCAACACACTCCTAGTTATTTTATTCAATAAAAAAAGCACAACGCGACTCGTCGTGCCAATAACTTGGTTAGACTCATCTATCTCTTTCGAGTTGGAATTAGCACCTTGCCAAAGGTAGGTTGCTGAAGCTTCATAGGGCCAAATCCCTCCACTTGCTCTGAATAAGTTGTGTTCTTTAATTGTATGCGTATTTTACCAAATGTATGGATAGATTTCAAATCGTGATGAAATTCGACATTTAAATTAAGATAAGCAAATTTTTATGCGACTTATTTAGACATTCAATTATGAAGTAAAAATGATGATACTGTTACGCGACGCTAGTTCGACGTTTCAAAACTGTCATCATTCATTTGACATATGGCATATCCTAGCTATCTTCCACATGATGAACTACAACGCCATTAAAATCGCGTGTTTCTAGGAACACTCATGATTTGTTCCACTTATTTCAAAGCAAAACAGCGGTCTAAGCTATTTAACTAAGGCCTGTTCCAGGCCAATATTTAATATATTTTTAGCTGCGTTGATATCTCTATCGTGATGCATATTACACTTCGTACAAGTCCAATGACGTATATTTAACGCTTTTTTACCGCTATCATACCCGCAATTAGAACATTTTTGGGTTGTCTTGTACGGATTAATAGCCACAAATGTCTTATCGTACATTTCGCACTTTGCCTCTAGGATTGTTCTAAACATCCGCCAGGATTGGCCAGCGATTGAACGGGCTATATGAATTATTCAGGAATTGACTATTTGAATTAAAAAACCATTAGAAGCACTCTCTCCTGCTTCTAATGGTCTCAAATTTTTATGCTAGAAAGTTAATTTTAGAATTCACATCATAACGTGTTGATTCAGTTGGTTCTTCGCCTGGTTTACCAATTGAAATTGCCATGATAGGCACGAAACGCTCATTATCAAGGTTTAAAGTTGCAACTAAGTCTTTTGAATTATAGCCTGCCCATGCATTCGCTTCATATCCGTGTGCTCTAGCAACCAATAATAATTGCATTGCTAACATTGAACTGTCTAAGGTAGCATCTTTAATTAAAAAGTCGCGATCAGCTTTCTCATACATTGGTAAAAATGAATTGAAGATGGCGTCTAATTTTTCTTTGGTAATTCTGCCCTCTTCATACACTTTGGTCCAAACTTCGCGATAAACTTTATGTGAGTGAGTATCGCCTAATATAAAGATTGTAACTGGTGCTGTTTCTAATTGGGGATAGTTAAACGGCATCGTGACTGCTTTGACTTTGTTACGAGCTTCTTCATTATCAACGACGACAAAGTGCCATGATTGTAAGTTACATGCGGATGGGGTAATTGTCGCTTCATCTAACATTTCGACGATTTCATCACGACTGATATTTTGACTAGGGTCAAATCGACGGTATGAACGACGATTGAATACGATATCTTTATAGTCATTATTAACATAATCTTTTGCTAAAAATTTCTCTCTCATGAAAACACTCTCCTTTTCTTATAAATTAATTTTATCGCAAAGCTGGTGGATTTACAATGAATTTGTGAAAAGTTTAACAATTTGTTAATATAAATATGAGACCAGATAGACACTTGTGATATGCTCCCCCTAAAGTAGACACTTAATAAAATAAGGCTACTTTAGGGGGAGTTTATTTATGACCAGAAAAATATATTCTAATGTTTATTGAAGATGGCATAAGTTTTCCAACTCTGGTAGAAAAGTATGGGTTATCGACGCATAACACCATATTCTACCAATATGTGAATAAATATCGAGAGTATGGTTTAGCAGCCTTACAATCTAGAAAATATAATAATTCATACTCTGAAGAACTTAACCTAAAAGTGGTGGAGGCTTATCTTAATTATAACTTTTCAGCTTGAGGCGATAAAATGACCGTCATACCACCTTTTTTAGTATTAGATTTTTTGTGAAAACATATACATGATGTTTTTCTACTATGTAGGAATATGTCCACTCATTTCTTTAGTTTATCTCTAAGTTCTTGCCATGAATATCGTTCTCCATCAATTTCACGATGTAGCATAGCATGGCAATTGGAACAAACAGGAATCATCCAAATCATAGTTTTCCCTCCTAATGTGATTACAACATTTCTATCAACCCAGCTTAATCTTCAGTATCTTTTCCGTCAATACAACTATGAGTAAATCGATATGTTCTCACATACTTCAAAACCACCTCTAGGGTTGTGTTGATTGAATTATTGATCCTCGCACCCCCCTTTAATTAAATTTTCTACCTTGTCACCAACAATACACACTCCACGTGGGATGTGATTAAGCTATTGATTGATTGATTAAAGTGTGGTTTTAATATCCTATGTTATCGATTCAATAAAATAACTTTGTGAAAAGCTCACTCTACTGATTTCTTTTAATAGTTCATTAACGTAAACTTTATTCCTTACTATTTTAGCATTAACATCATCTTTAATAATTGTTTCTCTTTCGTTCTCCACAGTGATTTTATGACTATGAGGCCAAAGTGTTATGCGCTGAAAAAAAAATTAAGATCATGATGAAACCAAGTAAGGAGGTTTATGTTGCGATCAAAATAAAAATTTTTAATGAACCTTTTTGCTTTTATTGAGCGTTTATATTTAGATACAGCAGAGTGGCATTAAGTAACTCCACAATCCCCCTCGGAAGAAGAGCTTCAAGACGGCCTAGGATAAAATAAAAAAAAGTCAGTAGAACAAGCCCACTGACTTTTGAAACCCTTGTTTTTAATGATTAACGGTTAGACATGATAACTTTAATTTCGTCTTCATTAATACCTACTATCGCTTCGCCTAAATCAGTTGAAACTTCGACTAATTTGGCAGCATCTTTGTAATTGGCTACTGCTTCAACTATGGCTTTAGCACGTTTTTCTGGATTACCTGATTTGAAAATACCTGAACCAACAAAAACGCCTTCAGCACCTAATTGCACCATTAAAGCCGCATCAGCAGGTGTTGCCACCCCGCCAGCTGAAAAGTTCAACACAGGTAATTTACCAGTATCATGGACTTGCTTTAATAAATCATAAGAGACGCCTAATTCCTTAGCTTGATTAAAGAGCTCATCATCTTGTAACGAAGCCACATAGCGGATTTGTTCATGGATTTTTCTTAAGTGGGTAACCGCTTGACTGACATCCCCCGTTCCTGCTTCACCTTTAGTACGAATCATTTTAGCCCCTTCTTGAATACGGCGTAAAGCTTCACCTAAATCTCTAGCGCCACAAACAAAAGGTGCTTCAAATTGGTGTTTATCAATATGATAAACATGGTCAGCTACTGATAAGACTTCTGACTCATCAATATAGTCAATTTGTAAACTTTCTAAGATTTGAGCTTCGACAAAGTGACCAATTCTTACTTTCGCCATAACTGGTATAGAAACCGCTTCTTGAATTTCTTTTATCATTTGAGGGTCACTCATTCGACTAACACCACCAGCAGCTCGAATGTCTGCAGGAACTCTTTCTAAAGCCATGATTGCTACGGCACCAGCCGCTTCAGCAATTTTAGCTTGTTCCACATTTACTACGTCCATGATTACGCCACCAGCTAGTTGTTTATGTACTTCTTCAATTGATCGTTTCATTTTGATTGCTCCTTTATAAATATTGTCTTCACTTTAACAGTCTTTTGGATGTTTCTTAAGATGCAAAAATGGATATTTTTATGGGTCCAGATAGTTTTTTTATGTATAATGGATAAAATGAATAATACGAGGGGAAAGAAATCATGATTACGGTGAACTTTAACGAAGACCAACACCTCTACTTACAAATAGTTGATGAAGTCATCCGGCAAATTGCCCAAGGACATTTAAAAAGTGGTGACCAATTACCCTCACGGCGGGCCTTGGCAGATCATTTAAAAGTCAGTCTTAATACGGTCATTAACGCTTATGACCAACTGACTGATGAAGGTTATATAGTTTCGAGGGAAAGATCTGGTTATTTTGTGGATTTACTTGCAATTGATATGTTGCCCTCTGAGGAAATTGAGACAAAGCCACAAAAACATGAGCATGCTAAAATAAGTGAAGCCAGCCAATATACTTATGATTTTCACTTTGCCAACCGTGATATGACTACTTTAAAACCCAAACAATTATTGCAGTATGCACCCGACGCTCTAGCAAAAAGCATGGTTAATTGTAATTTAAAAGAAGACTTGGGTGCGCTCCCTTTACGCTTGGCTATTGCTAATTATTTACGTAAATACCGGGGAGTGATGACTTCAGCTGACAATATCATCATTACAGGCGGTCATACGGCTAGCTTACAGACGCTATTTGCCTTATTAGACGATTCAATCTATGCCTTAGAAGATCCTGGCTATTATAAAAATTTAGATATCTTTACAAACTATCAACAAAAGACGATTCGAATTCCGATTGATAAATATGGTTTCTCAGTTAAAGATTTGGAGACTACATCAGCCAACATCGTGATTACTACGCCCAGCCATCAGTTTCCCACTGGCATTATCATGGGGATGCGTCGACGTCAGCGTTTATTAAAATGGGCCTATCAGGCAGAAAACCGTTATATTATTGAAAATGACTACTATAATGAGTTCCGCCTCAAGGGCCGTCCTGTTCCTGCTTTGACTAGTCTGGACGACCAAGAGCGCGTCATTTTATTAGGGGCCTTTCGTCAAAGTATGGGGTCAATTTTTAAGATGTCTTATTTAGTTTTACCCGATCAATTAATGAAAAAATTCCATCAAGCTCATTTAAAAACCACTGGTATTTCCAGCTTTGAGCAATATTTAATGACTGATTTTCTCAATTCTAACCATTTTCCTAAATACATTAATAGCCTGCGGACTAATTATCGTCGTAAGGAAAAAGCGGTTCTAGCAGCGCTTCACCAAAGCCAACTCCCCCTAACCATTAAGGAAGCAGGGGCTGGACTTTTCTTTATTATTAACATTGAGGGTGAGATTCCACCGGCTGACGTGATTCAAGCTAGGCTAGCTGAAAATAAGATCCGCTTGCAACCGGTCAACCACTACGCTAAATTAAATAACCAGTTCGACCAAAGTTACATTTTAGGTTATGCTGGGCTAGCGCTTGATGAAATTGACCAAGCTATTCAAGCTTTAGTCACTATTTTTAAATAAAGCAAAAGACTCAGTAAGTCAGCGAAAAGCTTACATACTGAGTCTTCTAATTTAGGATAAAAGAAATTCAACTAGGTAAACAACGATTACCGATACCGTCATAACTGCTAAAGTCACATAAGGAATATAAAACAAACATAAGCTTACATGTTCAAAACGATCAATGTAGGCTATGAATTCAAGCTTATATAAAAGCGCTAAAAGTAATGGTAAGTGCACCTGTACTCACGCGCTGACTACTTTCTTCATAAGTTTGATAATTTCCCTATCCAACCTAACAGCCTTACTCTAATTGACCAGTTCCCACAAACATACCCCTGTTTGCATAATAAAAAGGAGTCACTTAATCTTAAAATTAAGTTTACTCCTTTTAATATTAGTGGAAGTTTTTATGTTGAAATGGCAACAGTTTTTTTGACAAATTTTATAAGGTGCAGAACTTCTTTCCGTATGCTATTCCGATTGTCCTTGACAATGAGCCTCCTCGGATGTGACGATCTTCGGCAGGAGCTAACAGTTAAAGTTAGACTGCCTCGCTAGCGTTCGCACATCCGAGCTCATTATCAAGGATTCGCTGCGCCAATTTCTGGTTACGGTAACCAACCGGTGTCTCGTAGCCAAGTGTACCGTGCAACCGAAGCAGTAACAGAAGAAATAAGGGCGTCCAGTTCTATCAAATCTAGCGTTGAGGTGGCTTCTGTGGTTACCGATACGAAAGAAAGTAAAGAAAATGAAGAAGTATATTCAGAGTCGGTATCTTTTGATGGCTATGCATTAATCGAAGTATATGGAGGGGAATTATCAGGATATCGTGCAGCAAATGTAGTCGTTGATATCGGTTTTGGTGACAGGGAATATTAGGCCTACACAAATGAATTTGGACAATTGGTTCGGGTTGTTGCAGCAGAAATCATTTTGCAAGATGATACCACTGAACCGGTTAATTCCAACGGACGCTATTACGATGACGAAGCAAACGTTTCGGGTACTGAGAATTCAAATCTTGATCAAGGGCACGTCATCGCCGACTCCTTAGGAGGTGTGTCCAATGCCTATAATATTACTCCACAAGACAGTGTGCTGAACCGTCACGGGGATCAGGCTTATATGGAACGAAACATTGTGCAAGCAGGTGGGGCTACTAATTTTGAGGCTATCATTACCTATCCAGATACAACTACACAGGTTCCAAGTTCTTATAAATACACGTATACGATTAATGGGTACCAAGTAGTAGATGAATTCCAAAATATTAACCCAGATGAATACAACGCAGCACAAGGGCTAACAAGAGAAGATAGCTCACCTTCTGGCAGTTCCGGAATAGCAACATTCGCTGCACCCACCGAGACTGCTGGAGGAGATGTATCTGCTGTAGATACGAACGGCAATGGCCAAGTCACGATCCAAGAAGCAAAAAATGCAGGGTACGCTATGCCCATTTATAGTGATCATTGGTTGTATCCGTACATGGATGACCGAGATGGGGATAGACAAGTCGGCGAATAGCTGTTAGAAATCTCATAAAATAACTCATACGTAGTCGGTAAAAATCAGTGCATTGCGAGTCAGTTTCTAAAAATTATAATCCACTAAGTATAACCTTATTTTTTTTAGCTATACTATCGCCCTTGCAAAGGTTATCTTTTGACTTTTTCTGAGAGGTTTCATAAAGTTAGAGAAAAGTAATTCATGTGAATAACTGCGATGTTTGTTCTATTAAAAACAAGGAGGTTACACCATGGACAAGATTATGATCACCGGCGCAAGCGGTAACATAGGCAAAGTCTTAATAAACCATCTTAAAAAGAGTTACGAGTTGACTTTGGTGGATAACAATTTCTATGACGTTAGACCGGAGCTTTTGAAGGGCACTATCGTCAAAGAGCTCGACTTGACCGTTAGCGAAAATTGGGAGGGTCTATTAGAAGGAATCGACTATGTTATCCACTTAGCGGGTAATCCTTCCCCCAATGCTGCGTTTGATGATTCATTGATTGAAATGAATTACAAGATGCCTTACTATTTATTCAAAGAAGCCTCAAAGAACGAGAACTTCGTAAAGCGGATTATCTTTGCAAGCTCTATTCATGCTGTAAATGCCTATCCGAAAAATGTGCAAGTGTCTGTCGATGATCCAGTCCGGCCAGGAGATCTGTACGGTGTCTCGAAAGTCTACCAAGAAAGCCTTGCCAGCTATTTCGCCTTTATAGAAGGGCAAGAATCAATTGGCATTCGTATTGGTAATTTCAATGAAAACCTTCATGAACCGATTGTTGATGAATCCGGGCTGTCCGAATACCTTTCCCCGCGAGACCTTTGCCACCTAGTTGAATGCGCTATCAGGGTTACGCTGACTGAACCGTTTTTATTGGTTAATGGGTTGTCGAATAATAGATTCCCGCGTCTAGACATTTCACAGGCAGGGACAGCCATCAGTTACCAGCCACGTGATGATGCCTTTGCACTGCAGGGCTTCTTTACTGACGAAAATAGAAATTAATTCTATCAAATTCTCCAAAAAAGAGCGCTGCTGTATATAAGAATCCATATTTCACTTGTTAAGTTTACTACGTATTGAGGGGGACCTTATGGGAGAAGTTATAGAAGGACTTTATGCAACGTCGGAAGATGCTAGCCTTGCTATTGAGCGGCTTAAGAATCAAGGTTTTTCCTCTTCTGATATAACGGTTATAGCAAACGCAGATATATATGGTAATTTTAGTGACATAGTAGATGCAGATGTAACTATACACTCCCGTACAAAGAAAGATATTGAAGATTCTATATGGAAAAAAGTTAAAGGGATTTTTGTAAAAATGAATCAAAAGAAAGAAGCAAGTGACTTCACAGGTTCCACACAGACGGAAACAAAGCCACTATTCTCTTTTAATAAAGAAATTAATGCGGGAACATATCGACTATTTCGTACGTTCGTGGGAATATATCCACCAATCTTACCGTTTACAAAAAGGGCACTCTTGCTAGGAGTGCCCTCAATCATAAAAATCGGTGTAATTAATAGTCTTTTTTCTTTACCGGAATCCAGATTTCGCTTCGATACTTTGGATTTCCAGTGTCTGGACTCTCGTTCCACAAAATTTCTGGGCCTTCAACTAACTCATAACCTGAAGACGGAAACCACTCTGAGTATACTCTACCCCATACATTTTGAAGTGTCTCTGGGAATGGTCCAATCGATTCAAATACTGCCCAGGTACAAGCATCAATTTTTAATACATTAAATTCTGCTGTTTCATCACCTGAAGTTGCTACCCCGATGTAATGATCCAACTCGCCCTTTTCTTCCATTCTTCCTTCTGAAAAATTAGTGGAAGCACTAATAATACCCATTAGTTCTACATTTGAGATTGCTTTTAATTGTTTAATAACCTCCGGTGTTAAAAATTCGGTCATTTGTGCAATTTCTTGATTGACACCTTCAAAAATAATTGGGACTCTCTTCTTAAATCCTACTAACTTAAACGACTCTTTCTCAACAATACGATAGTTCATTTCGCATCCTCCTTTAATTGATAATTGAAAGGTCATTCGTGGATAAGCTTTTAATTGTGTAGTCTCACTCCTTGCCTCAGAAGGGAGAATACCATACTGGGAATGAAAAGCACGGGAAAATGAATCAGCCGAATTATAGCCATATTTGACGGCTACATCAATAATTCTCAAATTTGTATCTTTCAAATCAATTAAATAGGCTTCAACATCCTCGTTAGCTTATCTAATGTTTTCGGTGGGTTAACAAGAATTTCACGGGCCTTATCCATATCAACTTTCACATTATATGTTAAAATTCCAGATGGTTTGCCTTTAAAAAGATAATATACAATATAACCTCCGGCAACTTCTTCAATAATCGCATCATCACGGTTGCGACTCATTTCACCGACACCTTCAATAGAAATATCTAAGATATTCGTATAAGAGAGTGGTGCACCATGATTATAAACTTCTTCAGCGCCCGTCATGTTTCGTCCCGCTACTTTCCCAGAATACTCCGCTTGCTCTTCATGTTCAAAACGATTACGTCCTATGATTACATCTGGATAATTCAACACATCTCCTGCCGCATAGATATGTTTGTTGGAAGTTTGCAAATACTTGTCAGCAATGACGCCATTACCCACTTCTAAACCAGCTGCTTCTGCTAATTCAACATTTGGCTTTAATCCAATTCCTAAAACAAGAACATCCGCTTTCAATACAGCGCCATTCTCTAGTTTTAGACTTACTTGATCGTCTGCTACACTGTAACTATTAGCATAAGTATTGTTTATCAAAGAAACACCAATATCTACAAAGCGCTGTTGAAATTCTTTAGCAAGCATTCGTGGTAGTCGTTTTTCATTTAATACTTCATTAGGAAAAACAAGCGTCACATCCATATCATTCAGCTTTAGACCTGCTGCAAGTTCTGCTCCAACCCAGCCTCCTCCAACGATAATGACTTTGCTCCCAGGTTTGGCTAATTTTCGGAGGTTTCGGTAATCTTCTAAGTTTCTTAAAGCTAGGACACGCTCGCTCTCCAGCCCATCAATCCACTTTGGAGCGCCACCCAATGAATAAAGCAATTTTTCGTATTGATAGATTTCTCCACTTTCAATCTCAATCGTTTGTTGATCGGCATTAATTTGCTTCACAGTTGTCCCAGTTAAGATATCAATCGATTCATCATCCGAAATATTATAATATATCGTTTCTTTTGGATAGTCTGGCTCTGTCCAAAATTCTTTACTTAATGGAGGACGATAGTAGGGTTTGTCAGTTTCTTGCGTGACTATCAACAATGTCCCTTTACGGTCATACTTACGAATTTCCATTGCGGCATTGGCACCAGCCATCCCGCCACCTAATATTATATATTTATATGAATATTGCATAAATCATGCCTCCCTTTTTCTCTTCCTACATATATTACCAAAATTCTTCTTAAATATTTTTGTATACGCTATATTTCTTATTCTCTCTCGAATTAGATCTATGATTGTCTCAGTTATTCAAGGATAGCCTATTAATGAAATTTCAGCGTATTTATTTCCCATTTAGAGAATAAGAAAGCTGTGATCCATAATTGTTAAAAAATACACATAAAAATGAGACACAAAACGATGCTAATGATATTGCATCGTTCTGTGCCTCTTTCATATTCCGGTTGTGTTATATGTATCTAAGCTCAACCTTATATACTTTAATGGTATATTCTACTTTCCGTGAAGCTGTTTAAAATTCTATGCAATCAGTGACCAAAGATGTTGAATCGTACCATTCTCTAACAGAATAAAAATACCCAAGCCGATGAAAACGACTGGTACGATGACTTTTTCGTAACGCTCAACTACTTCACCAATCATAGGAACCGAAGCTAACCGTTTGGCTAAATAACACAAGGTAAAAATCCCAATGATAAAAACAAGGATCACAACCATGACTTCCTGGATGGACATTCCAGTAAAGTAAGGAATATAAATCCCCAAATTATCTCCGCCAAGGGCAATGGTCAGAGCAAACATACTCGCAACTTCTGACTGTCTATGCGACATCTTTTCTTCTAAGTCCTTTTCATCTACATCTTCATCGATGAAGATAGCCCGAATCCCCAGAATCAAAGGAAGTAAACCAAGTAATCCGATCACCCAATCTTGTGGAATAAAGTTCAGGAAGTACGCTGCAATGAGACTAAAGCCAACGAGCAACCCCGTTCCAATATATTGGCCAATATAAATTGATCGTTGTTTAACCGTATTCATGGTAGAGAAAAGAATAGTTAAAACAACCAAATAATCGATGGACGTAGAGATAAAAACTAACATTGAAGATATAATTATTTCCATAAGCCTCCCCTTTCAATATGTTTATTAGAATTGGTGGTTTTCACACAAACACATCAACTTGGCCAAAGCCAAGGGAGAATGTTTAATAAATTGCTTCATATAAAACATCCAACTTTCATATTTTTTTCACGTGACTCATATGCTTTCTAAACCAACATTTATGAAGTCGCTTTGTTCCCTCATGAATTATACCATTAAACATACAATGTTTCAGCCACTCAGCTTGCTCATTTTGCTTGCCTTCTTGAAAAATCCGTGCATGGGTAGGAGATCTACTTCTGCGAAACTAACGTTTCTTCTCAAGTAGTGTCACTGTCTCAACATGTGTCGTGGATAAGGTAAGTATGTAAAATGGTATGTGGAACATAGTGATTTGCTGTAAATGATTTGCTAACTACTTTAGTTCTTTATACAAAGTATAAATCGGATATTTTATTATTTTTTCTTTTATATCTTCTGAGATTAGGTCAAAGTATTTGTCCGCTAAAGTAGTATTCCTTAGTAAAACTGATGCGGCAAACTTTTCATCATTTCTTGATATATTGCTTTCGATTACTTCAATAAGTATTTTATTTTTATCTGCACTTAATGAACCTAGACGATATTTTACTTGCAGAATATTTAATTGATCAACATATGAACTATCTTCTTGTTTTCTTGTTGAACATGACCAATTAGCAAAATTTAAACATGCTGATAAGCTTAATGATGCATTATCCTCATTATCTAAATAATCACAATAATTTAGCATTTTTAATAATAAAAGTTCAATACCATCAAATGGTTGCTGTATATATACTCTCTTATGAATTTCAAAAATATTTTCTACTTTAAAATTTTTTATTTCTAGTAAATGTTTAACACCAAGCTTATTAAAGGAAAATATTCTTCTGATATCATCCTCTATCTTATTAACATCATTTAACTCAAAAAAATCAAAAAATCTGCAGCTTTTCTTATTCTCAACACCATAGAACAATAAATCAAATTTTTCAAAATTCATCAAATAAAAACCTGTTTCATTTGGTTTTTGAAACCCTACCGTTAAACTGAACAAATAAAAAAAGAGAGTTACGCTACCCACAAAAGATGATCCCGATAAGCTGTCGGGGTCATCTTTTTTAATTTTTTCTGATAGCGACGATTGTTGTAAAATTCAATATAATCTTCAACTGCATACCAAAGATCTTGTAGTTTTTCTGTTCTTTCAGATAATACAACGTCCTTCATATGACCAAAGAATGATTCCATAGGTGCATTGTCCCAACAGTTACCGCGCCTCGACATAGACTGAATTAGCCCCATATTCTCAACTTTTTCCTGGAAAACAGGGTAGGTATAATGAACCCCTTGATCTGAGTGGATATACCTTTCCATTACTGGCATATCCTTAATCACATTATTTAATTTATCTAGCGTTTCATAAGGAAGATAAGTGATATCTGTGAGAAATACTTTGTACGGGATACCTTGATCAAACTGACGATTGACAAGGTTTTTCTTGGTAGCATTTTCTTGGGTTGCCTTCATCATTTTACGGTATGGTTTCGCTGCTCGTATTGATGATATGATGTTATTTTTGCGCAAAATTCTTCTGATTTTTTTATGATTCATTACTACATCGTATTCAGTTTCTAATGCCATTTTTATTTCATCAATCCCACACTTCTTCTTATCCAGAAAAATTCTATATAACAATTGGAAATCTTCCCAATCATTTCGATCACGCTCAGCACGCTTATCGCTACTATTTAGCCAGTAATAGTAGCCGCTTTTACTTACCCCTGCAAGGTCGCATAAATGATTCACCATTCCAGCAAGTTGATTCTCACGAATAATTTGGTTAATTAATCTAAAGCGTTCTTGTTTACTTAAGTCGTTTCTTTTGTCGTTTTTCACGCTCCTCTCGTGCTGTTCTAATTTTTTTACTAGTTCAAGATTCCCCTCTAGATAGGCTATACGGGCATTTGCTTTGTCTAGTGCCTCTTGTAACGATAATTGTTCTCTTGGTCCATAGGGACCATTATTTTTTGAACCACGAGTCTCTTGTAACAATACATCTTCTCCGTGATCTTTATATAATCTTTTCCAACGTGATAGTGATTGATCGGATTTTCCTTTTCCGATTAAATGAGAAGGAAGTCCAGCAAGTTCAAATATCTGAGTGGATGTCATGCCTTGTTTGTTTTGTTTAATGGCCTTTATTTTGAATTCTGATGAATAGGTAATACTTTTCTCTGTCACACTTTTCACATTAGGATTGTTTCTTAAAGCTTGAATCTCAGCTTGGCTATATATCTTTTTACTCAATCTGCCCACTCCCTTCTGTATAACTCAAATAGAGTATACCGAAAATTTTGCATAAAAATAACCCGAAAACTTACAACACTCTTTTTTTGAGTGTTCAATTTTCGGGTAGAGATTCACCTTTTGTCCCATCCTCCTTTTCATACTCTGTATTTAAAACGTATTAATTTATTTAGCAGGGAAAACTTTTTTCTTCAATTCCATCAGTACAGTTGTAGATAAGGCCAGTCCTGTTGCAATAGCCCAATGCATTAAGCCAAAAGTATCTGGGATTGAGAATACCCCTCTAACAACCGGTAAAAGAGTGATACCATATAGACCTAAACAAGCAATAAAGGCCATTAATATAAATTTGTTAGTAAAGAATCCTGCTTCAAAACTAGTTTGAGTAGTCGAACGCGCAGGGAATATTTGCAATGTTCTAGATAAAATAAGTGTTGTAAAGGCCATCGCTACACTTATCTCAGCTGAGTACTGCAACCCAATAAACTGAGAAATGATAACCGCTAGACCGATTAAAGAACCCCGGAATATAACTGTGCTTAAGGTTTTTCCTGAGAAAATAGGCTCATCAGGATCTCTCGGTGGTTCATTCATGACGTTAGGTTCTCTAGGCTCTAATCCCAAAGCAATAGCAGGAAGGGAATCATTAGCTAAGTTAATAAAGAGTAATTGTAATGCTGTAAAGGGATTAACCCAATTGAGTAATAAAGCAACTAAAATCGCAATAACAGCACCTAAGTTACCTGAGAATAGGTAAGCAATAGCTTTTTTAATATTACTGTAAACCGTACGCCCGACAGCAACCGCATGAACGATAGAAACAAAATTATCGTCTGTTAAAATCATAGCAGAGGCATCTTTAGCAACGTCTGTTCCGCTTCCCATTGCGATTCCGATATCAGCTTGTTTTAATGCAGGGGCGTCATTGACTCCATCTCCAGTCATTGCGGTCACCTGGTTTTTCTTTTGCCAAGCATCTACGATTCTGATTTTGTTTTCAGGAGTGACACGAGCATAAACGGATATTTTTTCTAAGTTGTTCATTAGTTCTTCATCACTTAACGCGTCTAATTCTTGTCCAGTATAAGCTAGATCGCCTTCCTTAAAGATGTTTAAGTCACGTCCGATAGCACGAGCGGTTGTTTTGTGGTCACCAGTAATCATGACAGTTTTAATTCCTGCTTTTTCTGCATCCTGAACGGCGTGATACACTTCTTCTCTAGGAGGATCGATCATTGCAAGTAAACCGACAAAGATTAAATCACTTTCATCTTCAACTTCAATAGTATCTTTTTCAATAGGCTTGTAAGCGAAAGCTAACACACGAAAGGCCTGGTCAGAGAACTTTTCGTTTTGCGCTTTGAGAGCCTCTAATCGTTCTTCTGTTAATTCGACAATTTCACCGTTCAACTTAATACGTGAGCACAAGTCGAAGATAATATCTGGCCCACCTTTTGTTAAGAGGCGTTTTTCACCATTGATTTCATGCACGGTTGACATGCGCTTTCTGCTTGAATCAAAAGGTAGCTCGAGTAAACGCGGGTATTTCTTACGGATTTCTTCATAGGGTGCACCTTGCTTGTTACTGTAAGCAATTAAAGCCACTTCAGTAGGATCACCGCTCGATTCCCCTTTCTCATCAATATTGGAATCATTCGCTAGTACAGCTATTTGCATGAGTAATCTTTCAGACTCTGACCACGTTTGCTTATCCCCTGAGAACAAGTTTGATTCACCATTTGGAATAAATGCATCCACTACCGTCATTTTATTCTGAGTTAAAGTACCTGTTTTATCAGTACAGATAACACTAGTTGAGCCCAGTGTTTCAACTGCGGGCAATTGTCTGATAATCACATGCTGTTTAGCCATTTTATTTGTTCCAACAGATAAGACAATCGTTACGATGGATTGGAGAGCTTCAGGAATAGCCGCAACAGCCACAGCTACCGCAAACATAAAGGCGTTAACTAATGGAACAGTATAGTCTTGTGAATCTCCTAAGAAGATTCGAACAGCTTGAATAGCAAAAATGAGAATGGATAAAATCAGAATACCAATACCCAGTTTTTTACTGAAATCTTCCAGTTTTCGTTGGAGAGGGGTTTGTTTGGCTTCTGCACTTTGAATCAACTGGGCGACTTTACCCATTTCTGTTTCTTCTCCAATAGCTGTGACAACCATTTTTCCTCTACCGTAAGTGACAAGCGTGCCACTATAAGTCATATTACTTCTATCCGCAAGAGGGGCATCTTCTTCCAGCTTATCAACGAATTTATCTGAAGCAACCGATTCACCTGTTAATGCCCCTTCTACGACTTGAAGAGATTCCGCTTCAATCAGTCTTCCGTCTGCTGGTATATTGTCTCCCGCTTCTAAAAGAACAATATCTCCTTTAACCAGTTCTCTAGCCTCGACATTTTGTAGACGACCATTTCTAATGACAGTACTCGTCGGAGTGGCCATTCGCCTCAATGATTCGAGAGAATCCTCTGCTTTTTTCGTCTGGACGACACTTAAAATGGAGTTAATGATAAGCACCGCAAAGATAATAAGAGATTCAACGGCTTCTCCTAAAACAATCTGCACAATAGCCACAATAAGTAAGACAATAACCATGGGATCTTTAAAGGTATCTATAAACATAGAAAAGGTCGATTGTCTTTCTTTTCTAGAAATCTCATTGAAGCCTTGTTCTTCTTGCCTCTTCTTGGCTTCCTCCGTCGATATACCTTCTGTAGAGGTATTCAGAGACGAAAATACCGTTTCAATACTTTCTTTATAATAATCCATTTTCTGTCCTTTCTATGCTTTTGGAGTGAGATAAAAAAAGACGCATACGGAAAAATTCACTCACTTCCGTATGCGTCTCACTATTTAATACAGCACCAGCAGATAAATTATCTACGATTGGTGGCACTGTAGCAGTAAAAAACTGCCAGTTACTCCCGCACTTCTTATTTTAATGTCAAACTTATTATAAATGAGGGAAGGAAAAAAAGCAAGTTAATTCACTTTCAAATGAGGGGAGAATATGTGTTAAGTGTTGTTCGATTAGGACTAAACCAGAATCACTTGATAAACGACCACCATCATGAGAAACGATTAAATTATTGCTGAATTTTACGGCATTTTCTTGTAAAGTAACCACTGAGAGAACCCCTTTCTATGGTAGTTTGTGGTGAATTAACCACATCAGAAAGGAGGTCTTTTTTCATCACCTAATGGGTGATGA
The DNA here is from genome assembly GCF_001543285.1 of Aerococcus viridans. Taxonomy (NCBI): domain Bacteria; kingdom Bacillati; phylum Bacillota; class Bacilli; order Lactobacillales; family Aerococcaceae; genus Aerococcus; species Aerococcus viridans. The sequence goes on from NZ_CP014164.1 coordinate 1,910,013, forward strand.
AGCAGATTATTTTAAAGACTATTAAATCAATGTTAGGAAAGACTATTAGTAAAACTATGAATTATTCAGGTCCATCATCTTTTCCTCCTTAGAAGGCTACTTATCTATTCATAATATAGCAGAGTAGGCTATTTTAAACTATAGTTTTTGTTTTCAGAGAAGAATACTGTTATACCAACCTTTCAAGGCTCGACCCGTTCCCGCATACGCACCTTCCCTTAAATGCTCCAAACGAGAAATCAGACTTACATTTATCTATAATTTCAAAAAAAGGGGGTTCCAGACACTTACATGAAGCCTAGAAAGCCCTCTATAAAACCATTTCTTATTTAACTTTTTGCATCAATACCACACACTCCACATGCCAAGTTTGTGGGAACATATCTAATGGTTGAACTTGCTCGAAGTCATAGCCAGCTTCCACAAATTTAGCGATATCACGTGCCATGGTTGTTGGGTTACATGATACATAGACAATTTTCTCTGGATTAGCTTCAATTGTTGATTCGATGAAAGTATCCTCTAAGCCTTTACGTGGTGGGTCTACAACAACCACGTCCGGTTGAACGCCGGCTTTAACCCATTCACCCATTACTGTTTCGGCTTGTCCTGTTTCAAAATGGACGTTATTAATATAATTTTTAGCTGCATTATTTTTGGCCATTTTTACAGCGTCGCCTACCACTTCTACCCCGTATACATGTTTGGCCTTTTTCGCTAGTGCCAAAGTAATTGTCCCAATACCACAGTAGGCATCTACCACCGTTTCTTCCCCTGTTAAATCAGCTGCATCAATCGCTAATTGGTACAATTTTTCCGCTTGAGGGGTATTAATTTGGAAGAATGACCGACTTGAAATATCAAAGGTAAAATCAAACATCTTATCTTCGTATTTATCCACACCATATAAAACACGTTGTTTACCTGACATCACGAAATTTGTTTGTTTAGTATTCGAACTCAAGACAATAGACACAACTTCTGGTAGTTTTTCCACAATTTCAGTCACAATTTGGTTTTCTTCCGGTAGATCTTTACCGTTAATCACAATAATGACCATCATTTGGTTTGTGTAGTAGCCTTTACGGATGACAATATTACGGATTAATCCTGAGTGTTTCCCTTCATCATAACCTTTTAACCCATGTTGGTTAAAGATATCCACAATACTTGCGATTGCTTCATCAATGCCTGGTAATTGGATTTTAAAATCTTCCACAGGGATAATCTCATGAGAATTTTTCCGGTAAAATCCTGAATATAATTGTCCTTCATCATCCGCACCGATAGGAATTTGCGCCTTATTACGGTATTTAAAAGTATCTTCAGAACCTACAGTAGGCAATACTTCGCGCCCTTCAGCTAGACCAAAACGACTAAAAGCATTCTCCACTTGCTTTTGTTTGAAAGCAAGTTGTGCTTCATAAGTCATATGTTGCAGTGGCATTGTGCCCACTTGGCTTGATACCTTATCCACAATGCCTACCCGGTCCGGTGAATCCACAGTTCGTTGCATCATTTTTCCATAGCCAAACTTTTCACCCACAGAAATGGCCTTAATTGTCCCCACTTCACCAGGTAAAGCATTCTCTACAAATAGTGGATAACCATCCACTTTAACCACACCTAAACCTTGAAAGGTAAGGTCTTCAATTGTGCCCTCAAAAGATTCATTCTTTTGAATTGGCGTTGTATATTTTTGTTTCATATTTATCATCATCCTTTTTCATTATCTCCACTATTTTACCATGCACACCCTTGAAATACTTGAGAAAACAACAAAACGCCAACACCCAAGTGCCAGCGCTACTAATCAAATATTTTTTATAATGTTTTTCTTAACACCTCAAATAAATTGAGTGTATCAAGCTTATCCTCAAAACAAGTGTCAGTATGCTTATACATTCTGTTACCAAATTCAATATTCTGGGTTTATAATCTAAGTGAATTTTACACTTAAAGCCAAAAGGTTACTTCAAGTATCCTTTATATATGTTCACATACTTATCGATGAAGGCTAAGTATTGGTCCACTTCAATAGATTCGTCTATGGTATGAGCGCTATCAATCCTACCTGGTCCATAAATAGCAAAGTCAAATTTGTTATCTACATTGGTAAAGTTAGACCCGTCAGTTGCACCACTTAACCCGCGGTTTTCCGCTTGTGGATCTTCTACCTTAATTAAATCTACTAATGCAGAATCATTAGCCCCATCTGCATATTGGTTGTTTTGTAACAAGTTCAATTCTAATGTACCTTGACCGTTAGCGTTAATTTCTTCAATCACATCATTGAAAATGCCAACCACAACGTCATTGCCTACTTCAGGAATTGTCCGTGCATTTCCTGATAGGACTGTATATTCAGGGACTGAGTTAATTTGGTTGCCCCCTTCAATCATTGTGAATACATTCAACATCTTGCCTAACATATCGTTTTCAGCTGTCGCAGCCGCTTCATCAATCTTGATATTGGTCTTGTTGATAAAATCGTTAATCAGCTGGATGGTGTTAACCCCTTTTTCCGGTGTAGAGGAATGGGCAGCACGTCCGTGGGCAATGACTTGATATTGAATTGAACCCTTATGTTTGGTGTTGTAGTAAGGGGTTGATGGTTCGGCGATGATCATGCCGTGGATATCTTCAGTGTAGCCTAGGTCAGTTAATTGTTTAGACCCTAGCATACCGATTTCTTCTCCAACACAAGCTAGTAAACGAACTGTCCCGCTAAAGTCTTGGACAGATTCTTTTAATTCGATCATGGCGATAATTAAAGCCGTTAACCCAGCCTTCATATCGGTAGTCCCACGTCCGTACATCACACCATCATGAATTTCTGCACCATATGGTGGGTATGTCCACAAGTCTGGGTTCCCAGCATCTACCACGTCCATATGACCTGATACCGCTAAAATTTTACCTTCTTGGTTACCTTTTAATTCAGCTACTAAGTTAGTACGACCGTCTGCATATTGAATCAATTGCGATTCAATGCCGTGGGCTTCAAGTAAGTTTTTATAGTATAGGGCGACAATTTCTTCGTTGCCGTTTGGCGTTTCTAACTGGATGACATCCTGTAAAATTTTAATTTTCTCTTGTTGATCCATAGAAACCTCCCTAATTTAGGACTTTACGGTCAAATGGATCTACTGAAAATCCTGCTTCTAAAACGTCTTTAGCGTATTGTTGTGCGCCCCATAATGAATGGTCACGGAAGTTACCACATTCCACGCGCTCAGTTCCTTGTACATCTGACCATTTCGCTGCTAAGACATCATTCAATACTCTTGTCATGGCTGTTGCCACTTCTTCAACTGATGGTGTTCCCCAAACAATCATGTAGAAGCCAGTCCGGCAACCCATTGGTGAAATATCGATAACACCTTCTAAATAATCACGCGTGTAAGCCGCTAATAAGTGTTCCAAAGTGTGAATGGCACTTGTTGGAATGGAATCTTGGTTTGGTTGCACAAAGCGGATATCAAACTTGCTTAATTTATCTCCTAACGCCCCTGTTTCAGCGCCCGCAATCCGTACGTATGGTGCCTTCACTGCATCGTGGTCTAATGTAAAACTTTCTACTTTTGCCATAATGATCTCCTTATCTATTTGTGATGAATTTAAATTAAAACTTCTTTATTATCTTATCATTAATTGTCAATCTTTCATAGGTATCGAGATTTTCCCTTAGCAGAAGAGGGCGTAACCCTAGCTTGTTGCTAGTCAGGTGAAAACCTATGCTATAATCAACGAAAGATCTAAAGGAGGGCCCACCATGAAAGCAACCCAACGACGAGACTTACTCATTCAAACCTTGAACCAAGCCACAACGCCCCTGAAAGCCACTAGCCTTGCCAAAGAATTTGGTGTCAGTCGCCAAATCATCGTCGGGGACGTCGCTATTTTGCGAGCCAGTCACTATGACATTATCGCCACAAACCAAGGCTACCTATTAGCCGATAAAGCTACCAGCGTGGATGATAGTCGCTTCCGTGGCAAAATCGTCTGCCAGCATTTAGCTGACCAAGCTATTGAAGAATTAACTATTATCGTCAACCACGGTGGCTTCGTTGAAAATGTCGAGGTAGACCACCCTTATTACGGGTTAATTAAAGCTAGCCTACAAATTAAGCAAGTGGGCGATATTCAAGACTTCCATGCAGCCATGGATAAATCAGCCGGTACCATGCTGTCTTCTTTAACCAACGGCATCCACTTGCATACTATCACAACGTCTGATGAGGCTACATTTGTAGCCATTAAAGCCGACTTAAAGGCTGCTGGCATTTTATTAGACGAAGGTATTTAATTTACACTTTCAAAGCTTAGATGATTTTCCTTGTCAGTCTTTACACCTGTCTTGACACCTTAAGGGATTTTGCGTATGATGAACTCAACAAATTTGGGAGGAAATTATCATGCAAAGGAATCAAGTGTCTAAGCGCACACAAAATATAACTATTACTGGTTTACTTACCGCTATAGGGATCTTTATCCCCTTAATTATGCCCTTTAAAGTCGTCATAGGCCCTGCCTCTTTTACCTTAGGTTCTCATGTACCTGTTGATATGTCCATGTTTAGAAAACCTTCAACAGCAGCTATTGTCGCAGTCGGCACTACTATCGGTTTTTTAATGGCAGGTTTCCCAATCATTATTGTGGCTCGTGCCCTTACTCACTTAATTTTTGCAACTTTAGGCGCTTATTACCTAAAAAAAGCACCAAATACCCTGGTAAAAATTGGCTCAAGAACAGCCTTTAACTGCGTGATCAACACCATCCACGGGCTTGGCGAAGTAGCAATTGTATATGCTCTAACTACGGCTGGCGTAGTCCCACCATCAGATGGTTTCATGTATACTTTAATTGTTTTAGTCGGTATCGGTACCTTGATCCATGGAATGATTGACTTTGAAATTGCCTATCGAATTACAAAGGCCATCGAAAAAAGAGCACACCTTGGTTTTGCTCAGGTAGCTTTATAAAATTGACACAAAAAAGAGAGCAGCCGCTCTCTTTTTTCTTGCTATTTTCCACATATCAATAGCTGCCATTATAGTAATTCGCCATGACGTTTCACATAGATATGTTTCACGATTTGTACTAATATCAAATACAAAACGACTGTTACGGCTAATACCCCCCAGAATTGGATTGGTAATGCAGCTAAGCCAAGTGCGTGACCTAAACCTGTATACGGTGCAAATGAACCGATTAAAATACCAATACCTGTAATTGAAAGTACTACTTTTGATGGTCGACTTTGGATAAATGGGATTTTTGGTGTGCGTAAAGTATATAAAACAAGCGTTTGTGTCCATAAGGAAACCACAAACCAACTAGATTGGAAGATCGCGATAAATAAATCTTGTTGACCTTCGTTTAAGTTTACAAATTGTCCGCCAGCAATACTTGGTGCAATAATGAAAAATGTAACGATAAAGGTTGTGACATCAAAAATGGAACTTGTTGGTCCAAACCATACCATAAATTTTTGGATGGAAGAAGCTGCCCATTTTTTGGGTAGGTATAAATATTCTTTATCCATATCGTCCCATGGTAATGACATTGACGCAATTTCATAAATTAAGCCTAAGAATAGTAATTGAATAGGTAGCATTGGTAAGAATGGTAAGAAAATACTAGCAATCAGTACTGAGAATACATTCCCAAAGTTAGATGAAGTAGTCGCTTTGATATACTTCATGGTATTACCAAATACTTTTCGTCCTGCTAGAATTCCTTTTTCAAGAATCATTAAGTCTTTTTCTAGCAAGATGATATCTGCTGACTCTTTCGCAATATCCACTGCGTTATCCACAGAGATGCCCACATCTGCTGCCCTTAGTGCTGGTGAATCATTAATCCCATCACCTAGAAAACCTACCACATGACCATTTTCTCTTAGTATCGTCACCAAAGTTGATTTTTGCGTTGGATTTAATTTTACAAATAAACTATGTTTTTCAGCTATTTCACCTAGCTCTTTATCTGTTTTATCCACTAATTGATCCCCGGAAATAATATGTTCTTTGGGAATACCTACTTGCTCAGCTACGGATACCGTCACTAGTTCGTTATCACCTGTCATAATTTTCACATTAACCGCATGCTCATTTAACGCTTTAATTGCTGCTTTAGTAGATGGTTTTGGTGGATCTAGGAAGGCTAAATAGCCAATAAGTACCATTTCACTTTCATCTTTTACTGAGAAAGCATCTACTGGGCTAGGGTTTGTTTTTTGGGCAACACCTAGTACACGTAATCCTTGGCTATTTAATTTGGCAACTTGTGCTAATACTTTTTCTCGTACTTGGTCTGTCAACTCAAGTATGTCACCCGCATAGTCCACGTAAGAGGATACAGCCAACATTTCTTCAATCGCACCCTTGGTGATCATTTGTGTCTTACCAGCTTGATCTTCAACCACTACACTCAGTCTTCTACGCTCGAAGTCAAAAGGAAGTTCATCTACTTTTGTATAAGCTAATTTTTCGCATGCTAATTCTTCTTCACCTGCTTGAATAATCGCTTTATCCATAAGGTTACCTAAACCAGTTTGAAAATAGCTATTTAGATAAGCATGACGCAGCACACGATTGCTTTCTTCTCCATCAATATTTAGATGGTGTTGAAGCACAATATTATCTTGTGTTAAGGTACCAGTTTTATCTGTCACTAATACGTCAATAGCTCCAAAATTTTGAATACCTTGAAGGTTACGTACAATCGTACCCTCTTTTTTCATATCTTTAGCGCCCTTAACTAAGTTTGTTGTCACAATCATCGGTAACATTTCAGGTGTTAAACCTACCGCAATGGAAATGCCAAATAGTAAAGCTTGTAACCAATCACCTTTTGTTAAACCATTAATCAGAATAACAATCACTGCCATCAAACCCATAAAGCGAATTAATAATAGTGATGTCTTTTCAATACCTTCATCAAAACTTGTTTTGATAGGTTCATTGGCAAAGGCATCCGCAATACCACCGAATAATGTATTATTCCCGGTTCTTACTACCACACCTTCACCAACACCGCTCACTACTTCACTTCCAGTAAATACTAGGGTAGCGTAATCTGTTTCACTAGTTGGTTCCTCTATTTCATCCAGTGCGCGTTTCTCAACTGGATGACTTTCACCTGTTAATGAAGTCTGAGATACGAATAAATCTTTACTGTTTATTAAGCGAATATCCGCTGGAATCATATCCCCAGCTTTTAACCGAACTAAGTCACCGATTACGATATCTTCAGTTCTAATTTCTTGGTACTGACCTTCCCGCTTAACTGCCGATGTCACTTCGACCATAGATTCTAATGCTTCTACAGATTGATTTGAACGGATAGTTTGAATCAAAGACATGGTACCACTTAAGATAATTAACACTACAATAATAATTGGCCCTAAAATTTCCCGTTCAGTAGCCTCTACAAATACATAGTCTGTTAAAAATGAAATCAAAGCTAAACTTAATAGTACTAGTGTAAACGGCGTGAAATAAGCCTCAAAGATATAGCGCCATAAACTTTTCTCTGTACCATAATCTATTTCATTATCACCATATTCAGCTCTAATTTGACTTGCTTCTTCTTCTTTAAATCCGTCTACTTTTACTTTAAATATTTCTTTTATTTCTAAAATAGGTTTACTAGCTAGTTCAAAGTAACCTAATTTATCTCTGTTATTCATCATTGTATTCAATCCTTTCTTTCACACGATGCTACTTCCTCACATTAGTCTAGACTGTAATCAGCCACCTAAAGTTCTGGAAAGGATGCAAAGAAAGTCTTTAACCATTGAATGAATGATAAAAACAACTAAGAAATGATACACCTTTTTACCATAAAAATACCTCCTCATTTTATACTTGTTAAAATGAAGATTTGTCGCAATATAAAAAGCCCCCACTAAAATTAGCGAGAGCCTACTCTAAATATCCACAACAAAAACGGGTATACACCTATTTTTGTTATTTGATCTTTTCGTGGAGTTTTAGCACTATACAACGTAAACATTACTGTTAGCTACGTTAGAAATTCCTTCTATTCGGATAATCCTGTTATACCCATTGGCGTCTCTGGACGTTTCTGGGCAGTAGCCTGTGTTTGTATAGGAGCCTCTGCCTAACAAATCATATTCTCTTTTCAACACTCATAAGCATACAAACATTAACAGCTATTGTCAAGTCATAGAGAAAACTTGGGTTTGTATCAAGCCTTTGTTAGCTTATATTTACTAGTTAATTTTACGAATTGTTCTACCTGAACCTACCCAGTCAACCCCCTTCACTTGCTAGGAAAAACACCCAATATTTACATTTTAACTGTAACCACCTTTACCCCAACTTTGGACAATTAAATATACCTCAAATATCCTAATTGATATTGCTAGCTTGATTCACAGAATGTTAGATTTTGAAATTACTTATTAAATAACTTAGGTTTGCGAGATTCGTTTGCAAGATTGAGGCCGGAACTAGCTAGCATGCCTTGACAGTGAAAAAGGATAACTGACCATATCAGAGTATTTGAGAGTAAGTGTAAACAAGAGACTTTGCGATTCATTTACTAACGATAAAAAAACATGTCCGATTCACCGATTTGGTAGACCAGACATGTTTTAGTTTTGTTCAAAATTAGCGTTTATCCAATTCTTCGGTTAATAATTGATTAACAACTTGTGGGTTCGCTTGACCCTTAGTAGCTTTCATAATTTGACCAACTAAGAAACCAGTCGCTTTCTTCTTACCAGCTTTATAGTCGTCAATTGATTGTTGGTTGTTATCAAGAATTTCAGTAATTAATGGTAACAATTGTGCTGGATCAGATAATTGTACTAATCCCTCAGCTTCAACAACCTCTTTAGCTGAACCACCTTTATCTGCTAAGACTTTGAATACTTTCTTCGCTTGCTTGCTTGAGATAGTACCATCTTCAATCAAGGCAATCATTTCTGCTAATGATTCTGGCGTTAAACCAATTTGGTCTAAGTCTTTCTCATTATCGTTCATGTAAGCATTCACTTCACCCATTAACCAGTTAGAAGCTTGTTTCGGATCAGCGCCAGCTTTCACTGTAGCATCAAAGAAGTCAGACATTTCTAAGGTTTGCGTCAAAATTTGAGCGTCATATTCTGGTAATTCGAAAGTCTCTACATAACGTTTACGACGATCAGCCGGCATTTCTGGTAAGCTTGCTTGAATTTCCTCTAACCAAGCATCAGATACTGTAAATGGCGGTAGGTCTGGTTCTGGGAAGTAACGGTAGTCGGCTGCCCCTTCTTTTACACGCATTAATTGCGTTTTACCAGTGTTTTCATCGTAACGACGAGTGGCTTGTTCAATCACACCACCTGCGTTTAAGACTTGTGCTTGACGTTTTTCTTCGTAAGCTAAACCTTTACGAACATAGTTGAATGAGTTTAAGTTTTTCAATTCGTTTTTGGTACCAAATTCTTTTTGGCCATAAGGACGTAAAGAAATATTGGCGTCACAACGCATTGAACCTTCTTCCATTTTCACATCAGAAACGCCAGTGAAACGGATGATTTCACGGATTTTTTCTAAGTATGCATAGGCTTCTTCTGGTGAACGCATATCTGCTTCAGATACGATTTCTAATAACGGTGTACCTTGACGGTTTAAGTCAACTAATGAATCGCCAGCACCGTGGATGTTTTTACCTGCATCTTCTTCTAAGTGAAGACGTTCGATACGGATTTTTTTGGTTTCACCATTCACTTCGATTTCAATCCAACCATTTTCACCAATTGGTCGCCATAATTGAGTTGTTTGGTAAGCTTTTGGATTGTCTGGGTAGAAGTAGTTTTTACGGTCGAAGTGTTGTACTGGGTTGATTTCACAGTTTAAAGCTAAAGCGGCTTTAATGGCGAATTCAATACCACGACGGTTCATTTTTGGCAAGACACCAGGATAACCGAAGTCAATAACGTTTGTGTTTGTGTTAGGTTCTGCTCCAAAGTGAGCGGCAGATGGAGAGAACATTTTTGATTCTGTCTTTAATTCGACATGGACTTCAAGTCCAATGACTGTTTCGTAATTCATGCGATTTCCTCCCTCTTACTCTGCTGGATGTTTTGTATAAGCGTCGTTTACTTGTTCAACAGCGTATGCTGCACGGTAAATTTTTTCTTCTTCGAAACGGTTACCGATGATTTGTAAACCGATTGGTAGACCTTTGTCGTCAAACCCAACAGGCATTGATAAACCAGGTAGTCCAGCTAAGTTTACAGGAACTGTTAATAAGTCAGCCATGTACATTTCGATTGGATCGTCATTCTTCTCACCTAATTTAAAGGCTGTACCAGTAGTTACTGGTGATACGATTAAATCAACTTCTGAGAAGATGCTATCAAATGCTTCTTTAATTAACATACGTACTTTAGCAGCTTTCATGAAGTATTCGTCGAAGTTTTCTGATGCGATAGAGAATGTACCTGTCATCAAACGACGTTTTACTTCATCACCAAAACCTTCAGTTCTTGTATTGACATACAATTCTTCTAGATCATTGAAGCTTTCTGCGCGGTAACCGTAACGGATACCATCATAGCGTTGTAAGTTTGAAGATGCTTCTGCAGAGGCGATGATATAGTAAACTGGAATACCATATTTCAAGTTTTCGAAGCTGATTTCTTTAATAGTTGCACCAGCATTTTCTAATTGCTTGATTGATGCGCGAACTTGTTCTTTCACTTGTTCGTCAACAGCGTCACCAAAGAACTCTACCGGTACACCAACTGTTAACCCTTGAACGCCATCTTTCATAGAGGCCACATAGTTAGGCACTTCAATGTTTGCTGAGGTTGAATCATGGTCATCATAACCAGCAATTGCTTCTAACATAATCGCATTATCTTCAACTGTACGAGTCATTGGCCCAACTTGGTCTAATGAAGAAGCAAAAGAAATAACGCCCCAACGTGACACACGACCGTAAGTAGGTTTCATCCCTACAATACCGTTGTATGCCGCGGGTTGACGGATTGAACCACCTGTATCGGTACCTAATGTTGCCATCACTTGACCAGCTGAAACAGCGGCCGCTGAACCACCTGAAGAACCGCCTGGTACACGGTCTGTATCAAATGGATTGCGAACTGGGCCGAAATAAGACGTTTCATTTGAACCACCCATGGCGAATTCATCCATGTTTAATTTGGCAATATTAATCGCACCTGCTGCAGCTAATTTTTCAGTAACTGTTGCATCATAAATTGGTACAAAGTCAGCTAGCATTTTAGATGCTGCTGTAGTTGTGACACCGTTTGTTAAGATATTGTCTTTTAATCCAATCGGAATGCCTTGTAATGGTCGGTCAGAGGAGTAACCTTTTTCGTCAGATGCTTTGGCTTTTGCTAAAGCATTCTCTTCGTCTAAAGTGATGACCGCGTTGATTGTGTCATTTTCTGCTTTAATACGGCGTATAGCTTCTTCCACTAATTCAACAGATGTCACTTGGCCTGCTACTAATTTCTCATTTAATGAGCGAATTGTATCTGTAAATTTTTCCATTAAGCGTCGCCTCCATCTGTATCAATAATTGATGGCACTTCGATAAAACCATCGACTGTTGTTTTGGCGTTGATAAATAATTCATCACGCGTTTGCATTTTCACAACTTTATCTTCGCGCATCACGTTTTCAAAATCGACTGCCCAAAACATAGGTGCTACATCGGTAGTATCGATTTCTTGTAATTCTTCAATCATATTTAAAATATTCCCAAATTCTTCAGTAAAGTGAACGACATCTTCATCTTCAACCTTGAATTTAGCTAATTTAGCAATCCGTTTAACTTCTTCTTCAGAAATTGACATAACGGGTTCCTCCTTCATTCTTCAGCTTAGTTTTCGCCTTATTTTACCTGTTTTATTTTAGCACAAACGGCTCAAGTCAACAATGTTAATTAAGGTTACATGAGTATTTTTTTACAATTTTAATCTTAACCATTGGAAAATAACTTATAAATGCGAATAGGCAAGCTTTTTTACTAAAACTTGCCTATCAAGATGACTATTCGTTTTATGGCTGTGAGCCAGAAATAAGTCGCCTACCCCTTTTTTAATTCTGAAAAAGAGGTGGATATGTTATAAAATGTTACACACTTTAATCTACGAGTACATAGTTGAAGGTGTCTGCGTCTTTACTTCTAGTCAATAGGGCCCGAACGCCGTCAGCGGTTACCACTTGAATTTGAATCTCAATATTGTTGTTGAATACTGAGCTTGCGGTTGAAATGGCTTGCTGTGATAAAGCGATAATTTCGCTATAGCCATCGAATTGACTGTAGATGACGATGTTGATGTTTTGTTGCTCGTTATCCTGGTAGTAACCTACCCCTGATAGACCGGATAGTTGCGGATAGAAGCTTTGAATTTGGTCACGGAAGCGGGTGAAGGCTACTGTGTCCTCTTCGTTTGGTGCGTCATCGACGCCGTAAACGACGAAGTCTTGGTTGTAGGTTGACCAGTCACCAAATGAGTTTCCACTTGATGAAACGGCATCTGTTGAGAAGGTTCCGCCACCTAAATCACCAGATGCTTCGTTTTCAAAGATGGCTACATGGATCGGTGTGTCCGCGTAATCCTCGTTTTCACGAATGTCAGAGACGATGGTTTTAGCCATCTGCTTCCCATGTTCGATACGCTCTTCAGAGGTAATTTCCACTTCTTCGCTGTCTGAATCAGTCTTGAAGATATCTGAATAGTTCATTCCTAAACCGATTGAAATCCCTGCGATATTCCCGTCCTGATCAACGAAATTGTATTCCATAATGGTATTTAAATAGCGGGGTTCAAACCCGTCCATAGTGGTCGATTCATAACCGGACGGATTTAGGCCATCTGGATTTTCGTCCGATTGGGCTGTTAAATAAGTCAAGGTCTGGTCCTCGCCGATGACTTGTCCTTCTTGGAGCGAGTAGTCTTCAGTGGCGAAAATATTCTTGGCTAGGTCATACAAACCGCGCTCTAAATTCTCCGCATTGGCTTGTGAAGATGCCCCCGCTGTAATTCTTGAAGCAGAATTGGTTTGGTAAGTGCCGTCACTAATGTATGACGAGTAGTATTCTGTCGACAGTTGGCTTGTTTGTGTTTGTTGTTCTTCATTACTAGATGAAGTTTGGCTGGCTGAACCCACTGATTCAGTTGAATCGGCTTGGTCGTTTTGACAGGCTGTTAGGGCCAAGGTCGCCACCAATAATATGGATAATGTTTTGCATTTTTTGATTTTCAACACGACATTCCCTTTCTTAACTTGGTATTCTCCCCAATCACAAGTCCGCATTTTCTTCTTTCTATTGGTCTATTATATTATAACTTGTCAACCATGTCTTGTTCAGAAAATACAGTAACGCCTAAGTTTTCTGCTTTGGCCAATTTTGACCCTGCATCTTCCCCGGCAACTAGGATATCCGTCTTCTTAGAAACAGACCCTGTAACGTTACCACCTAAGGCCTCGATAGCTTTCTTAGCTTCCGGTCTTGTGTACTGAGATAATTTCCCAGTTAGGACAACTGTTTTGCCGGACCAGAAGGAATCGATGGCTTCAACTTCTGCTTTAACCGGTCCCTTGTACTGCATGTTGACGCCATTTTCTACTAGGGCATCAATGGTTTCGCGCACGCCGTCTGTGGCAAAAAAGGCAACTATGGAATCCGCGATAGTTTCACCAATCCCTTCAATATTGGTTAAATCGGTTCTTTCCTTGGTCATAATTTCTTGCATGCTTGGGTACACTTCAGCAATCTGACGAGCAGCCTTAGCACCAACGTGACGAATGCCTAAACCAAATAATAAGCGCTCAAGTGAATTTTCTTTAGAATCTTCAATAGCTTGGATAATCTTATCTGACGCCTTATCACCAATTTTATCTAAGGCCATCAACTGGTCTTTCTTAACTTGGTATAAGTCAGCTGGACTATGGACATTGGCCTTGTCATACATTTGCTCTAGGACAGATGGGCCAACACCGGTAATATTCATGGCGTTTCGAGACACGAAATGATACAACTTCTCTTTTGCTTGGGCTGGACAAGCTGGGTTCACACATCTCAAAGCCACTTCATCCTCTAAATGGACTAGGTCGCTATGGCAAACCGGACAAGTCGTTGGTTTTGGATACGGCGTTGAATCTTCAGGTCGCTTGTCTAAAACAACCGTCACCACTTCTGGAATAATATCCCCCGCCTTATGGATGACCACTGTATCATTTAGGCGGATATCTTTAGCTTCAATCAAGTCCATATTGTGGAGGCTAGCCCGTTGAACGGTTGACCCGTCTAATAAAACTGGTTCCATAATGGCAGTTGGGGTCACTACACCCGTGCGCCCAACCGTCCACTCGATATCATGGATGGTCGTTTCCACTTCTTCGGCTTGGAATTTGTAGGCAATCGCCCATTTCGGTGCCTTAACCGTATAACCTAAAGTTTCTTGATCACTAAAATCGTCTACCTTGATAACAATCCCATCAATACCGTAAGACAATTCGTGACGTTTAGCAGTCATTTCTTCAATGTAGGCTTGAATTTCTTCGAAAGTTTCACACACTCTGGTTAGCGGGTTTACACGAAAGCCATAGTCTGGGAAATGTTGGAACAAGTCTTGTTGACTCTTGATCGGTAATTCATCAGAAAAGACTCCTGAGTATAAGAAAATATTCAAATTACGACTGGCTGTGACTTTTGAATCCAATTGACGGATTGATCCAGCAGCTGAATTGCGCGGGTTAGCGAAAGTTGGCAATCCTGCTTCTTCACGTTTTTCATTTAAGGCCAAAAAGGCATCCTTAGGCATGTAGATTTCGCCACGCACCTCGATATCGATATCTTGGCGAAGTTTCATAGGGACTGATTTAATGGTACGAACATTGTTGGTAATATCTTCACCAACGACCCCGTCACCCCGAGTGGCTGCCCGGACGTAACGACCGTTCTCATATTGAATGGCTACGGACAAACCGTCGATTTTCAATTCACAGACAAAGCGCACTTGGCCATTGACATTCTTTTTGACATCTTCAACGAACTTGGCCACTTCGTCAAAATTGAAGGCATTACCTAGAGACATCATAGGTTGTGAATGGGTTACCTTGGTAAAGGCTTCACTTACAACGTCCCCCACCCGTTGCGTTGGTGATTCAGCTTGAATAAAGGTCGGGTACTTGGCTTCTAAATCCTGCAACTCACGGTAAAGTTTGTCATATTCGGTATCTGAAATCGTTGGATTATCTAAGGCGTAGTATTGGTAGGCATAGTCATTCAAGAGACGGGTTAAGGCTTCAATACGGGCAACATCAGTACTTTGTTGGTCATCCTTTGTCATCGTTCAATCTCCTTTTATTCCGTGATAGATAATTTAAGCTTGTTTCTCAATTGGGGCGAAGGCAGATAATAGACGCTTGATTCCTTGATTAGGGAAAGCGATATCTAACTCTTGGTCGTTGCCAGTTCCTGAAACCTTGACAACTGTCCCAACACCCCATTTTTTGTGGACGGCTTTATCGCCGATAGCCCAAGTTACTGGACCATCTACTGTTTTAATATCTTTATTCGCAGTAACTGGGTCAAATACTGACCGTTTCGCTTCTTTCTTCCGTTCATAGTAAGACTTGGCATTGGCTCTTTCATAGGTGTTGGACGCCCGTTTACGCTTGCTAGCATAATCCGCCGCAAACGTTGAGCCTGAGCCAAATGGCAAGTCTGATTGACTACCACCAGATGGTTGGAAAACAGACCGCTCATTTTCGCTGTCATCTAATAATTCGTCATCAATTTCTGCGATAAAGCGCGACACTGGGTTGGATTGGTATTTCCCATAAAGCAACCTTGACAATGAATTGGTTAAGTATAATTTCTCTTCCGCTCGGGTAATGCCTACATAAGCAAGTCGGCGTTCCTCTTCCAGTTCAGACTCTTCCTTAGCAGCACGGGCTAATGGGAACATGCCCTCCTCCATCCCAATAATGAAAACAATTGGGAACTCAAGTCCTTTAGCTGCATGCAAGGTCATCAAGGTCAATTCCCCTTGTTGGTCAATTTCTTGGTTGTCTAAATCTGATACCAATGATAAATCCGTGATAAAGCCCATCAAGGCATCATCTTCAGCCGGATTGTTGTCAATCACACCATCAAGTTCTGCTTGAATCCCTTCAAGGTCGAATAAATTGAAGCTACCATCTGGATTGAGCGGGTTATTTTCCGGATTGACGTCGCTTTGGTTGAGGTTGGCTGCTTGTAATTCTGTCGGCCGGTCCGCTTCTTCTTGGGCCGCAATTTGCGCTGCTTGTTCGCGGTCTTCTTGCTCAGCTTCCCAACGTTTGTCGAACTCTTGAGTTACCGAAATGAACTCGTGAATGTTGTCGATGCGGGCGTCAGCTTCAAGTGTTTTTTGATTTTCCAAGTCTTTTAAGTAGCCGGTTTGCGCTAAAATTTCCTCGACTAAGTCTTGGATGGCTAAGAATTCGCGTTGCGCTTGGAGATTGGCCATCATCTTTCCGAAAGCCTTTAAATTCGTAGCACCTTTACCAGTGATAGGTGAATGGTCTACTAGGGTTGCCGCCTGTAAAAGGGAAATCCCTTGCTGGTTGGCGAATGTGTTTAATTTATCTAGGGTTCCTGGTCCAATACCACGTTTAGGCACGTTGATAATCCGCGTAAATGATAGGTTATCAGAGGGATTGGCCAGTAGACGTAGGTAAGCTAGAATGTCTTTAATTTCCTTGCGGTCGTAGAATTTTAGACCGCCAACGATCCGGTAGGGCATGTTGGCCTTGACCAAATTCTCCTCCATTACACGGGACTGGGCATTGGTTCTATACAGGATGGCAATGTCTCCGTAACGCTTGCTTTGTCCTTTGATAGCATCTTTAATTTTACCGATGACATAGTTGGACTCGTCACGCTCATTTTGCGCCCGATAATAAGAAATCAATTCACCTTGGTCATTATCTGTCCAAAGGGTCTTATCCTTACGATAGGTGTTTTTATTGATGACATTATTGGCCGCCTGCAAGATATTTTTAGTAGACCGGTAATTTTGTTCCAATAGGATAGTGGTTGATTTTGGATAATCCTTTTCGAAGTTCAAGATATTTTCCATATTGGCACCACGCCAACCATAAATAGACTGGTCCGCGTCCCCTACCACACAAACGTTGTGGAAGTAGTCACCTAATTGTTTTACCAATTTATATTGGGCTTCATTGGTATCTTGGTACTCGTCCACGTGGATATAGTGGAACTTTTGTTGGTAGTACTTCAAGATATCTGGTTGTTGGTCGAATAATTTAACGGTATACATGATTAAATCATCGAAATCGAAAGATTGCGCTGCTTGTAGCCCTTTTTGGTAGCGTTCATATACATCTGCCACTACATCTTCTATATATCCAGAATAATTTTGCCGGTAGTCGTCAGGCAGCATTAAGTTATTTTTCGCATCAGAAATACGCCCTAACAACATTTTATAAGAAAACTTGTCCTTGTCTAAGTTCAATTCCTTAATAATACGTTTGATTAGGGTTTGTTGTTCAGATGGATCCGCAATGGTAAATGACCGCGTAAAGCCAATCGCTTCCGCTTCTCGTCTTAAAATTCGTACACACATAGCGTGGAATGTAGATACCCACATATCGTTTGCGTCAGGTCCTACAAGGGCAGACACCCGTTCTTTCATCTCTTTAGCTGCCTTGTTGGTAAAGGTAATTGCTAAAATATTCCAAGGATTTACATCTTTCTCACTTAAAATATATGCCATGCGGTGGGTCAAAACACGCGTCTTCCCACTACCCGCACCAGCCATAATTAATAGCGGCCCCTCGGTATGCTCAACAGCTTCCTTTTGTCGATCATTAAGCCCCTTCGTAAATTGATTCAATGCCATCATTAGGCCACCTTCCCCGTATAGTTTCACTGTTAAGGATACCATTAATAGAACACCTGTTCAACGAAAACAAGGTGCGACACAAACCGATAGAAATGAACCGTTGGAAGATTAGTGTAGTGACTGACGTAGTCGGTTGCAAACTAATCTGAAACGCAGTCATTTCTGGTTTGTGGCGCCCGATTAAACAAGGTGCGAGCGAGACCGCTCAGACCAACAACACTGGAAGGTTAGTGTAGTGACTGACGTAGTCGGTTGCAGACTAATCTCAAGTGAACTAAAGCTGGTCGAGAGAGAGTCTGATTATAATGCAAAGTCGGCCATTCTTCGCCTTCCACTTTGTTTAATTAGTTACGATTGACACTCAATATTCAGCATGGAATGTTTCACTTTTATTATGGTTACATCGATCACTTACAATGGCTGTATGATCATTAATCCTAATCTGTGAATGTTTAGTAAAGCGCCTTTTTCCAGCCGAAGGTTAAAGCCATAAAAAGACGAACCTTATAAGATTCGTCTCTGTCACTTATTTGTTGATTTGATAAAGAATTAATTGGTTTATCCAGATGCGGGCTTGTTTACGCGCCATCGCATAATCTTTATGTACTAAAGCTTTCAGCATCGTTGGATAGATTTCTTTTAAATCGTTCGCTTCACGTTTGAAGGCTGAGTGATCCTCCTTGGCTTCTTTTATGTACAATTCATGTAGGGGTTGAATTGTATTCAAGGTAACTTGTCTAAAGTATGAATTCGGATAGAAGGATACCAAATAGGTAAACATTTTGAATTCAGTATCAAAGTAAGTTTCCAAGTCATATGTTGCAAGTGATTCAGAAATAATTTGTTTCAACTCTTCAACTCGTTCGGTGTCTACTTGGACATCTTTATTTTGCATTTGCTGGAAGAGATTCATCGTTAATAATTCAATAAATTGTAGACGTTCCACAATTGCTCGTGCGTTTAGTGCATTTTTCGCTACTACCGCACCCTTATATTGTTCAATACGAATATAATCTTCTTCAGCAAGTTGTGCCATGGCTTTTCGAACCGGCGTACGACTCATGCCTAGCGTTTCTGCAATTTCCACTTCTTTTAAGTGTGTATCTGGTAATAGCAAATTACTATCGATTTGTTCCTTTAGGTATTGATATGCAATGTCCTTATAGCTCTTAGTCTTTGCCACGGTTTTACCCCCTATAAAAAGTACAATATAACGAAATATTGTTCATCTTTTATAATACACTTGAATAGCAACCATTGCAAATGAATTTTCTTTCACTTATCCTATTGAACCTGGTTATCAAACCGAGTTAATTCGTATCTTTCTATCACATCTATCAAAGATTCTGCATAATTAGGATCTGTAGCATACCCAGCTTCTTGCAAGGCATAGGCCGCTTCTTTATACGAGCTTGCATTCAAAACACCACTATAATGTGTTTTATTCCATGAAGTGCCGTTTGCAAGTAACCTTCCGTGATCAGCTACTGATTCTTCCCAAGATGTATAGACCCGGAAAGGTTCATCCACCGTAATATATCGCCCATTCACAAATTCTTGTGTGGGTAAATCTACACTTGGATCATTTGGGCTGTATGATTTACGGCCAAATAAATTAAAATATTCACTAGATAATTGACTTTTACCAAAATTAGATTCCAGTATTGCTTGGGCAGTGACAATACTTGGTAATACGTGAGATTCAGGGTATTCCATTACTGCATATTGGCCGATTAAATCCACAAATTCTTGGTCTGTATATACCATTTCCACTTCTTCACTGGAGGCCTCACTTGACGTAGGTACGCCTTGATAGTCTTGGGAAAAGAAAAACAGTATTAATCCAAGAATTGCAAGTGTTCCTAACCATATCTCTTTACGACGTTGCGCACGTTTCTTCTTTGAAGGATATCGTATTTTTTTATATTTTCTTTTTTTGAAAATTAGCCTAAATACCTGTTGATACCCTTTCAACCAACCTTGCCAACCGTTTATTTTACGTTTCTTTTGCTTCTTCTTATTTGCCAAAATATTGTCACCTCCTTGCATACATCTCGTTTGGCCATAATTGGCCCATTTTTCCCTTGCATTATACATAAAAAGCGTTGAGTAAACCATTACGATTACTCAACGCTTATATTAAGATTCTTTAAATCTATACCATTGCCCCACCAAGATAAGCTTCTTGTACTTTCTCAGAGGTTAACAATTCTTGACCAGATCCTGATAATAAAATCTTACCCGTTTCCATTACGTAAGCACGGTCAGAGATGCTTAATGCTTGCTTGGCATTTTGTTCAATCAATAGGACAGTTGTACCAGCCGCATTGATTTCTTCAATGATGTTGAAGATTTGTTGGATGAACAATGGCGCTAACCCCATTGAAGGCTCATCTAACAATAATAATTTTGGCTTAGCCATCAAGGCTCTTGCCATAGCCACCATTTGCTGTTCCCCACCAGATAAAGTGGCCGCGTCTTGGTTTAAACGCTCTTTGATGATTGGGAAGTATTCAAATGATTTTTCCATGTCTTCTTTTAAGCCGTCGCGGTCTTTACGAGTGTAGGCACCCATTAAAAGGTTTTCTTTAACAGACATCCCTTTAAATACGTGACGACCTTCAGGAACTTGAGAAATCCCTGCTTTTACAATTTTCATTGCGTTTGATTTCAATATATCTTGTCCTTCATAAAGGATTTGTCCGCTTTTGGCTGGTTTGATACCTGAAATCGTACGTAATGTTGTTGATTTACCCGCACCATTGGAACCGATTAGGGAAACAATTTCGCCTTGATTGACTTCAAAGCTGATGCCTTTAATCGCTTCAATCATACCGTATGAGACTTTCAAATCTTTTACTTCTAACATTGTCATATTTTACTCGCCTCCTAAGTACGCTTTGATAACAGCTGGATTACTTTGGATTTCGCTTGGTGTACCGTGGGCAATCAATTTACCGTATTCCAATACGTAGATACGTTCACATACATTCATTACAAGAGACATATCATGTTCGATAAGGACTACTGTAATGTCGAAATCTTTTTGAATTTGACGGATCAATTCAGTTAAGTTAGCTGTTTCATTTGGGTTCATCCCTGCAGCTGGTTCATCCAAGAATAAGATTTTTGGCTCAGTCGCTAAGGCACGAACGATTTCTAGACGACGTTGTTGACCATATGGCAAGTTTTTCGCTTTTTCATATAGTAAATCTTGAAGGTTAAAAATACTTAGCAATTCGACTGCGCGTTCTTTTAATTCTTCCCGGTTTTTGTAGAAAGCTGGCGTACGCAAAACACTAGACAAGAAGCTAGCGCCGTGTTTAGTATGTAAAGCTACTAACACGTTATCTAAAACAGTCAACTGACCAAATAAACGGATATTTTGGAAGGTTCTTGCTAAACCATAGCGGTTGATTTCACTTGGCTCTTTACCATTTAAAACCACATCACCTTCGTCAGTTGATAATTTTACTTCACCTGAACTTGGTACATAAACACCAGTTAATAAGTTAAATAACGTCGTTTTACCTGCACCATTAGGCCCAATAAGTCCAACTAATTCATTCTTTTCTAAATCAATATTTACATTTGATACTGCGGCTAACCCGCCAAAATTTTTATTTAAATCTTTAATCGTCAATAATGACATGGTTACGCCTCCTCTTTATCAGAATCTTTTTTCTTGCGGTTGAATAATTTAGCGAATTGTAATTCGTAATCACCCATTAAACCAGATGGCTTGAATACCATGATAGCGATAATCGCGATACCGTATACAACCATACGTAATTGACCTAAAGGCGCTAAAACTGAGTTTAGTAAACCTAAGGCGATGGCTGCAACGAATGAACCTGTTACTGATCCGATACCACCGAATACAACGATGATTAACACGTCGATTGAACGTTGGAACGTGAATTGGGATGGGTTGATTACTGAAAAGTAACCTGCGTATAAAGTACCTGCGATTGAAGCTGTTACAGCACCGATTACAAAGGCGATGATTTTATACTTAGTTGTTTTTACCCCAACAGATTCAGCAGCGATTTCGTTTTCCCGAACAGCAATAGTAGCACGTCCTGGACTAGAGTGGATATAGTTTACAATGAATAATGTTGTTAAAACGATGAAGATAAATAAAGTAATCCACGTTACATTCATTGGAATACCTGAAATACCAGCGGCACCGTTAGTGATTTTTAAGTTTTGGATGATGACACGGATAATTTCAGAAGCCCCTAAAGTTGCAATCGCTAAGTAGTCACCTTTCAAACGTAAGGTAGGAACCCCTACGATTAAAGCGACGATAGCTGCTAAAACAGCCCCAGCAGCCATACCAGCATAGAAACCGATTGGTCCTGGAATTTGAGTTGAAAGGATGGCACCAACATAGGCACCAATGGCCATAAATCCGGCGTGACCAAGCGAGAATTGTCCCGCATAGCCTACTACTAAGTTCAAACCAACAGCTAGGATCATATTAATCCCAATTGTCACCATAATATTTTGATAGAACGACGTTACTAATCCCATTAAATAGGCTGCCATGATTAAGAAGAATAGTCCCAAAATCACACAAATCCAAGTAATTGTTGATTTAGTAAAGAAGTTTTTTGCCCATGATTCTTTTTTCATCATAACCCTCCTATACTTTCTCTTGTGTGCCTTTACCTAACAATCCGCTAGGTTTGAAGACTAAAATAATAATCAAAATGAAGTAAACGGCAGCGTCACGCCAAGTAGATAAACCAATCATAGATACCATTGATTCAACCACACCGATTAAAACCCCACCTAACATGGCACCAGGAATTGATCCAATACCACCTAAAACAGCCGCTACGAAGGCTTTAATACCAGGTGTTAGTCCCATAGTTGGTGAAATAGAGTTATAGTAGATACCTACCAAGACCCCACCAGCACCAGCTAAGGCAGAACCAATAGCGAAAGTGAAGGAAATAATGCTATCTACAGAGATACCCATTAAACGCGCTGCATCAGCATCTACAGATACTGCACGCATCCCTTGTCCCATTTTCGTTTGACGAACAATGTACTGTAGGGCAATCATCAAGATAATCGTTACAATGAAAATCACCACTTGTTGTGTTGAAATCGTAAATAAACCTAAATCCAGTGATAAGTTTGGTAATGATGTAGGGAAGGCACGTACTTCTGGTCCTACATAGTAGATCATAAAGTTTTGTAATAGGTAAGATACCCCTATTGCCGTAATTAAGGCTGCAATACGTGTTGATTTACGTAAAGGTTTGTATGCCACACGCTCAATAATTACCCCTAAAATTGCTGTAAAAATCATTGTTAATATAAGCGCTGGAATAATATTCATCCCTAACCCCGTAATTAACCAAAAACCAAAAAAGGCTCCAACCATATAAACATCACCGTGCGCGAAGTTAATCAAGCCGATAATTCCGTATACCATTGTATAACCTAAAGCCATAAGGGCATAAATACTACCCAAAGAGAGTCCGTTTACAAGCTGTTGCAAAAACATCTCCATTTATTTCACTTCCTTTTCCTTTTTTGAATACTTGTGAGTTGCCCCACGGCAAATATAATCCAACATTATATTTGTTCATCTTTATTAATAAAGTATGTATTTACTCATGTAACATTTAATATTTTCAACTTTTTGTCATCCCTGCCATTGCAGAAGTTGACCTAGTTACCGCAAATACCATAAGAATAAGACTGGTTTTATTATAAGAATATGCCAATTCTTATGCAATCTTTTTTAATAATTTTCTAATTTTATTTTAACATCGTAATACTTTTGACAATGTCAACGCTTTATATCCTCATTTTTCAACATAAAATAAGGGAAGTCCTAGTATTAAAAAGACAAACATGTACAAAGTTTGCATTTCATCTAGAACTTCCCAAATTTGTTTTTTATTAAATGGTCAGACTACTCTATTCACTCACGATGTCGTCTGGAGAGATTGTAGTAGAACCTACAACTTCACCTTCTTGCATTTCTAGAATGTAAGCTGTCTTGATTGGATTATGTTGGTCATCGAATGAGAATGTACCGGTCGCACCAGCAAATTCTTCTGTTTCTTCAATTGCAGCTGTTACTGCATCTGGATCACCTGATCCTGCACGTTCAATAGCGTCAATCGCTAAGTTGGCAGCATCGTAACCTAAAGCAGCAAACATGTCTGGTGTTTTACCGTATTCAGCTTCGTACGCTTCAATAAACTCTGCCGTTGCTTCTGTTGACCCTTCACCAGTTGTATAGTGAGAAGTGTAGTAGAAGTCGGTTACATTTTCCGCACCCGCTAAATCAATAAACTCTTGGCTACCAAAACCATCTGGTGCCAGAATAACTGCATCAATTCCCTTTTCACGTGCTTGTTTAACGATTGGACCACCCTCTGAATAGTAACCAGCTATAAAGATTACGTCCGGATCGTCAGAAGCGATGTTATTTAGGATTGAATTGAAGTCAGAATCACCTGCAATGTATGACTCATTTGCAACAATGTTTCCTTGGAATTCTTCTTCAAACGTAGCAGATAAGTTCTGTCCGTAATCAGTTGAATTGTCTTGGATAATTGCGGCAGTTTCATAACCTTCACCATTAGCAAAACTTGCAAGTGCCGAACCTTGGAAAGCATCTTGGAATGCTACACGGAAAACGTACGCTAATGTATTACCAGAACTATCAACTGTTAAGGTATCACCTGTCGCAGCTGGGGCAATCATTGGGATTTCAGCATTCGTTCCAGTTGGAATTTGTGCTTCAAATGCACCGGTTGTTGCTGGCCCGATAATCATTTGTACATTCTCTTCATCAATTAAGCGTGTTGCTGTATTGGCAGACTCATTTGGATCAGTACGGTTGTCAGCTTCAACATATTCGATCGTCTGACCGTTAATGCCCCCAGCATCATTCGCCAGTTTAAAAGCCAATTTAACCCCTTCATTTGCCGGGCCACCATAGGCTGCACCAGCACCAGATAAGTCCCAGTTACCACCAATCTTGATAGTATCTCCACTACTCTCGCTAGTTGAACTTGCATTGTTGGATGTTTGCGTCACTGAACCACAGGCCGCCAACATCATTAAAGAACCCATTGTTAAAAGCATTTTTTTCATTTTCATCATAAATTCCTCCAAAATTTTATATTTGGAACAATAAAGATAAGACTACTATTAGTATAAGTTTTTTCTTTCTAAAAAGCAATTGATTTTTAATTTTATTTTAATGTTTTTTTGTAGATTAGATTTAATAGGCAAGATTAGTTGGCAACATCTTCTGGACTTACTGCTGAAGAACCTACTTCTTCACCATTTGCCATTTCGATGATGTAAGCAGTTTTCACTGGGTTGTGGTTTTCGTCAAATGAGAATGTACCAGTTACTCCTTCAAAGTCAGTTGTTTCAGCTAAGGCATCTGTGATCGCTTGACGGTCATCCTCGCCAGCACGTCCAGCTGCATCTGCTACTAGGTAAGCTGCGTCATAACCTAAAGCAGCAAACATGTTTGGTGTTGAACCATATTCTGCTTCAAAGGCTTCAACGAATGCAGTTGTTTTATCTGTTGCACCTTCACCAGTTGTGTAGTGAGCAGTGTAGTAGAAGTTATTCACGTTTTCAGCACCAGCTAATTCAACGAATTCTTCAGCCCCAAAACCATCTGGTGCTAAGATTGCTGATTCAATACCCATTTCACGGGCTTGTTTCACAATTGAACCCCCTTCAGTATAGTACCCAGCGATAAAAATGACGTCTGGGTTCTTAGAAGCGATGTTATTTAAAATTGAGTTGAAATCAGTATCACCTGAAACGTAAGATTCAGTTCCGACTACTTCACCTTCAAAGATGTCATCGAACTCAGCTGCTAAGTTTTGACCGTAGTCAGAAGAGTTATCTTGGATGATCGCCGCAGTTTCGTAACCTTCTTGGTTAGCAAATTCCGCTAGTACAGAACCTTGGAAAGCATCTTGGAACGGCACACGGAAGACGTAATCCAACACATTACCAGAGCTATCTAATGTTAATGAGTCACCTGTCGCTGCTGGTGCAACAATTGGCACACTTGCGTCAGTCGCTGTTTGGATTTGTGCTTCTGTTGAACCTGTTGTATCAGAACCAACTAAAACTGAGATATTTTCTTCATCAATTAAACGCGCAGTTTGCGTAGTTGATTCAGTCGCATCTGACTTGTTGTCTACAGAGATATAGTTCACATCTTTACCTAAGACACCACCATCTTCGTTGATTTCTTTGAAGGCCAGGGCTGCACCATCGTTGATCGCTGTACCGTAAGCAGAAAAGGCACCTGATAAACCAAAGTTACCACCAACATTGAAAGTTTCGTTGCCTGCAGTGTTTGTAGCGCCTGAATTGCTAGTAGAAGTCGCAGCCCCACAAGCAGCTAAAGTGACGGTAGATAGTAAAGTTAAAGCTAATTTTTTAAATTTCATCTATATGTCCTCCCCAGAACGTAATTGATTTTAATTTTGCCTCATGTTCAAACCCAAACGATACATCATTATTTGCCATAAAAAAACGACAGCCGCTTCAGGACCGTCGTTCTAACCAAGGCCCTCTTTAACGAGAAATAGGACCCTACACATTCGTAGAATCCCCTTAGTTAATAATAATAATAATGTTAGCAAAGGTTGGCGAAACAAGATTACTGGCATTGTATGATTGTTTTACAGCTGTTCTCATCTTGTTTCACTTCCTTTTTAATTTGTTCTTAATGAGTTGCTATTAATATAGCAGAGTTTAGAAATGGTTACAAGCCTTTTATTAGAAATTTGCTAGAATTTCCGGAGAATCTTTTTAAAGTATAAAAGTATTAAAGCCTATTCTGGCGCTACTGCAGTTGATCCAACCACTTCATTATTTTGAATCTCTTGGATGTAGGCTGTTTTATTTGGTGTATGGTCTTCTTTCATTGTGATTGCACCAGTTACCCCTTGGAAATCAGTGGTATTCGCGATCGCTTCAGCAATGGCTTGATTGTCTTCAGAACCCACTTCTTCTACCGCATTTGCGTATAGGTAAACTGCGTCATAACCTAAGGCTGCAAACTCATCAGGCGCTTTACCGTAAGCTTCTTCAAAGGCTGCTGAGAATTCTTGAGAGGCTTGAGAAGCATCTTCATCTGAAGCGAAATGAGACACATAATAGATGTCATTCATGTTTTCTTCACCCGCAAGTGAGCTTAACTCTTCTGAGGCCAAACCATCTGGTCCAACAATCGCCGCTTCAATACCCATTTCACGGGCTTGTTTGATGATTGTTCCCGCTTCAGTATAGTAACCGGCAATGAAGATGACATCCGGATTTTTAGATTTAATATTCGTTAAGATAGAAGAGAAGTCTGTATCGCCTGATACATAGGATTCAGTTGCTACAACTTCCCCTTCAAAAGCGCCTGTAAATTCGTCTGATAGAATTTGTCCGTAATCTGAAGAGTTATCTTGCATAACCGCTGCCGTTTCATAGCCTTGGTTATTTGAAAAACGTGCAATCGCGCCGCCTTGGAAAGAGTTTAGGAAGGCTACTGAGAACCCATATTCATAAGCTTCGCCATTTGAATCCAAGGTCGCCCCATCGCTTGTTACCGCTGGCCCAATAAATGGCACTTGCGCTTGTGTAGCTGCATTAATTTGCGCTTGGAAGTTAGCGGTCAATGACGGCCCGACAATCGCTGATACGCCCTCTTCATCAATCAAACGCGCCGCCGCTGACGCTGATTCATTGGCATCCGACTTATTATCCGCTTCAATATATTCAATTTGCTTGCCGTCGATCCCACCAGCTTCGTTGATTTCTTCAACTGCTAGCTTCGCCCCGTTATTAATATCATTCCCGTAACCAGCAGCAGAACCCGTTAACTCAAAGTTCCCACCAATTTTAATCGTGTCCTCACTCGTATTTGAATTCGAACTAGAAGTCTGCGTTAAATTTCCACAACCCGCAATTACCATTGTTGACAGCAACATGACTGAGAAACGTTTAATCCCTTTAATATTCATGATAAATCCTCCTATATCTCCACTACAATTTTAAATTTTAATATAATTGCCAATCCCCTTCTTTGAAAAAGGGTATCCCTTAACTCAAAATATTCTCCTTCATTCTCGTCACTCTTCCTAGCTAACTGGTCCCAATAAAAAAGCCGGCGCTTCGTGAGATACGAACCACCGGCTAATTAGCTAGGCCCATATTTCATGGAAAAAAGGACCCTACATCATGTTGTAGAACCCTAACTAAGCTAATAAAAGTAATAAAGACGCGTGAGAAATACTAAACGGATTTGAGGCCCAAATAGCCATCGATGATTTTTTGTTCATGTTAGTCATGGTACCTCGCTCCTTTTCGTTTTTCTGAGTTGTCTATAATATACCAAATTAAATTCTAATAATAAAGCTTTATTTTAATCATTTTATCATTTTGTTCCTTTTTCTTGAAATCGTCTACTTATCGCCCTAACTTGACTCTAACCGTTTTTTTATATCTTTTTTGGCTTATTCCTGCCTATTTCATTTTTCCTATTGATTCCAGCTAATCTTTCTCGGTGGTCTAAATAATGTTAGTAAAAACAATAAAGCTGTGAAGCTCTGACGTATGTAATTCAAATGATCATTTTGGTGATGATTATGCTGATAGGGTTTGTTGCTGAATGACAACAATTATTAAAAGCACCAATAACCATAGCCGGAACTGTTCAGTTTCTGACCTTCTTTCAAAATAATGGTTTCATGGGCCTCCTTTTAATCCTCACCTTATACGGGCCTGACGCCACATTCTATACCTCGTTCATCAATATCCCAACCAATTTCTTTATCTATTACTTTGGAGTCTGGGCCATGTCACGAGGCAATGATACCGATTTACATCCTAAACAATTGGCAAAACGACTCTTACTTTCAACCCTTGTCTCAGTCGGACCTATTCGATTACTGATTAATGTGGTTCTTTTACAAATAGTGTTGGTGAGATTTCATGTTGAATCTCATTGACACTATTTTTGTGTACGCAAAAAGGACATGATATCCTTAATGCATGTAAACCACTACGAATACAGAAAGAAGGAAAAATCAAGTCCCATACATCTATTATAAAACAACTCTGCGGTATTTTCGACAATAATATCGATATTACAATACCAAAATCTATGCATCTGTTGCCACTTGAAAAGTATCATGAAATAAATCATTTCGTTTTACCTGGGGTTCTTACGTACAAGCCTAAGGCTTGTATGCACTGTGGTGTAAAGAATACTGGTAATCAAGATATCATCAAACATGGCTTTAAACCAGCTATCATTCGATTACCGAACACAGCTACTAATCCTGTTTTACTTAAATTACAGAAGCAAGGCTTCTATTGTAAACATTGTGCACAAACTTTTATCGCTGAAACACCATTAGTTGAAAAATTTTGCTGTATTTCTAACACCATTAAAAGTCAAATTAGCTCCGAATTGGTTGAAACGCAATCTATGCGGTTAATCGCTAAACGTTATCATGTCTCTTCTCCAACAGTGGCCAGAACTTTAATGAAAGCAAGTATGGGACTATCACCTAAGGGAAATTATCTCCCGAATCACCTCGGTGTAGATGAGTTTAAATCGACTAATCGTGTAGCCAATGCAATGAGTGCTGTCCTTGTGGACACGCATAATAGAAGGCTAATTGATATTGTCGTTGATAGAAAATAAGCGTCGCTCATCGATTACTTTTCTTCTTTTACCCGGACTGCTCGAAACAGCGTGAAGACAGTTTCGATTGATTTATATACACCTTATCTAGAGGTCATTCGCACATGTTTCCCTAATGCGAAGATTTTCATTGATCGATTCCATATAGTAAAGCTGTTGAATGAAACAATCAATTCTATTCGTATTAAAGTGATGAATGCTATCAAAACAAGCCGTCCATCGGACTACAAAAAACTCAAAAAACAATGGAAATTGTTGTTAAAGAATGCTGAAGATTTAAATTTCACAGATACACATTATGTTCGTCAATTTGGTGAAGCAATATCAGAACAACATATTGTTGATTATCTTTTGAGTATCTCACACGAACTTTTAGTTACTTATACCCTGATGAATGAATTAAAATATACCATTTCAACTCATGATATCAATATTTTCAATGAAATCTTACATGGGACTAAGAACCACACTTTGCCAAGTCGTACGAGAAGAACTATCAGAACATTAGTCAAATTCTTGCCTTATATACATAACGCCTTAAAATATACAGTACCAAATGGTCCTACCGAAGGTATTAAGAATAAAATTAAATTAATTAAACGAACAGGTTTTGGATATTCGAACTTCCATCATTTACGTGCAAGAATTTTAGTCCAATTCAAATTAAATTACAAACCATCCAATCCTAAACCATATACATTTGAGGGGATGGCAAGTTAACCCAAGGATAGTGGTATATTTTTGAATAAAGAGGACTGAAAGTGTACGTCCTTAGCTGTGAACAAGCATGAAATCGAGACTAAGGCTCGATTTCAAAGCAGAGAGACCTTGGCTCTCGCTGGTGCCACGGCTTTTAAGGAACGTACACTGAAGGATAAAACACCATTTGTTAGAAATGTTATCTCATTGGTCACTTCCCTTGCCTAAAGGCAAGTAAAAAGCCAAACACATCACAGCGCGTGCATGACTTTAACTTTATTGATTTCTTAATTATTATTAAAAACTAAAAAACGTATTCGTGTACTTTGAAATTATTTACCAACACTATTTATTATAGAACCAATAAAAAAAGCCAAAGCGAAAAATTAATTCTCGCTTTGACTTTCATAGGGTCCACCAACACTATTTGACATAGAACCCTAACCTTAGTATATTTGACGAAGAGCCGCAAGTTCATTTGAACTCACTAACACGATTTATTAGAGAACCCTTGTTTGCTCAACAACATCATATGTTGTACAACTTTACTTTCGAGTTATATTGTTATAATGTACAATTATAGAGTCGCATAAAGTGCAGTATTAGCCAATAGAACAAGAGTCATTAAGAATACGTTAATAAATGTTCCTAAATAAACATTCCCAGTTAATCTATAGAAGTATCTATTAAATATTGCAGCTATAATTAGTACAGGTACCAACCCAATTACAACAATTGATGATAGTGCCTCTGAAGGAAATGCTGCTTGGCCCATTACGAATAACGATCCATATTGGTAGATTAAGTAGAATATTAACCCGCCTACAAACATAAAGATTGAAACAAGGTAACCCTTAATACCATCAAAGCGTTCATCAGCTGTATTGGAATTTATGGATAATCCCACTATAGAGTAGAAAACAAAGAATAACGGTGCATATTTTAATAAAGCTACAAAGTGACGGGGTTCAAATGTTTTAACTGCTAATGTCCACAATCTAAAATCTGTTTTAAATAGAGCATCCACTATAAATAACATGAGATAACTAATACAAATAGCAATCACTGCAACGGATAAGGATGCAAGCACAGTTTTCACATTAACTTTCAAGCCGTAATTTTCAATTGTTACTCCTTTAGGCTTTTGATAAATAAAATAATTCACTATCAACACCATTAGCGTAATCAGTGCAATATTGATAGCCCAGTATGCAATCGTATTTCCTGTTGGAGCTCCTAAAAAATCACTAACTTCAATTAATGTATCACGATATCTTATCAGTATAAATTGGGCGATACTAGTAATAAGTACCGCAGTTGAAACTTTTTTAATGTCCGAGTGCTTATTCTTAGAGTAAGCAAAAACTAAAGTAATTAAACTTATTGCAATAATAATATAGTTAATTTGTGTCATTAATCTTAGTCCAACTTCTACACCACTATAGAATGTAGTGAATAGTAAGGCTGGCATAAACGACCCGAATATAATCATTATTAAGTTTGAAGTTTTTTCGCTATTTGTATTGGGAACAGGCAGTGATTTTGGTCTATCAACAATTGCTTTTGACAAGAACGGTACTTTCAACAATATTTTAACGACAGGTACAAACATTAAGAAGAAACCAATTAAAGCCAAAAATGAGAACCATTCTTTATACATCCATGATTGATTATCATTTCCAATTTTTATAATATCAGAATATTCTGAAAATGCTTCATCGTAAAAATCAATTACATAACCTGTAGTCTTCATTGAG
The DNA here is from genome assembly GCF_001543285.1 of Aerococcus viridans. NCBI lineage: Bacteria > Bacillati > Bacillota > Bacilli > Lactobacillales > Aerococcaceae > Aerococcus > Aerococcus viridans. Next base: position 1,942,096 of record NZ_CP014164.1, read on the forward strand.
AAGGTATTCCAGGGGTGGGTTTCTTCAGGTTGATAAATAACTCGCTTGCCATCGCCTACTTTGTAAAATTCGCCAACACTAGGATTTTCAGGATTACCCAGAAATGATTGTGCTTCCGTTGTGCTAATATAATCTTTTTCAACAACTGTTTTTCCTAGAGCTGATGCCTCCGGACTAAAGAAAAATTCATCATACTTTCCTGCAATTGCACCAGAGGTTCTAGGTCCATATGCATTGACAATATCGTTTAATTCATAATCTAAAAGATAGATATTAGAGTAATCTGACCCCATTGTTAAAGAACTACTAATCTTTCTAAAACCTGATTGTTCGTAAAACTTTTCATCTAAGAGTACTGCGTTCGTTGCAGAAAATCCTCCCATAGAATGACCAGAAACAGCGATGATACCATTATTATTTTCATCTTTCAAAACAAAGTCTTGTTCGTACATGTAGTTGACAGCATCGTACATAGCTGTTGGCCAGAAAGAAAAGAATGGAATTGTCTTATCCATTTTCCCTACTGAATGACCATGATCATATAGATCTAGAGCTAACACTACGTATCCTCTCTTCGACATTTCTATTGCTTGTGCTGCTTGCATTTCTGCTGAGTTTAAATAACCGTGTGTAGCCACAATTGTTGGACGCGGTTCATCTTTGGCCCCTTCTGGCAAGTATAATAGACCAGAAAGTTCGCCGTTATCCGTTTCAAAACTTATGCGTGAGATGTCTACATCTCCCGATGAACTGTTGCTCATAGAAGCAATAAAGCTTCCGATAAAAATTAATAAGAGTGATGTAATAAGTAACACTAACGTACTTCTTTTTTTCACGTTAATAACCTCCATTTATATAATTAACTTTTTATTCTACATTTATCATCATTCTCAGCCATAAGAAAATCTATACATATTTAGATGTATCAATTGCTTTTCCGCCACCTAATCCAACGATGATATCTGTCCCTTTTTCTTTTGCTAATTTTTTAAGACGATTGACTTCTTCGCGTGTCGCTTCTCCACCAAAATCTGCGAGATGTAAGGTTATGCCAAAACGTTCAGCTGTTTTATCCAATTTGTCTTGGACTCGTTCAATATCGCCTGGATTCCCGATAACTAAAGCAGATTCACCAAAGGATTTAACATAAAAACCTAAATTTAATAATTCGTTTTCTCCTTGGACATATTTTGTTGGACTAATAAACGCTTTTCTCATCTTTATAACTCCTAACTTTTATTAAAATACAATAAATCATTGAATTACTAACCGAGTAACCGCTTACATAATTCAGTTGATTCCCTTCCTTGAAACTAGAGTCATCATAACAAGTAAGCGTTATCAAGTCAATAGACAGACAACATCATTTGTCCGATTCGATTGTTTTAAGGATGATGTATAGTAAAATATGATAGTCAATACGTTTTCGAAGGGGGGCACAAAGCATGAACCGACAAAACGCAACGAAGGAAATCATTGCTTATTCCTTCAAATATCTCGCACGTGAAAAGGATATTGATAAAATATCAATTACAGATATAATGGACCAGACAGATTTCCGCCGCCATACTTTTTATGATCATTTTGATGACAAGTACGATTTAATTACTTGGATTTTTTCATATGAAACCTCTAAATTAATTCAATCACTTACGGTTTGGGAAAAGTGGCAAGAAGGATTACTCTATCTATTGAATTATCTTGAAGAAAACAGGGATTATTATAAGAAGGTTTTCTCAAGCAGGAAGTCCGATTCATTTAAGGAGTATTTTACGTATTATATTAGGCAATTTGTTAAAAAAGTCGTGAATGACTATTTTCGAATACACGTTATTTCTAATAAAAACCAAGCTATTATTGAGACAACAGCTGACTTTTATGCTTATGGATTGTCAGAAATGCTATATCGCTAGGTTCTCGGAGGCTGCAAGCTTAATAGTGAAATATATCACAAAATAATTATCCAAGTGATTGGCTATAGAATTGAGCCTTAAATTGCTTTATTATTATGTATATAACTTACAACATATTAAGGAAAAATATTGACTATGCAATGCTTACGAAGGAAGTGATTGGATATGCAAGAATATATTTTAGCTATTGATCAAGGAACATCAACAACTCGTGCAATTATTACTGACCGCCAAGGAAATTATATTGGCACTGCATCTCAGAAATTTGAACAACTTGTTCCACAATCTGGCTGGGTGGAACAAGATCCAAATGTGATTTGGCAATCAGTCTGTACTGTGATTCATAAGGTTATGGAGGGATCCTGTATATCATTCCATCAAATTAAAGCGCTTGGAATTACAAATCAACGCGAAACATCTATTGTATGGGATCGACAGACTGGGCAACCAATTTACAATGCCATTGTGTGGAACTCTAATCAATCACTAGATATCATTAACAAATTTAAACAAGATGACGTTGAAAATTACATACATAAAAAAACTGGATTAGTGCTTAGTCCCTACTTCTCTGCTAGTAAAATTCGCTGGATCCTCGATCATAAATTAGGTTCACAAGAAAGAGCAGAACGTGGAGAGTTAGCTTTTGGAACAGTTGATAGTTAGCTTATTTGGAAACTTACAAATGGTAAATTACACTGCACCGATCACACAAATGCATCACGGACGATGTTATTTAATATTCACACCTTGGAATGGGATGATTACTTACTAAATCTATTTAATATTCCAAAAAATATGTTGCCGGAAACTTATCCAAGCTCTTATGTTTATGGACTGACCGATTCAGATATTTTTGATGGAGTGAACATTACAATTGCTGGCGTTGCGGGAAATCAGCAAGCAGCGTTATTCGGTCAATTAGCCTTTCATCCTGGCCAAGTAAAAAGCACTTATGGTCAAGGAACTTTTATTGTCATGAATACCGGATCTGAACAAAAATGTCTAAACACAGGTTACTCACCACAATTGGTTATTCGATTGACAATCAAATAACTTATGCACTTGAAGGATCTGCTCTTATTTCAGGTAGTGCAATTGAATGGTTGAAAGAAGGCTTGAATTTATTTGAATCAATAGCGGATTCAGAAATTTTTGCACTTGAAGCTGAAACTAATTCCGGAGTTTACGTTGTCCCTTCCTTTCGAGGAATAGGTGCTCCATATTGGGATTCAAGCGCACGAGGATCTATTCTGGGAATCAATGAATTCACAAGTCGACGAGAATTGATTCGAGCAACTTTGGAATCCATTGCCTATCAAGTCAGTGATATTTTTGAATTAATGGAATTAGATACTGATATCGTAATAGATATCCTTTACGTTGATGGTGGAGCTGCACAAAATAATCTATTAGTACAGTTTCAAGCAGATATTCTCGGAAAAACAGTCGAGCGTACCGAACGCTTAGAGACCACTGGATTAGGGGCTGCTTACCTTGCTGGTTTAGCAGTTGGTTATTGGCGTAATCAAAACGAACTTGCTGCTTTAGTATCTGCAAACGAACAGTTTAAGCCTAATATGAGTATTAAAGAACGTCAAGAACGACTGCACGGTTGGCATAGTGCTGTTAAAGCAACACTCTATTATGCTAAGTTATTACACAAATAATTATTTTCATAGAAAAGTTATATACTCTCGCTGAGTACTTTTAAATACGAATTTACCGGCACACTTTAGTTTCAGTTCGCACTCACAAAGCGTAATCAAGCAGGCTGGGTCATAACTAGCTGCAAAAAGGTTCCAATCACCAAATTTGGGTTCTTTTACAAATAGTGTTGGTAAATAATTTCAAAGCACACGAATACGTTTTTTAGTTTTTAATAATAATTAAGAAATCAATAAAGTTAAATGCTATGCACGCTGTGATATGTTTGGCTTTTTACTTGCCTTAAGGCAAGGGAAGTGACCAATGAGATAACATTTCTAACAAATGGTGTTTTGTCCTTCAATGTACGTTCCTTAGAAGCCGTGGCACCAGCGAGAGCCAAGGTCTCTCTGCTTTGAAATCGAGCCTTAGTCTCGATTTCATGCTTGTTCACGGCTAAGGACGTATACTTTCAGTCCTCTTTATTCTCTTTATTCTCTTTATTCTCTTTATTCTCTTTATTCTCTTTATTCTCTTTATTCAAAAATATACCACTATCCCTGGGTTAGCTTGCCATCCCCTCAAATGTATAAGGTTTAGGATTGGATGGTTTGTAATTTAAATGGAAGTTCGAATATCCAAAACCTGTTCGTTGAATAAATTTAATTTTATTATTAATACCTTCGGTAGGACCATTTGGTACAGTATATTTTAAGGCGTTATGTATATAAGGCAAGAATTTGGCTAATATTCTGATAGTTCTTCTCGTACGACTTGGCAAAGTTTGGTTCTTAGTCCCATGTAGGATTTCATTGAAAATATTGATATCATGAGTTGAAATGGCATATTTTAGTTCATTCATCAGGGTATAAGTAACTAAAAGTTCGTGTGAGATACTCAAAAGATAATCAACAATACGTTGTTCTGATATTGCTTCACCAAATTGACGAACATAATGTGTATCTGTGAAATTTAAATCTTCAGCATTCTTTAACAACAATTTCCATTGTTTTTTGAGTTTTTTGTAGTCCGATGGACGGCTTGTTTTGATAGCATTCATCACTTTAATACGAATAGAATTGATTGTTTCATTCAACAGCTTTACTATATGGAATCAATCAATGACAATCTTCGCATTAGGGAAACATGTGCGAATGACCTCTAGATAAGGTGTATATAAATCAATCGAAACTGTCTTCACGCTGCCTCGAGCAGTCCGGGTAAAAGAAGAAAAGTAATCGATGAGCGACGCTTATTTTCTATCAACGACAATATCAATTAGCCTTCTATTATGCGTGTCCACAAGGACAGCACTCATTGCATTGGCTACACGATTAGTCGATTTAAACTCATCTACACCGAGGTGATTCGGGAGATAATTTCCCTTAGGTGATAGTCCCTTACTTGCTTTCATTAAAGTTCTGGCCACTGTTGGAGAGGAGACATGGTAACGTTTAGCGATTAACCGCATAGATTGCGTATCAACCAATTCGGAGCTAATTTGGCTTTTAATGGCTTTAGAAATACAGCAAAATTTTTCAACTAATGGTGTTTCAGCAATAAAAGTTTGTGCACAGTGTTTACAATAAAAGCGTTGCTTCTGTAATTTAAGTAAAACAGGATTAGTAGCTGTGTTCGGTAATCGAATGATAGCTGGTTTAAAGCCATGTTTGATGATATCTTGGTTACCAGTATTCTTTACACCACAGTGCATATAAGCCTTAGGCTTGTATGTAAGAACCCCATGTAAAACGAAATGATTGATTTCATGATACTTTTCAAGTGGCAACAGATGCATAGATTTTGGTATTTTTATATCAATATTATTGTCGAAAATACCGCAAAGTTGTTTTATAATAGATGTATGGGACATAATTTTTCCTTCTTTCTGTATTCGTCGTGGTTTACATGCATTAAGGATATCATGTCCTTTTTGTGTACACAAAAATAGTGTCAATGAGATTCAACATGAAATCTCACCAACAATATTTATTACAGAACCAATAAAAAAAGCAGGCGCCCTATTACTGGAAACCTGCTTTTAATATAATAAATTGCAAAGTTTAGCTAACAACAGGAACTTTGATACCTTGATCATATTGATTATCTAACATACCACGTTGGCAGTATGCGATGTCGTCTTCTATGCGGCAAATCTTAACCAATTCGTTTTGAACGAATTCACCGTCAGGAATTGCACTCTTTGCCTTGTAAACTATTTGATCAACTAAGACGCGGATTTCGCCTGATTGATCTTTTGTCACAGGTTCAACGACAATTGCTACCCTATTCATCAACATTACTATCTCCTAAATATCTTAATTCAGCCATCAGTCCCTCCCATTTTATATGCTTTGCATAGCCCTGTCAAATATTGATAGATTGGGATTTTGTCTTTATTTTCTCATTAAAAATCCATTATTGTGTTTGACCATTCTTCAAAGACCATGTTTCTTCAAATAAATGGCTCTCCATCACTTTCAAATCATCCGCTACAACTGGGCTAAATCCCATCTGATCGAGAACATCTTTGTGTAAGTCTAGACCGGGTGCCACTTCAGTTAAAACCAATTTCGCTTCCTTATTCAACTCAAATACCGCCCTATCAGTCACAATGGTTATTTTCTTACCCGCCTTAACTGCTTTTGACCCATTGAAAGTAACATAAGATAGGGCGTCCGTAAACTTACTTTTATTTCCTTGATCATCAATTACTAGTTGGTTATTTTCAATATGACTTTTATCTTTCACCATAAAAGGACCTACAAAAATAATTTGCTTTGCTCCTTCCGCAATGTCCATCATACCACCAGGGCCCATAATACGGTTACCCAATAAAGTCGTATTCACATTGCCATTTTGGTTTATTTCACCAAATCCAAGTACTGTTGTTTCTAGTCCGCCACCATGGTATAGGTCGAACATGTCACCAGAGTTAATGACTGCCTCTGCATTATAATTTGGTCCATAGTCAAAACCGGGAGCAGGCACCCCACCAACAGCTCCTAAATCTGTGGTGAAATGATATTGATCCAGTAAATTGGCTTCATAAAATAAATTAGATACTATACAAGGAAGTCCAACTCCTATATTAATGATAGTATTCCTCTTCAATTCTAATGCTGCTCGACGTGCAATCACTAATTTAGCCGACAATGGTGCTGGATTAATCGGCAAGTCATGACTACGAATTTCATTTGAAAGCAATGGACTATAGCTAGTTGCAAAGGTTTGTTGATGATACTCAGGTGTGCCTTTATACACGTAATCTACCAAAATCCCTGGTACAAGTACGGATTTTGCCTGTAAACTTCCTCTTTTAACTACTTGTTCAACTTGAGCAATGACGATTCCACCAGAATTCTTAGCTGCAATAGCCATTGTTAACGCTTGAAGATTCATGGGCTCATGGTTAAAGGCCAAGTTCCCCTTCTCATCAGCATAAGTTGCCTTAATAACGGCTACATCAATGCCAATGCTCTTGTAAAATAACCACTCTTCGCCTTGTAGATTTTCAACTACCATTAAGTCATCTTGCTGACGAGCTTTATCAGACATTTTTCCACCAGATTGACGAGGGTCTACATAGGTATCAAGTCCAACTTTTGTCCATACGCCCGGTCCTTTTTCCGCGGCATTTCGATAAAGTAAACCAATCGTTCCTTGCGGTATAATAAATAGTTCAATTTGATTATCCAAAGCAGCTTGCCCAGTTAATGGGGCTCCGTGTATATGAGACCCGATATAGCGTTTGAGTAATCCAGGTGCTAACAATAAGTCAATTCCCGTTCCCTCACCGCGACTGAGTCCTGCAACTGATATCACAGTAATGTCTTTTGGATGATTGGTTTGCTCATATTGCTGACGTAATGCGCCAAAAAATTCTTCCGCCAAACCACCAATACCACTAGTTGTGAAAGCAATGCGTGCCTCATCCTTTACTAAGGTGACAATTTCTGTTACTGAACGAATCTTACTTTTCATAGTCCACCTCTAAATTCTTTTTTAATGCTTCAATAAAAATAGCGGACTAAGTTTTCGCACCCGGTCCGCTACAAGACTTTTAAACAAACTATACAAAGGCGCTAAATCCTGTTAAATATCGCCCTATAATCAGACTATTTACTTCATGTGTGCCTTCATAGGAATAAATGGCCTCTGCATCTCCAAAATATCTTGCAACTTCCGTATCCACCGTAATACCATTTCCTCCGCAAATTTCTCTACCCAATGCTACAGTTTCCCTTAATAAACGAGCATTTTGCATTTTAGCAATTGAAGCTGGCACTTCAGCATATTTCCCCTCAGTTTGAAGTTCAGCTAAGCGATAAGATAAGGATAAGCCAGTTGCAGCATTCGCTTGCATCCTCGCTAATTTTTCCTGGGTAATTTGGAATTGGCTAACTTTTTTACCGAACTGTTCTCGCTGTCCCGTATATTTCAAAGCCGCTCTTAAGGCACCCGCATGTCCACCTGCCGTAATATGGGAAACATCTGCACGCGTTGCGTAAAGGATACGCGAAACATCTCTAAAGGATTGAATTTTAGGTAGTCTAAAGGCCTCAGCCACCTGTACATTCTTTAAATGAATATGACCATTTTGTACCAGTCTTAGAGCTATTTTCCCATCAATCTTCTCTACAGTAAGGCCCTCGGTTGCGGTTGATACCATGAAGCAAAGGATATCATTATTTTCTGGGTTACGGGCAAATGTTGGTATGAAATCTGCTGAACCTGCGCCGCCAATCCAACGTTTCTCACCATTCAGTAGCCAGTTATCGCCATCTCTTACTGCTGTTGTCGCCATACCTCCAGCTATATCTGACCCGTGATCAGGTTCTGTTAAGGCAAAACAAGTCTGCCACTCAAAACTAGTAAATTTTGGTGCGAAATAATCAATTTGCTCCTGACTTCCACCTTGCAGTAAGGTAGTGAAGCCTAGCCCCGCATGGACAGTCATAAAAGTTGCTAAGGACATGTCCGTCCTGGCCAATTCATAATAACGGAAAAGATTAAAATATTCGCTCACTTTATATGGGTGCTGGCTTTCTTTGAATAAATCAGGATGGTTCATTAAACCTAGGTCGCCGACCGCTTTAAAAGCCTCAAAAGGAAAAGTTTCTTCTTTCCAGTGTTGTTTTAAAGTAGGCGCTATTTGATCTTCTAATACTTGACGCAATTTACTCAACAATTCAACTTCTATTTCAGTTAATTTTTGGCTGAAACCATAGACGTCTTCAGGATATAAATCTGAAAGTATCTGCTGTTTATCCATATGCCTACCCTCCTACTTAAATACAGCCGAAAGGTTAGTCATATAGGTATGTCGTTCTTGGAACCCATTAATAAGCTCCTCAAATATTTCATCAACTGTCATAATCTCGTTAATTCGCCCCACGCCTTGACCCATGCTGAGTTGTGCATGTTGGACATCTCCATTTTGCATCGCTTCATAAGACCTACGCCCTGAAATCAAAGGCATTAGTGTTTCTAGTGTCGCGCCGTCTTTTTCTGCTTGAAGGATTTCTTGAGCCATTTCATTATTAGCCACACGCATAGCATTTCTTAAAGAGGTCATTGTTAAAACAGTCCCATTTTCTGGTATCTGTAATAAGGCCTGGCGATAAGTATCCGAAGCATTCACTTCTGGTGTTGCTAGAAATCTAGTGGACATTAAGACACCATCTACACCTAAAGCCATAGCGGCATATAGGCTTTTACTATCCACAATCCCACCAGCAGCCAATACAGGTACAGATATTTTCTCTACCGCTTTAGCCCAAAGTACTGGACCAGAAACAAGGTCTACTCCTGGGTGGCCACCACCTTCAGCACCAACAAAGGCAATGATATCCGCACCATCTTCCTGTGCCGCTAACCCATGGCGGATGGAGGTAACTTTATGAATCACTTTAATACCAGCATCTTTCAAGGGTTGGATAAAGTTTCTTGGTCGTTGACCAGAAGTTTCAACTACTGGTACCCCCTCTTCAACCAAGACTTGAATATAATCCATAATCACTTCTGGCATGGCTACTTCAGGTACTAATGAAATGTTGAAGCCAAAGGGTTTATCAGTTAAGGATTTCATTTTTTGGACTTCAGCTCTTAAACTATCGACATCCGGGAAAGCCATGGACGGTACTATACCAAGTCCACCAGCATTTGACACAGCTGAAGCAAGTTCAGCCAGCGACATATACTGCATTCCCCCTTGGATAATTGGATACTGAATATTGAGCATTTCAGTGACACGCGTTTGCATATTGGATCGCTCCTTCTCATATTAACGATTAGAGGTTATCAAATAGGCCTGCACTTATCATGAAAGTTCATTGTCCGTACCATATTTATCTAATAACCACTAATTAAGCTTCATCTAGAAAATCATATTTAAGACTTTCATTTTCTAGATAGAAATTCTCTAAAATAGATTGGTAAACAAAGTTTTCAACTTTTGAATACCCTGCTTTTTTCTCACGTACTAAGGTTGGAATATAGGGAATAGGATCTTCAAATCTTTTCTCAACAATCCCCATCTGATTTAATTTGGCAATAAATAAGCTAAAATATACTGTTGGTAATAGCGCAACTAATTGATTATAGAGGACCGTTTCAATCATGTAGTCCCACGAGCCTGAAGTAAATAGTTGAATCGCCTTAGAATCATGGGTACGCAACTTCTCCATAACCAAATCATGTACCACATCTTCCTTGTTATAAGTAACATAATGATAGTCATCTAAGTGTGACCATCTAAGCAAGCGTTTCGTCACTAAGGGATGATCTGGTCCCATAAAAGCCACAATTTCTGTTCTCACTAATTGATGTGATTCATATTTATTTTCATCTAATATCTCAGGTGGTACTAGGACTGCCATATGAATCATATTATCTTGAAGCATCCGGTATAAATCATTAGTACCTGCTTCAACAATTTCAATATGCGCATCTGGATTTTCGATGAGAAATTGTGGAATAAATTTATTAAAGAAAAATCTTAAGTAAGTTGGGTGAATCCCAATCTTGATGCGCCCCTTGTAGACGAGCGATTCTTTCTCAATCACTTGTTCCAAGTTGTTGTATTGGTTCAAGACTTTTAAAGCTGACCCATAAACCCGCATCCCAGATTCGGAAACGCTTACAATTCTTCCGTTCTTTCGGTTAAAGAGAGACACACCTTGCTGTTTTTCAAAGTTTTTAATAAATTGGCTTAGCGCTGACTGTGAGACAAAAAGGTTATCTGCGGCAACTGTTAAATTACCATTTGATTTTACAATTTCCACGAAATACTGCATTTGGTTGATGTCCATATTTATTGGCCCCTTTACGTTTCTTCTTGCCAATAGTTTACCATACCAGGCTATCTTCCTTGGAACTTAGGCTTTCTCTTCTCTAAGAAAGCAGTAACTGCCTCGCGGTGATCTGCAGTTAAGGAAGCCTTACGCATATATTTCGCTTCTAATTGGTTATTCTCTAAAGCTTTTGGATATTGTAGGTCATACATAATCGCCTTTTGATAAGCTATAGCTACAGAAGGACTAGCAACAAAACGACTAGCCAAGTTCAAAGCGGATGATAGTAAATCTGCATCCGGCACTACTTGATAGATTAGGCCATATTGTTCAGCTAACTCAGCTGTGATGGGTTCATTTAACATAACATGACGGTTGGTACGGTAGGTCCCAATTGACTCACTCAAATTAAAGAGCAAGCTAGTATCACCTGGAAAAGCCATCTGAATGAAGGCTGTCACTAATTGTGCATTTTCTCCCATCAGAATAAAATCACAAGCTAAGGCTAAACCTAACCCAGCACCAGCTGCTACACCATTTACGGCCGCAATCACTGGTTTAGACGACCTACGAACTGCTGCAACCATTTCTCCCGTTTTAATCACACCTGATTCGGGAATACCTTCACCCGACGTCGCCAAGTCTTTAAATTGGCGAATATCACCACCAGCGCAGAAGTATTTTCCAGCCCCTGTAATTACAATCGCTTTTACATCTGGATTCTCTTCAACCGATGCTACAGCATCAATCACTTCCTGATAAGTTGTTTCAGAAAAGGCATTGCCGGAAGCTTCACGATTAAAGGTAATCCTTGCAATTTGGTTCTCGATGGTAAATAAAATTGTTTCAAACATTGATTTACTCCTTTGCAAAATGGGCGAAGGACTAGCCAAGCTAATAGAATTCCAATAACTTAGCGAGTCCTTATACCATCTTGTCTAGTGAATATACTCAAAGATACCAGCAGCACCCATACCAGCACCTATACACATAGATACCATGCCGTACTTACTATCTTCACGCTTGCCCATTTCAGCTAGTAACCTTGATGTTAAAATCGCACCTGTTGCCCCTAGAGGATGCCCTAGGGCAATCGCTCCACCATTCACATTAGTGATGGATTGATCAATACCTAATTCACGAATTGACGCTAAAGCTTGAGAGGCAAAGGCCTCGTTTAACTCGATTAAATCCAAATCATCTAAGGTTAAGCCAGTGAGTTCTAAGACCTCTGGAATCGCATAGGCTGGGCCAATCCCCATATATTTTGGATCAACGCCAACAGCCTTAAAGCCAACAAAACGAGCAATTGGTTTAACCCCTAATTCTTTGACTTTATCGCCTGACATTAAGACAACAAAACTTGCACCATCAGAAATTTGTGAAGCTGTTCCTGCTGTCACAGTGCCATCTGCCTTAAAGATTGTCCGCAATTTTCCTAAAGTTTCCATTGAAGACTCTGGTCGAATCCCTTCATCTTGATCAAAGATTTTTTCTTCTACCTGTGGGCCATGTTCGGTATAGCGCACTTTATGGGTAGTAACCGGTATAATCTCATCCTTGAAACGACCAGAAGTTTGTGCTTTGTGGGCCCGGCGATGACTTTCTACACCAAATGCATCCTGGTCTTCGCGACTAACCTTGTATTTACTTGCTACATTTTCAGCAGTTAACCCCATTGGATAAGACACACCCGAATCTTCTGTTTGTAAGGTTGGGTTATTTGTTGGTTCATTCCCACCCATCGGAACTGCACTCATAAACTCAACACCACCAGCTACTAGCACATCTGATTGACCAGCCATAATAGCATTAGCTGCTATAGCAATTGTTTGCAATCCCGATGAACAATAGCGGTTCACTGTTTGACCAGCAACTGTATAAGGTAATCCCGCCCGTAAGGCAATTGTACGGGCAAAGTTCATCCCTTGCACACCTTCTGGAAAGGCTGATCCGACAATGACATCCTCAATTAAAGCTGGATCAAAGTCACCTTCAATACGGTCAATGACCCCTTTTAATACTTCAGCAGCAACATCATCTGGACGATCATTGGCTAGGGCACCATTCGGCCGCCCTTTACCAATCGCTGATCGGCCGTAAGAAACGATATAAGCATCTTGCATCATTCGTTCATTCCTTCCTAATTTCATCCACTAGTTTCGTAATGGTTTACGTGTTTCTAACATATAGGCAATCCGTTCATATGTTTTTTGGTTGTTCGCTAATCTAAGGAAATGCATTTTTTCTAGATGTTGTAACCAATCTTGGTTAACAAATGTTCCCTCAGGTAAGTCCCCACCTGTCATAATTTCTGCAACGGTTAACCCTAATTCCATATCATAGTCACTGATAAAATGACCTAGTCGCATGGCATCTAATTGACCTTCCACAACCGCTTTGAAGCTAGTACCTAGAATTGGGAAGTTCACTTTAGTTCGTGGAATATAGTTCGTTTTAGCTAAATAAGTTAACTTGTCTAAGGCAATCTCCACTACGCTATCACTAGCTGCCACAATATCATCAGACTGTCTTAGATAGTATTTGTCTCTGGCTTCATAAGCTGACATCGATACATCACCAGAAGCTACGCGCGTAATGACATCGCCTAGAATACGCATTTTCGCATCTTTTTGGATTGGCATATTCATTACACGTTCAGTTAATTCCGCTAATCCACCGCCACCAGGGACAAGACCTACACCCACTTCAACTAAGCCGATATAAGATTCCGCCGCAGCGACAATATAAGGTGATGCTAAAACCAATTCTGCCCCTCCACCAAGTGCACGCCCACGGACAGCCGTTACAATTGGTTTTGATGCGTAACGAACGCTATTAACCGCTTTATGTAATTCACTAATCGTTTGGCCAATTAACTCATCAACCCCGTCAGATTCAATTGCTTCCTTCATCATATTCAAATTAGCTCCTGGACTGAAATGCGGCCCATTTGAATAGATTACCATACCAACATAGTCGCCAGATTCTAATTCATCGACTGCTTTAATCAATTCAGTCGATAAATCCCCTGTGATTGTGTTATTTGGTGTATGGAAATTAAATAATAACTGTTCTCCATTTATAACACTTAAAGTAGATGCATCTGTTTGCCAAATATTTTCATCTGTTTTTTCACTCATTGGCGTAATATTCTCAAGAATTTCCCCTTTTTGGTAGAATGGTTCACCTCGATTAGCTACCCATTCAGGTAGGGGACCAATCTCTTTTTCAATACGTTTTTTAACCCGTTCAAAGCCCATTAAATCCCAAAGTTGGAAGGGACCCATTTTCCAATTGAAACCCCAAACCATTGCCCGGTCGATATCTTTGTAATCTGCTGCCGCTTTAGGTATATTATTGGCTGCATAATAGAAGGTACTCGCTAAAGTTTCCCAAAGGAACTTACCAGCTGTATCTGTAGATTTAAAAATGACATCCATATTATTTTTTAAATTACTTGAAAACTCAGCTAAAATTGGTAAATTGGGTTTTTCAACTGGGTTATAAGTCAATGTTTCTGGATCTACTACCAAACGTTGACGCCCTTCTTTTTTATAAAAACCATGGCCAACCTTATTGCCCAAAGCTCCTGCTTCAACCAATCTGCCAATTAAAGTAGGTTGGTTGAAATATGGTTGTTCGCTTGGATCTTGCGTCAAGCCTCCAACTACAAAAGTAGCCACATCATTCCCTACTAAGTCAGATAAACCATAAGTCCCAGTGCGTGGTCGCCCAAGTACTTTTCCTGTTAAGGCATCTACTTCCGTGATTGACAAGCCGTCACGTTCAGCTCGGTACATGATGTCATTCATAGAATGGGTGCCCGTTCTATTAGCGATGAAGGCTGGTACATCATTGGCTATAACTACCCCTTTACCTAATTTTTTCTCAGTAAAGACTTTTAATTGATTAACCGTCGCTTCGGAAGTGAATTCAGTTGGAATCAATTCCACCAATTTCATATAGCGTGGTGGATTAAAGAAGTGCATGCCTAAGAATCGTTCACGCTCTGCACCTTTAAAAACTTTAGCTATTGCCTGAATTGGGATACCAGAAGTATTTGTCGCTAGGATAGCTTTTGGTTTAGCAACCGCAGCAATCTTTTCCCAAATCGCGTGTTTAATCTTGATATCTTCTTTAACTGCTTCAATAAAAATATCGGCATCTGAAGGTTCCTTTAAGTCATGATCAAAATTCCCATAGGTTAAGTTACCTTGAAATTGACTTTGGTATAGCATCGGTTTCTTGCGGTCAGTGATACGGTCATAGCCAGACTTAGAAAGTTTATTGGGTTCATTTTCATCGATGACAACATCTAATAATTGTACTTTCAATCCCGCATTTACGAGTAAGGCGGCAATTTGACTCCCCATGACACCAGCCCCGAGAACGGTCGCTTTTGTAATTGTCATTGTATTTCCCTCCATCTTTGATCAATTGTCTATAATGAGAGATTGGATAGCGTAGCTTATCTGCCTTTTCTACCCAACGCTCTATTATTGTTGCTTTAAATACTAATTAAATGCTGCTTGTCCGGTTAAGGCACGACCAATGACTAAAGCATTTACTTCATGCGTTCCTTCATAGGTATAAACGGCCTCTGCATCTGCAAAGAATCGAGCAATATCATTGTCCACTACAATCCCGTTACCTCCACAAATTCCGCGGCCCATTGCCACTGTTTCCCGAAGTCTTAATGCATTCATCATTTTACCGACTGAAGTTACTACCTCGTTGTAGTCACCTTCTTCTTGTTGACGTGCAATTTGTGAACATAGAGCCATTGCAGCAGTTAAATTTCCTTGCATCATGGCTAATTTTTCTTGTACTAATTGATAATTAGAAATTTCTTTACCAAATTGCTTACGCTCAGTGACATATTTCAAGCTAGCTTGTAATGCCCCAGCCATCGCACCGGTGGCCATGTTGGCAACTCCTGCACGTGTTGAATATAAAACTTTCGCAATATCTTTAAATGAATTGATATTTTGTAGTCGATCACTTTCAGCTACTTCAACATCTTTCAAATGGATATTAGCATTTGGCACAATTTTTAGAGCAATTTTATTTTGAATTACATCAATATCCAAACCAGCTTGCCCTGCTTGAACGATAAAGCATTTTGGCTTACCAGTTTCCTCATCTCGAGCAAATACTGGAATCACATCAGCAACTGAAGCACCACCAATCCACCGTTTTTCACCATTGATAATCCATTTGTCGCCTTCGCGTCTAGCACTTGTTTCTAATCCCCAAGCCACATCAGAACCATGATTTGGCTCAGTTAAAGCAAAACATGTGCGTAGTTGATGACTGGCTAGTTTTGGAATATACTTTTGAACTTGTTCAGGACTACCACCAAATAGGAAAGTATTAAAACCTAGTCCCGTATGAACACCCAATAAAGTATTCAAGGACACATCAAAACGCGATAGGGTAAAAGCGAAAAAGAATTGGAATAATTGACTGGTTGTCTTTTTACCTTCACGCCCTTCAAATAAAAGTGGATTGTCAAAGTATCTTAAATTACCAATATCTTCAAAGAATCCTTCTGGTTCTGATTCAGTTACCCATGCTTCATTTAAGCCACTGCGGTATTTGCTTTCTAATAGTTCTACCAACTGTTTTAAAACTTCAATTTCTCCATCGGTTAAACCACTTGAGATCTTTAAGATATCTTCTGGGAATAACTCTTTTAATACTGCTTCTCTATTTTCCATGAGGTAAACACTCCTTATTATTTATATATAGATCAATTGCCACGCTGGTTTTGCCTGAATTGAATATTTTCTAGTAAAACTAACAAAGATGATATCGCTTACAAACTTATATTAATACCAATAAGGTGTAAAGAAAAATAAGCCTTATTAATATGGACTATGAGTAATACTAATAGTTATTGTAAACGCTTTCTAAAAAGCGTCATTAACAATAGTTATAAGCTAAACTTATGATTACTATTAAAAAAGGCTCTACAATATATAGGACTGATGACTTCAAAAAAGGTCATTGGTTCTATATTTTTTTACAAAAAAAGAGGAATCTCCATTATCATAAAGTTAACAACAACCATGATAAGATAGGAGATTCCCCGTATGAATAAGTTTATCAATACCACGTTACAATTGAAAGATGAAAATATAATTTTCGAAGATAAAGTTGAAGAGATGATAGTTAAGAATATAAAGTCACTGATCTATTTCGGCAAGTTAGATGTAAATCCTCAGTATTGTCCAGCCTGCGGCTGTGTTAAACGAGGAAATAGTATCGTTAAGAATGGATCTAAAAAATCAAGAATTACGCTAACAAAGATATCAGGGTTACCTGCTTACCTTGAATTAAGCAAGCAACGCTATCACTGTAGAGAATGCGATAGCTACTTCACTGCTAAATCAGAGATAGTCGGTGATAACTGTTTTATTTCTAAGCGTGTTAAACGGATGGTATTAGACTTTGCAACCAATGCGTTGACACTTAAACATATCGCAGAGACATGCAACGTTTCTGATCATACAGTTCAACGAGTAATTAATGGTGCTGGTAAAGACCTTAAACCTAGCATCTTCGATGCACTACCAGAGCATATTGCTTTCGATGAATTCAAAGGTGTAAAGCATGCCGAAGGAAATATGAGCTTTATGTTTATAGATAATACGAATTCACGTATTGTAGATGTGCTAGGAGATCGCAGAAAATTCAAGCTACGTGATTACTTTTTTGCCTATCCGTTGAAAACTCGTCAGAAAGTTCAAACAGTTACAATGGACATGTACATGCCTTATATGGAAGTCGTTAGAGAGGTATTTCCCAACGCCAAAATCATCATTGATCGTTTCCATTTAGTTCAAGCATTAAATCGAGAATTAAATAAGCTACGTATTGAAGTAATGAATGCTTTCAGGGTTCCTGACCATAGATTGTACAACAAGTATAAGAGATATTGGCGAATATTCCTAATGCCCCGAGAAAACTTAAACTCATGGGATTATCAACCGTTTAAATTATTTGATTGGCTTACGAATACCGGTGGTATTTTAGATTATTTACTAGATAAGAACCCACTATTAAAAGACTCCTATAATATCGTCCATAACTTGCGTGAAGCGCTTCAAGAGAATGACTCTGAAGTGTTTAAAGCTCAGTTAGCGCAGTCTAAGTTAGTTAAATTACCAAGCGGATTAAGACGTGTGCTACGTACATTTACCAAACTTCAAAGATATATTGGGCATACTTTCAAATACAACCACTTAACGAACGGCCGTATAGAAGGTTTGAATAATAAAATTAAGATCTTAAAACGAATAGCTTACGGATACCGAAACTTCCAAAATTTTAGAACTAGAATATTAATGACCAATAAACTATATCTAAATGAAATACCGGTAGTAGAAGCAGCCTAAGGGCTGCTTGATAATCACAAAATAAAGATAAAAAATGAATAATGGAAAAGAGTATAAAAAAACCAGGTAATCTAATGATTACCTGGCAGATATTACTCATCAGTCCTATTTGACGAAGAGCCTTAAAAAAGAAATACAAAATCCCTTATATAGTTGAATTTTATAAGCAACCATTATTAGGTATATTTAAAAGCAAATAAAAAAACACTAGGAAAATAAGTCTCCTAGTGCCTAATTTAATCCTTATTTTAACTACCTGCGCTTGCTGTCAAATTTTCTTTAGCGTGCGCTGACATCATACGGCTAAGTTCTAGACGGTCTGGTTTACCAACCGAGTTAACTGGGATTTCATCAATTTCCATGTAAAGTTTTGGCGTCTTATATCCGGCAAGTTTTTCCAGGCAGAATTGATCTAGTACTTCTTGGAATTTGTCTGCACCTTCAACATCTTGATTGACCATAATCGCTGCTGAAACAGATTCACCAAATTTTGGATGTTCAAATCCAAGTACAATAGCTGATTTAACCAATGGATGTTGGGTTAATACGGCCTCAACTTCAGATGGTAGGACATTTTCCCCACCAGTAATAATCAATTCTTTCAAACGATTGACTAAAGTCATTTCACCATGTTCGTTTAAGTAAGCTAAATCCCCAGTTCTAAAATAGCCATCGTGGAAAGCTTTGGCATTTTCTTCAGGCAACTTCCAGTAACCAGGTGTTACGTTCTTACCTTTCACTAACAATTCACCAATTTCACCTTGCGGTAATGGATGCATCTCGTCATCTACAACGATCATTTCATCAAATAAAAGAGGAGAACCAATTGTAGCTGGGCGCTCATTAGCGCGTTGACTAGTATTAAACGTTAATAAAGGCGCTTCGGTCAATCCGTAGGCGTTAATGATAATTTTACCCATTTGCTGGAAAACTTTTTGTACAGCTGGTAATGGTGGTGACCCTCCTGCGACTAATAAGTCTACGCTCATTAAGTTTTCTGGTTTAAAGTCAGGTGAAGCGATAATACCGTAGTACATGGTTGGAATCATGACTAGTACATTTGGTTTGTAAGTACGGATCCAATCGTTAATGGTTTCATAGTTGAAGTAGCGTTCTAACACTAATTGACCACCTACAACTAACATTGGTATCGCAATATCAATAAAACCTAAAATGTGGAACATTGGGGTTGAGCCAATTGTTACCCAATCTTCACTCATTCTCCAAGAAATGATTTGATTGAATACGTTATTTAGATAACTTTCATGGGTATGAATGACCCCTTTTGGTCGACCGGTTGAACCTGAGGTATAAATTAATAAAATAGGATCTTGCCAATCAATAGACACACTCTCAAAAGGTTGATGGTTACTTAAATCCATCATTTGATTGTATTCAGCCTCGTCCACATTGTACTTGATGTAAGCGTCAGGTACTTCTGATAGACGGTCTAAATGGTTAGTTGCATATAAAATATATTCAATACCTGCATCTTCTACCACTCGGGCAATTTCTACTGGTTTTAACCGCCAGTTGAGTGGAACGAAGACTGCACCAATCTTAATTGCAGCTAACAACATATCAATAATAGCAATATCGTTAGGCGCAAAAGTGGCAATTCGGTCTCCCTTTTTGATGCCTGCATCCTCTACCAAGTGCCGAGCTAAAATTTCCGCTCGTTGATTTAATTCTTGATAGGTAAATTCTGTTTGTTTCAATGGATCAATCACCGCCACTTTTTCAGGGGAAGTAATTGCGCGCGTTTTAATCCAGTCCAAATTCATTGTTTATCTCTCCTTAAACATTAGAATTTGTAAGCGCTATCATCTTTTGTTACTCTCATTTTACTAAAAACTCAAGCCATGTCTAGAAAATCCTTTAATTTTTAAGGAATTAAAGGAGAAGCTGGGACACAAAAGCCCAATAATAAGGGATCGCTTAAAACAATATTGTACAATTCATAGTGAGTTTGATGATTTTGACCATAAAAAATGTAGAACCAGAATTAAATCCCGGTCCTACTTTTATTAATCTTCTTCTTTTAGTGCTGATACCATTTCCACTTTCTTCAATTTGTAGTGCATGAAGATCATGACCACAATGGAGAAGGCTAAGGTAATCAGACTTGCGTAAAGGTAAGATTGCCATTGGATCACAATCGGGAAGAATACCTGATCGATTGCCACTGTATTTAGGATATAGCGTAGTAAGCCGTATCCTAAGAAGTTCCCAATGATAATCCCTACCATGGTTAAGAATAAGGT
The DNA here is from genome assembly GCF_001543285.1 of Aerococcus viridans. Classification (NCBI taxonomy): domain Bacteria; kingdom Bacillati; phylum Bacillota; class Bacilli; order Lactobacillales; family Aerococcaceae; genus Aerococcus; species Aerococcus viridans. The sequence goes on from NZ_CP014164.1 coordinate 1,962,618, forward strand.
TTCTCGATAAACATACATACTGACTTCAAGTGACCGGAATCCTAGCACCTTAACTGTCGCCAACTCGTGCATCCGTTCTGACACATTAATGTTGGTTAATGAGTAGAGGACGATAAAGGCCAGCCCACCTGCAGAAATAATCAAGACGACGGTCACCAGATCAAGGGCTGATAGGGTTTCTTCAAAGTCCGTGATTTGACTAGCGTTTAAACTTGTCCCAATGACACCAGCTTCTTCATTGACTTGGTCAAAGATTGCGGATTGATCGCTAGTGGATAAGCCACTGTCAAATTGAACAAGGGCTGTGTTTTCTTCACTTTCTTCACCGAATACCTCTTGATAGTAAGCATCTGTCATGTAGATTTCATGACCTAGATAGTTGGTGATGACGCCTTTTACAGAAAATTCATAAGGATCGTTATTGGTATCCACCAAGGTCACTGTATCTCCTGCTTGAACGCCTAACAATGATGCTAGTTTAGCGGTGATAAGAACACCATCTTCAGGTAAGGTCATTTGACTTTCAGTGTCTAATTCCTGCATTTGGAAGTAATCTTGATAGTTGCTTTCTGAGTCAAAGGCCATGACACTCACGATTTGTTGGGTGATTGAATCGTCATCGGTCATCAGCACATCACGGGTCAGCGGTAAAACATTCTCCACGTCACCATTATCTGATAAATCGGTGACTACTTGGTCGCGGTCTTCTTGACTGGCATCCATATTGAGTGACAGGCTACCGTCATACATTTTCACTTGGTTGAATTGTTCATTTGGTAGACCTGAAATAGAGTCAGATAGACCGAATCCAGTGACAATCAACATGGCACATCCGGCAACCCCGATAATGGTCATCAAGTTACGCCCTTTATAGAGGAAGATGTTCCGCCAAGTGATCTTACCTTGGAAACTCAAGCGCGACCAGAACCCTTTGAATCTTTCTAGGAAAATATGTTGGCCATTTTTCCCGGTAACAGGTTGCAATAGGCGGGCGGTCTTCTCGTTCAGAGTCGTTCTAGTGGTTAACCAAGCTGGTACAACAGTCGTCAACAAGGAAATCCCTACTGCGATTGAGATGTCCACAATTTGCCAAGTGTATATCATGCCAGGTAAGGCCACGGTATTGGAGAAGGCAGACACAATGATATTCGGGAATAGATAGTTACCGATTGAAATACCGATGACCATCCCTAAAATAGCTGCCACACCTGCATACATAATGTATTTGGTTTGAATCGTACGCGGGCTATAACCTAAGGCCTTGTAAGTCCCGATTTGAACCCGCTGCTCTGTTACCATCCGTTGCATGTTGGTAAAGGAAACTAAAGCTGCAATCAGGAAGAAAATAATTGGGAAGGCTTGGCCAATTGTCGCCATGTTATCCGCATTATTTTCCCAAGCGGTATAGCCTGAGACGCCAGAACGGTCATTAATCGTATAAGTCGGTTCATCTAAATCAGCCACTGTTGATTCAGCGTCTGCAATATCTGCTTCAGCGCTAGATAAGGATTCTTTAGCTTTCTGACTTTCACTTTCATAATCACTTCTTGCTTGGTTTAACTCACTTTGAGCTGAATCAAGACTTGCTTGACCAGCTTCTAATTGAGCGGCCACACTAGACATGCCAGCTTGAGCTAAGGATACGCCTTCAGGTAGTTGCGACTCAATTTGACTTTCTTGTTGGTCTATTTGACTCTGGTTGTCATCAATTTCTGATTGCGCTTTGTTTAATTCACTTTCGCCAGACGCCAATTCAGACCTAGCTGAGTCAATTTCCGCTTGTCCAGATGAAATTTCTGATTCGGCTTCAGATACAATCTGGTTATAGACTTCACTTGGTCGGTAGGCGAATACGTCTTCAATTTCTGATTGCTTATCTGCGATGACTTGATTGTATTCGTCTGAATAGGCCTCAAAATCATCTACAGAGGTCACGTCAATAGCGATACTGGTATAAATATCCCCATTAATCGCTTCAGGTGTAACCACCGCAAAACCGTTTAATTGCCCGTCTCCAAGTGCTGTCGCCCCGCGGCTAACATTTGAAATTTGCAGGGGTGAATTTACGTAGCCGACAATGGTAAAAGTCTCACCTAAAAGAGCTGGCGCACCACTTTCATCGTCTTCTGAATTAACGCCTAAATCAGTTAAACTGATCTTTTGACCAATTTGGTAGTTTTCCTCATTGGCTAATTGGTTATCAATGGCGATTTCATCGGCCGCTTTAGGTAACCGCCCTTCTTGGACATCAAATTGGTTGATATCTGATGTTTCATTGAAGTTTGGATAGAAACGGACTAAATCATGACTCGTAGCAATCTGACGGTCAACATAGGCATAGGGTTCATACACGATATCTCCCACGTCTTCCAGTAAAGCTAAATCATCCTCGTCTAGCCCCATAGTTGACTGAATAGACATATCTTCTAAGTTGGTTTGGTTAAAATACTTGTCTGCAACCTGGATCATGTCTGGTGCAGCAGCACGGATACCCACGAAGAACCCTGTTCCCAAGGCGATAATCAGCAAGAGCGCTAAAAACCGCCCCAGGGTATTCTTAATCTCGCGAAAGCCGTCTAACCATATTTTTCTATTCTTCATTTTCATCAATAACCACCTACCATTCAATATCTTGAATTGGTATCGGTTGAGCATTTAATTCCTGCGACGAAACAGTTCCATCATTGATTTTGATGACTCGGTCAGCCATTGGCGCAATCGCCTGATTATGGGTGATGACAACAACAGTTGTCCCCTGTTCATTGGCTAAGTCTTGTAAGAATCCTAACACCTTTTTCCCAGTTTCATAATCTAAAGCACCAGTCGGCTCATCACATAATAATAGCTTCGGATTTTTCGCAATCGCACGGGCAATCGATACACGTTGCTGTTCTCCACCTGACAATTGTGAGGGGAAATTGTCCTTTCGATGATATAAGCCAACCCCTTGTAGTGCATCCTTGGCCGCTAATGAATTATCCGAAATTTCTTCCGATACCTCTACATTTTCAATAGCCGTCAAGTTAGGGATTAAGTTATAGTTTTGGAAAATGAATCCCACTTCGTCACGCCGGTAATCGGTTAACCCTTTCTCGTCATACGAAGCAATATTCTTATCAGCTACTAAAACTTCGCCTGAAGTCACTGCATCCATCCCACCTAAAATATTTAAAAGCGTCGATTTCCCAGCACCAGAAGGGCCAAGAATCACTACGAATTCGCCCTCTTCAATTTCTAAGTTTACATGGTCATTGGCTAAAATTGCGGTATTTCCTGTTCCATATTGTTTTACGACATCCTTTAAGTGAATGTAAGCCACTATCAACACCATACTTTCCTTTTTAATCTACCCTAATTCTTCGTCTTTACTCCCAATCATCCTTAATCATATACTATTTGGTCAAGCAAAATCAAAGAATCGAAATATTTAATTTAAGTTATTTCAATAATCTATGAGCTAGATGATCTTGATAAAGATATAAATTTACTTATCTGTATGTTTAACAATTATTCATCAGTCCGATCTGACCTAGCGCCTCTTTTTCCTAATCAAAAAACGCCCCTAAAGTAGCTTGTTCAAGTCTACTTCAAGGGACGTCATTGTTCTGTTATTTTAAATGTTGTTTGTGGAAGGCGAAGTGTTCTTCTAAGAATGTTGCGATGAAGTAGTAGCTATGGTCATAGCCTTCTACTTTTTGGTAATTGACTGCTTGACCATTTTCCTTGGCGTTTTCGAGGAAATGGCTTTCGTCTAATTGTTCTGGATAGAATTCATCTTGGCTACCTTGGGTGATTAGAATTGACGGCGCGTCAACGTCTTTAATCAGTTCTGTGGCATCCCATTCTTTCCAAGCTTCCTCATTTTCACCTAGATAGGTTGTGAAGGCTTTAATCCCCCACGGCACTTGGCTTGGGTTTAGAATGGGTGCAAAGGCAGAGATGGCTTTGAAGCGGTTGGCGTTTTTCAAGCCAATAACTAAGGCGCCGTGTCCGCCCATTGAGTGGCCCATAATACTTTCTTGGCCCGCATAATGAGGGATTAAATCGGCCGCGATTGGCCCCAATTCATCCACAAGATAATCATACATCTTGTAATGGTTGGCCCATGGTTCTTGTGTGGCGTTCAAATAGAATCCTGCCCCTTGACCAAGGTCATAGGCCTCGTCATCAGCAACATCTTCTCCGCGTGGTGATGTATCTGGAATCAAAACAGCTACTTGCTCTTTTTCGGCTAATCTTTGGAAACCACTTTTTTGACTAAAGTTATCGTCTGTACAAGTTAAACCGGATAAAAACCAAACTAGCGGGATTTCTTGTCCCTTTTCATTAGAGGGCAAAAATAGACTAAAGGTCATGTCGCATTGTAAGGTATTTGAGAAATGGCGGTATTTACGGTGTTGACCGCCAAAGGCACGATTGCTAGCAATCATTTCTAAAGTCAATTTTCATCACTCCCCATAAGTCAACATGGTACGGATAGATTCACCTTTATGCAGCAAGTCAAACGCCTCATTGATGTCTGTGAAATCAAGGTTATGGGTGATAAATGAATCGATATCAATCTCACCGTTCATGTAATCTTGTACCATACCTGGTAGTTGCGTTCTACCTTTCACGCCACCAAAGGCAGACCCACGCCATACACGACCTGTAACTAACTGGAAGGGACGTGTGCGGATTTCTTTACCTGCACCGGCAACTCCGATAATGACACTTTCACCCCAACCTTTATGGCAAGCTTCTAGGGCCGAACGCATCACGTCAACGTTTCCGATACACTCGAAACTGTAATCTACCCCACCGTCTGTCATTTCAATGATGACATCTTGGATTGGTTTGTCGAATTTAGATGGATTTAGGAAATCAGTAGCACCCATTTTTTCAGCTAATTCAAACTTATCTTCGTTCAAGTCAACTACAATAATACGACTTGCTTTCGCTTGCACCAAACCTTGAATAGCCGCTAATCCAATAGCACCTAAACCAAATACAGCCGCCACAGCGCCTTCTTCTACTTTAGCGGTGTTATGGACTGCACCGATCCCAGTTGTGACACCACAACCAAATAGACCGACTTTATCAAGTGGCGCTTCCTTATCAATTTTCGCTAAAGAAATCTCAGGAACGACTGTATACTCGCTAAAAGTACTTGTTCCCATGTAATGGTAAATAGGCTCGCCATTATAAGAGAAACGCGTTGTGCCATCAGGCATTAACCCTTTACCTTGCGTTTCACGGACAGCACTACATAAGTTGGTTTTACCAGAAAGACAGAATTTACACTCCCCACATTCAGCTGTATATAGTGGAATCACGTGGTCGCCCACCTCAACAGACGTCACTTCATCACCTACAGCAACCACCACACCAGCACCCTCATGGCCTAGTACAGCAGGGAATACACCCTCTGGATCATCACCCGATAAGGTAAATGCATCCGTATGGCAGACAGAAGTATATAAAATTTTCACTAATACCTCTTTCGCCTTTGGTTCCGCAACATCAATTTCAACAATCTCCAGCGGTTCGCCTGGATTAAATGCAACAGCAGCTCTACTTTTCATTAAAATTCCTACTTTCTGTTGTGCTTTTTCAATTACTTGTATTACCATAATTACATACTAACATTTCTAGCACAATACTGACATTTATATCACTATATCAATTTTTGGAAAAAGGACTTCCGAATTGAAAGCTGATGATTCATTTTTACGAAAATTGAAATTGGTCAGAAGTAAGTGTTTATGTAAAATCGACATTAAAAAATCTGGGCCTTATTTTTTCACGTCATCCTTGAATGATCCACCACAGTTCGCAAATTAAAGCGACATTTGAAAATCTATGAGCAGGCAATTTTCTACAAATTATATTTTAATTGAAACTTGTATTAACAGTTTTACCTCCAAGTTTAAGCCAATGATAGCGCCTTTCTGGTCAAAGAATGAAGCTTTACTAGCATGACTTAGCAGTGAAGACCACAGGATGCGGGAGCTGACGTTCCGATGACCAATCTAGCAATGACTGGATTCTTATTATAATTTTTGGAAGATTTCTACTTTTAAGTAGTCACTTTCCGGGTTACCTTTTGGTGCCGGGAAATCTACTGGTAAGCCAAAGTCAGCTACTGGCATGATGTCCACGCGTGCGTCATCAGACCCTTCACCAATTTGTTTAATGAAATCATCTTTAGTCATGTTGGCGGCATTTGTTGAACTTACCAAGTAACCGCCTGTGTTTAAGATTGATAATGCTGAAGCAACTAGGTTGCGGTAGTCTTTGCTGGCTTGGAACGTGTGTTTTTTCGTACGTGAGAATGATGGTGGGTCAAGGACCACGATGTCAAAACGTAAATCATGTGTTTTGGCATAATCTAAGTAGTTGAAGACATCCATCACGCGGACTTTGTGTTGGTCACCGATTTCTAAACCGTTGGCTTCGAATTGCTCTTGTGTTAATTGTAGGCTTCGTTTTGCCACATCAACACTCATCGTTTCAGCTGCCCCGCCTAGTGCTGCAGCGACAGAGAAAGCACCTGTGTATGAGAACAAGTTCAGCAATGATTTACCTGGTGCAATTTCAGTTTGAATGTAGTTACGGACGTTACGTTGGTCAAGGAAGATCCCTGTCATCCAACCGTCATCAAGACGAACGATGTAGTTTACACCGTTTTCTTGGATGGTTAAGGTTTCAGGAATGTCGCCAGCTAAAACTTCTGATTGTTTAGCGCTGCCTGTGCCGTCTAAGTTGAATCTGTTTTTCCCAACAATACCTTTAAGTTCTGGGAATACATTGTTTAGGGCTTCTAGGATAATGTCTTTGTAGCGGTAAATACCTTCTGAATACCATTGGATCAAGGCGTAACCTGCGTACCAGTCGATTGTGAAACCGCCGATGCCGTCTCCTTCACCGTTGAAAATACGGAAGGCAGTGGTCATGTCGTCGATTAATAGGGCTTGACGTTGGTTCTTCGCTTCTTGTAATTTCGCTTGTACGAAATCAAGGTCACCAAGTAAGCCTGTGTCAGCGTTTTGGTCAGTGGTTAGGATCCACCCAACACCTTTGTGTTGTTTGGCCATGTAGCCGTATCCTAGGAATTCGTGGTCGATACCGATGATTTCGACTAGTTCTCCTTCAGTAAATGATGGTGGATTAACGAAGTCTTTCTCAGTTAAAAGGATTTGTCCTTTTTTCACTTGGACTGTTGCCCATTTACGTAGTTCCTTTTTTGGTAATTGTGTATTCTTTTTAGCCATTTGTATTTCTTCTCCCTTTTATGTACCTGTTGCTGATTTTCAAAATGTCATAGATCAGGTAACCGATGATTACCCCTGCGCCATTAAAAATGACGTCATCAATATGACTTACGCCTGTTTCTAAATAAAATTGCATGGTTTCAATTGATACGGAAAATAACAATCCCCAAAGTAACGTGATGAAGAAGGCACGTTCCATCTTAAAGATATAGGGGAACATCATACCAAATGGAAAGAACCAAACAACATTTCCAAAGAAGTTATACCAGAAGGAAAATGCGGATCCGCTTCTTAACTTAATAGTATCAACCAGTGGTACCCAATTTAATTCACTCAGCGACCGTTCAAAATTGAAGGACGCCTGCCACCATTGCCAATCATAACGTAGTACGGTTAAATGTACCAACAATATTAAATATGTGGCAAAAGTAAATTTGATTGCTTCTCTAAACCAGTCAATCGAATAGTCTGTATTCTTAGACCGTTTATAGAAAATGATTCCTGCTTGAATAACCAGTAAAGCAATCATATAGAAGATGGTTTTATCCAAACTAAACAACGATAGCTCTACTAAATGGAAATTTAAAATTCTGCCTGCAGAAATGTCTTCTAGCCATGTAAGTAACGGCCCTAAAAAATACATCTTAGTTCAATCCTTTTGTTACTAGTCGATTGCTTTAAAAGCTATTCGACCTTATTTTTTTCTAGCAATGTTTCACCGTCGTAAAATACTAGGGTAAATATTGTCCCAACACCGGCTTCACTTTCCACGTGGATAGTGGCTTGGTGTAATTCAACGAGTTGTTTGACAATCGATAAACCTAAACCAGATTCACCGAATTCGTTATTTTTTCGAGAAATATCTGCTTTATAGAATCGCTCCCAGATATTTTCGACTTGTTCTTTCGTCATCCCCATACCTGAATCTTTTATTTTAATATAAGTTTCCCCATCTTGAAAGGCGCTGGACATAAAAATTTCGCCATAATCAGTAAATTGTACCGCATTTTGGATGATATTGAAGATAATTTGGTGGAATCGGTCATAATCAGCGTAAATCGGCACCTCGTCTGGCATATCCAATTCAAACTTGGTGTGCTTAGCTTTGGCTGTTTCAGATAGTTGCAGGGCAATATCCTTTAAAACTTCGGCTGCATTGAATTTCGATTTCTTCAATACAATTTCATTAGATCTGATTTTTTCAATATCTAGATTTTCGTTAACTAAACGATTTAATCGGTTGGCTTCCTTATACATCAAGTCCACAGACCGGTCAATTTTATCTTCAGGCAAGACTTTTTGTCTTAACCCTTCCAATAAACCAATCATAGTCGTTAGTGGGGTCCGGATTTCGTGGGCCACATCCATCATCAATTGACGGCGGATGTTTTCTTGCCGGTCGATTTCCACCTCAGACTCCCCTAAGGCAACCGCCATTTGGTTAAAGTCCTTGGCTAAATCATCAAATTCATCAATATTATTTACGCCCAAACGAACGGAATAGTCCCCTTGCGCGATTTTCTGGGTCGCTTCCTGGATCCGGCGAATCCGTTTATTTTGATAGCCTGCAATAATGACTGAAAAGATGACCGCAATAATCAAAGCAATCATGATTCCTTTAACCACATTTTGCACCAGGTTATCAATAATCGCATCGGATTTGCTAGATGGCACTCCAATAACTAAGTAACCCGCAAAGGACTGGTCTTCTTCATTGGTCAGGGGCATGAAGATGGCTAAGGCATCTCCGTCTTTTTCTGTAATGCCCATTTCAAAGGTCCGTAAATTCAAATCGTGACCATTTTCTAACGTCTTCAATTCTTCATCCGTCAACTGATTATTTGGAATCATCGCTGCTTCATCGGTTGGATAAATCAATTCGTTGTCCGCATTAAAATAGAACACCTTCATATTAGACGACTGCAGTAAGGGTTCCATGGAAGTTAAGAATTCGGTTGAAATGGTCTGTCCTGAAATAAAGTGGGCAATGTCATTCAATTGTTGCTCTTGCCGCAGGAGTACTTGGTCCCTAGAAAAAGAAAACAAAGTCACCCCCATGGCTACTATGGTCACGCCGATGACCACTAGAAAGCTGAGGATTTGTTGGTAAAAAAAATTCAATTTCATTGTTAAACACCAGTTTCGTCAAATTTATAGCCTACTCCCCAGACTGTTTGAATAAGTTGTGGCCCATACTCTTCCATTTTTTGACGTAACTTTTTAATGTGGGCATCTACTGTACGCTCATCCCCGTAGAACGGGTCTTCCCAAAGCGTTGTCAGTAAGTGTTCCCGGGTAAACACTTGTTTTGGACGTCCGGCCAATAATTGTAAAATTTCAAATTCTTTGGGCGTTAAATGTTGAATTAATTGGTCTTTATAGAAGGCTTCACGGTTTTGGCTATTAATCCGGATAAATTCCGTTTGGATGTCAAATTGATCCGCATTGCCCTTTTCCTCTGCGGCTTCAACTGCAGATTCAGTCAATTGGCTGCGACGGTACAGTGCACGCATCCGTGCCATAAAGGTGATTGGGTCAAAGGGTTTAACTACGTAATCATCTGCACCAAGGCCTAAACCAAGGACTTGCTCACTTTCTGCGTCACGAGCAGTCAGCATGATAATTGGTACTTGTTTATTTTGTTGGCGAATGTCACGACAGATTTGAATCCCATCTTTACTTGGTAAGTTTAAATCCAAAATCACCATTTCAATCGTTTCTTCGTTGGCTAAATAGTATTGCCAGCCCTCTTCACCATCCTGGATAAACGTCGCTTCCCAGTCTTTTTGTTGTTCAAAAAACATACTCATCATCTCTGCAACACTTTCGTTATCTTCAATCATCAAGATGTTCATGTTTTCGTCCTCCTTATAAGTCAAATTATTCCTTTAATATTTAGTCCGGCGCTACTATTGGATGGTTTAGGGCAGAAACTCTATTCTCCTATATTGTACCCTAAAATCCATTACGACCGGCTATCTTTACCTATCTTTTGCCCTAATTTTATAAAATATCAAAAATTTGTGAACTTTTTGGGGGGAATTGGCGAATAAATACGTATGTAATAGATTGGAGGGGTAACCTCTATTGAGCCAGAAACATTAGGAGGATGAAAAATGAATCAAGTGCAATTAATCGGACGTCTAGCTAGAGAAGTCACCCTAACTGAAATTTCGAACAACCGACAGGTGGTCAATAATGCAGTAGCCATTAACCGCAAAGGGAAAGGTGGGACTGACTATGTCGACTTTATCCCAATTACTGCTTGGAATGGGACGGCTAAACTCATTGATACCTATATGCAAAAAGGCGATGAGTTAGCGGTTGTTGGTCAATTACGCATGCGTCAGTTTGAAAACAAACAGGGTCAAAACGTTTCATCAATTGAGGTTCAAGTATCTGAAGTAACTTTCCTCCGTAAGAAAATCGGCGTTGATCAACCGCAAAACCCTGACGAACAATTAATGGCCAATATCGAAACCCTGATTTTAGATTAAATAAGATAGAAGACTTGATTAACTCGTCCTAAATTAGACCCATCCTGATTTAGGTAGGTCCTACGCTTTCCAGTAGAAAAATGTTCCAGTACAATAGACTTAAAGAAAGGCTTTTATATAGACTTAAATTCAAGTGTATAATAAAAGCTATTAGCGAAACTATTGTAGAACACATTCTGGTTAGGGGGGAAGCAAGTATGTCTATTTTTCAAATTGTCTATGTCTTTTGCCTGGCCATCCAACTAGGCTTCTATTTTTCTTTCTCCAACACCATCATGCCCGTGCTTGGCAAACAAGCCGGTAACGTTGGCCAAAGGATTATGCAGGACATCAATAAGCAGGTTGAAAACGACCAATTTCTAGGCAGTTTTTTCGCACCGATATTTTTATTCATTGCTATACTTTTGCTGGGCAACCCCATTGACTGGCAAATGTATCTGAGCTTTGTGATTTATTTTGCCGGTGTCATCGGCGTAACTATCGCCTTTAATATGCCACTGAACCGCCAACTAGCTAACCGGAAAACCCGAACCGATTGGGCTGAATTTGTCCAACAATGGTCTAGGTGGAATCATGTGCGAACTGGATCTGCCCTAGTCGCCTTAGCCCTAGCCATCAGCTAATTATAATATTAGCTACACCAACATCTAGTGATTAAACATACCATCATTAAATAACTAGCCTACCGTCACCTGATTATTCACTAAACCAAACCTAATATCAGCTGGTCACCTGCACATGCATCAGCTATAGAAAAGGCCTTGTGGCTGAAGATCCTGTTCACCCACAAGGCTTTTATCGTGAATTTTTTAAACGTTTCTCCTGAGCAATCCTCTGGCTAAATGATTAGCCGATATTATGTAATACAAAAAAAAAATGACCAATACTAAATTTTGACCCCTACTATAACCAACTGATTGTATACACGAAAATTGCAACCAAAAAAAGCGATTTTCAAGCAGTCAACCACTGTCAAATCGCTTCATTCTATCTATTCTTCTAAATTTATTCTATTGTGTTATTGCTGTATTTCTTAATTGCTCAGCGTATTGGTTAATCTTACGTAGTCGGTGGTTAACACCTGATTTAGAAATTGGTTCACCGTCAACCAGTTCCCCTAATTCTTTAATAGATGCCTCTGGGTTTTCCAACCGCAGTAAGGCAATCTCTTGTAATTTTTCAGGCAATTCACCAATCCCAACGGTTGATTGAATCAATTCGATATTTTCAACTTGTTTAGAAGCTGCTGTCACGGTCTTATTCAAGTTGGCATTCTCACAATTGACAATCCGATTGACTGAATTCCGCATGTCGCGAACAATTCGAATATCTTCAAACTTCAGCATAGAAGAAGTGGCCCCAATTAGGGCTAAGAAGTCAGCAATCTGTTCTGACCCTTTTAAATAAGCGATATAACCAGACCGACGTTCGACTGACCGCGCATTTAAATTAAACTGGTTCATCATCGTTACCAAGTCTTCGCAATGCTCTTCATATACTGAGTAAATTTCTAAATGATAAGCTGATTTTTCAGGATTATTCACTGACCCACCAGCCAAGAATGCCCCTCGCAAGTATGACCTACTCCGCTGTTCATTCTCCATCATCTCGGCTGAAATATTTGGATTAATGACCAAATTATCTAGAATTTCTAAGTCCTTCAAAATCTCCTCAACTCGGTCTTTCACCCGCACAATATAGATATTATTCTTTTTTAATTTCATTTTCTTCCGAACAACCAACTCACCGTGGGTATGAAAAAATCCCTTCAACAGTGAGTAGATTCGTCGTGCAATTGCGGCATTTTCTGTCTGTACATTTAAGATTAATTGCCCATTCATAAGGGAAATCGATCCGTTCATACGTAAAATGGCTGCTAGCTCTGAACGCGCGTGTTCATAGTCCACTGTTAGCTGAGTGAGTTCTTTCTTTACATCTCCTGCAAATGAAGCCACCAGCTCACCTCTTTCTTATTCACTTTATTTTATGCGATCGTTCATGACACCCATAATAGCGCTCACTAATTTATCTTGGTTATGGTAGACCCCACTTTTTTCAAGATTTAAAAAGTCACAACCAACAACCTGACATTTTTGATCTGCCAAGCCTTGACGGTCTTGAGTGATTTGAACGAGATAGTCTTTCTCACTCGCACCTTCCAAGTATTCAAAAGGTACTGGGGTTTTATTCAATAGCACCGTGTCTATCGCCTTAGCCCCTAAGTGTTCGTTAATTACACGTACATGGTCTGCATCTGAGAAATGCTCAGTCTCGCCAAGTTGTGTCATGATATTACAAATATAGACAACTTTGGCGGGCGTGTCAACAATTGCGTTACGAATTTCCTCAATTGCCACGTTCGGCAAAATAGACGTATATAAAGAACCAGGTCCCAGAATGACCATATCGGCCTGCATAATTTCTGACACCACCTCGCGCCCAGCACGCGGACTAGTGATTGGATTACCCAACTCATCCACTTGCTTTCGGTCATTGGCCAAGCGAACAGTCACTTCTTGAATTTGGTCAGGGTGGGCTACAACAGCTGTTTCCCCTTCAATCATAGTCCCATCTGCAAAGTGCCCTTGTAAAACAAGCGCCTCTTCACAAGCTGGCAAGACCTTGCCATCCACTTCCATCATATAAGAAAGTAGACGCATAGCGGCAAAGGTATCGCCCCGCATTTCAGCAATGGCTGCAATGATTAAGTTGCCAATCGCGTGACCAGAAAATTCTTTATCTTCTTCACTAAAACGGTATTGGAATACATCTTTATATATTTTCTTCATGTCCGATAGTGCAACTAGGCAATTACGGATATCTCCTGGAGGAATTGTACTGACTGCATTACGTAAAGAGCCACTCGACCCACCATCATCAGCCACCGTGACGATGGCTGTCACATTACAATCAGCATTCTTTAGACCTTCCAACAAGATAGGAAGACCCGTTCCGCCTCCGATGACCGCAACCTTTGGTCGTCTACCCGGACGTGGATTCTTATTTATCACGATAGGTTCATCGACTCTTTTCTTTTTGTGCGATCACGGTGGATGATGTTGACCTTGTAACCTAGGTCTTGGATATGGTGGGCAACACGTTCAGTCAAGGCAATTGACCGGTGCTGACCGCCTGTACATCCGATAGTGATCGTCAGACTAGACTTCCCTTCTTTTTCATATAAGGGTAATTCAAAATCTAATAAATCAGTAAATTTACGGTAGAAAGTCTCTGTTTCTGGTTGAGACATGACATAGTCATAAACTGGTGCATCTAGCCCTGTCATTGGGCGTAATTCATCGATATAATGCGGATTTGGTAAGAAACGGACGTCCATCACGATATCTGAATCAATGGGTAAACCATATTTAAATCCAAATGACATGACATTAACAGTGAAAGTTCCCTCATCTTCAGATTGGAATTCGGTCAACAATAACTCGCGGAATTTACGAGGTGTTAAGTTAGTCGTATCAATCACTGTAGATTCCTTACGAATATCATTTAATAAGATTTTTTCTTTTTGAATCGCTTCTAAGACAGACACCCCATCTTTTTGAAGTGGGTGGGCACGGCGTGTTTCTTTATAACGAGCCACTAAAGTCTGATCATCCGCTTCTAGGAATAATACGGACATTTCAATGGTGTTCGTGTTGTCCATGCCATTAATCTCTGTTAATAACTCATCAAAGAATGAACGTGACCGTAAATCAATCACTAAACAGATTTTACTGATTTTACCTGTTTCTTTGATTAAATCCCAGAATTTAGGTAATAGTGACGGTGGCATATTATCCACGCAGTAGTAACCCATATCTTCAAAACTTTGTAGGGCGACCGTTTTACCGGCACCGCTCATACCTGTGATAATGACTAATTTTAGTTGATCATTCAATTTGTTTTTTCCTCCTTAAAGGGGAGATGAAAGGTTGCCCTTTTATCGATAAAGCTGCCAGACAGCAGACACTTAAGCCGTTAAGTCGTTTAAGGCTGCCTCATATGCCTTAATTTTTGCTTGTGTTGCTTCTAGTGAATCAGCGACCACACCAATATAGAACTTGATTTTTGGTTCTGTACCTGATGGTCTAACGGCAATCCATGTTTCATCTGCTAGATAGTATTTCAATACATTTGATTTGTCCATGCCTAAGGCTTCAGTAGTACCGTCAGCAAACTGGCGCGTATCTTGTAGGTAGTCCTCAGTTTTAACAACTGCTTGACCAGCGATTTCACTTAAACCTTCCCCACGCAAATTGTTTAGGATGGCTTCGATTTTAGATGCACCCTCTTGGCCTGGTAAGCTTACAGAGATTGTTTTTTCTTGGTAGGTGCCGTATTCAGCAAACAAGTCTTGTAAGCCATCATAAGCTGTTTTACCTTGTTTCTTGTAGAAAGCGGCTACTTCAGCTAATAATAAAGTCGCTTGAACGGCGTCTTTATCACGAACGAAGGCTTTCACTAAATATCCGTAACTTTCTTCGAAACCGAATAGGAAAGTCTTGCTAGCATCAGCTTCATAGTTTTTGATCTTTTCCGCAATAAATTTGAATCCAGTTAATACGTCAACTGTTTCAACACCAAATGATTTGGCAATCGTTGTTGGCATCTCACTTGATACGATGGATTTTAAAATCACTCCGTTATCAGGTAATGTACCTGTATTTTTCTTAGCGGTTAAAATATAATGCGTCATTAATGCGGCAATTTGGTTACCAGTAATCACTTGGTAGTCACCATTTGGCAATTTCACAGCTGCACCCATACGGTCAGCATCCGGGTCAGTCGCGATTAAGATATCCGCGTCATTGTTCTTACCATACTTTTCAGCCACTTCAAAGGCCCCCGCTTCTTCAGGGTTTGGTGATTTAACCGTTGAAAAATCAGCATCCGGCTCTTTTTGCTCAGCTACATAGGTGACATTGGTAAACCCAGCGTCAGCTAAAGTGCGTTCCACCAGCATTTGACCCGTACCATGTAGTGGTGTATAAACGATAGATACTTGGTCAGCCATCTCGTCAATCACAGCTTGGTCCACCACAACAGCCTTCATATTATCTAAGTATTTTTGGTCGATTTCTTCACCAATAATCGTAATTGTGCCGTCAGCCTTAAGCGCTGCTTCATCGCCTACTTCAACAGTTAATGGGTTTTGAACCGCACGTACGTTGGCCGTTACAGCATCCGCGTCCACTGGTGGCATTTGTCCACCATCTTCACCGTACACCTTGTAACCGTTGTAGTCAGCTGGGTTGTGAGAAGCTGTGATCATAATCCCCGCAAAGGCATTTAATTCACGGACTGCAAATGACAATTCAGGCGTTGGGCGTAATGATTCAAATACGTAAGATTTAATCCCGTGTGCCCCTAAAGTTTTCGCCGATTCCATAGCAAATTCAGGCGACATATGACGAGAATCGTAAGCAATCGCCACCCCACGGTCCTTCGCATCTTGACCATAATCTTCTAGTAAGTTAGCCAATCCTTCAGTCGCTTGACGAATAGTATAAATATTCATCCGGTTAATGCCGGCACCTAAAATCCCGCGCATACCAGCTGTACCAAAACTCAATGGTTGATAAAAAGCATCCTCAAGCAATTTTTCGTCAGCTTCAATAGACGCCAAATCCTCTTTCAAAGCACCGTCTAACTCTTCAAAATTACGCCATTGTAAGTAAGTTTCTTTCCAGTTCATCCTATAGCCTCCCTAGTTTTAAAAGCGATAACATCTTAACCTTATTGTATCAAATTTTATGAAAAAAGATACATCAAAGATAAGCCGATTGGCAATTTCATATAGTGTACTAGCTTGAGCGAAGGTTGGTCCTTTTTCAATCAAAAAGGAGGTAGACCAAAGCCTACCCCCTTCAAGCTAACGCACAGTCTCCTTGCTTTAGCTGTTTTATATGATGTTTAGAACTAGTCGTTTAGTGCTTCAATGTAATTGAAGGCTTCTTGACCACCAATGGCACCGTCACCGACTGCTGTTGAAATTTGGCGCAATTTCTTTTGACGAACGTCACCAATGGCGAAGATACCAGGAATATTTGTTTGCATGTCTTCATCTGTGATCACCCAGCCTTCTTCATCTGTGATGTTTAAATCAGCAAATGCTTCGGTATTTGGAATCAAACCAACATAAATGAAGACACCATCTGTATCCACGTCAGTGATTTCACCAGTTTTAACGTTTTCAACGGCTAAACCAGTGACTTTCATGTCGTCCCCTTTGATTTCTTTGACAACTGTATTCCAGGTGAAATCAACCTTATCGTTAGACATAGCACGGTCTTGTAAGATTTTTTGAGCCCGTAATTCGTCACGACGGTGAACGATATTCACGTTTTTACCAAATTGCGTTAAGTAAGTCCCTTCTTCAACAGCTGAGTCACCCCCACCAATTACACGAAGGTCTTTATCACGGAAGAAAGCCCCGTCACAAACCGCACAGTAAGAAACACCGCGACCTGAATATTTATCTTCACCTGGCACACCCAATTTACGGTGAACAGAACCAGTTGCGATAATGATCGCCTTAGCTTGGTAAGTTTTACCCATATCTGTTTCCAGTAAATGCGCCCCTTCATTCGGCGTTACTTTAGTGACCGTCCCAAATTCGTGGACCACACCAAATTGCATAGCCCCCTCATACATTTCATTGGCCAAGTCTGGTCCTTGGATGCTTTTGAAACCAGGGTAATTTTCGACATCCGCTGTATTGACCAATTCGCCCCCAGGGATTCCACGTTCTAATAATGCTACGGACAAGTTAGCCCGTGATGCGTATAAGGCAGCAGTCATACCCGCTGGTCCTGCACCAACCACAACTACATCAAATTTTTGAATTTCTTCTGCCAAATTGTACACATCCTTTCTTGTAATTTTTCATTTTTATAATCAATTGCTTTTCTTAACATCGTTTACCATTCTAACACGATTTAAGGGAAAAAGATTGCAACTAGCTCAAGCTAATTACAATCTTTCACAAAAACTCTCTAATGAATTAAAGTTCATCTTCGATGGATAGTAAGTACTCTTTCAAACCTTCTTTGATATCGTCTTGTTCAAGACCATATTCAATGCTTGTTTGCATGTAGCCCAATTTATTCCCAACATCATAACGACGACCAGTAAACTCATACGCAAACACGCGTTGCGTTTTGTTTAAACGGTCAATGGCATCTGTTAATTGGATTTCGTTACCAGCACCCTCACCTTGTGTTTCCAACAAGTCAAAGATTTCTGGTGTTAACAAGTAACGACCGATAATCGCCAAGTTTGATGGCGCATCTTCTGGTTTTGGTTTTTCAACGAATTGTTTTACATTGTAGATTTTTTCAGAGAATTGCGCTTCAGGATCGATTACCCCGTATTTATCTGTATCTTCATGTGGTACAGGCATTACCGCAATGTTAGACGCTTTTGTGACATCATAAGCGTCAATCAATTGTTTCGTTAATGGCACTTCGTCAACCATCAAGTCATCCCCAAGCATTACGACAAAAGGCTCGTCACCAACAAAGGCTTTTGCTTGTAATACCGCGTCTCCTAACCCTTTTGGATAAGATTGACGTTTGAAGAATAGGTTTAAACCAACCGTTTCCCCGATGATTTCAAGCAAGTCATCACGGCCCTTATCAGCCAAGTTAGACTCTAACTCCACATTTGAGTCAAAGTGGTCTTCGATTGGTCGTTTACTTTTTCCAGTAACAATTAGAATATCTTCAATTCCTGAAGCCAAGGCCTCTTCTACGATAAATTGAATCGTTGGTTTATTAACAATCGGCAACATCTCTTTCGCCATCGCCTTTGTTGCAGGTAAGAACCGTGTACCTAGCCCTGCTGCAGGAATAATCGCTTTTCTTACTTTCGCCATGAATGAATCCTCCATTTATCTACTAAATTTTCTAACTTCATTATAACTCAAATTGCCCTTAAAAAATATCCTTCAAGTCATCTTCAAATTGCAATTCACCTTTGCGTTCTCTAGCCATTAAAGTGGCAATCACATCTTGAATAGTAGACTCACCTTGAATCACCTTGTAAATTGCTTGGGTAATCGGCATATCAACGCCCTCTTCTTGGGCCAATTCATAGGCTGAAACAGCTGTCGCAAACCCTTCAACAACCATACCCATGTGGTCTTCAACATCTTTAACCGCTTGACCTTGACCAACTTGTTGACCCGCCCGCCAGTTTCTTGAGTGGACACTGGTGGCAGTAACAATCAAGTCACCGACAGCTGAAAGGCCCATAAAGGTTAGTGGATCAGCCCCCATGGCCACTCCTAACCGGGTAATTTCAGCAAGCCCTCGGCTGATTAAAGCCGCCTTGGCATTGTCCCCATAACCTGCACCTACTAAGGCACCAGCACCTAGGGCGATAATATTTTTCAATGACCCTGCCAGTTCAACCCCGATGATATCCGGATTGGTATAAACCCTAAAGTAGTCATTCATGAATACTTCTTGGACTAAGTGGCAGGCCTCGTCATCAATTGAAGCCGCTGTTATGGCCGTAATATCATGTTTGACCACCTCTTCTGCGTGACTTGGTCCGGATAAAACCACCACACGCGCTTGGCCGATTGGCTGGAAGACTTCCGTTAGAATCTCAGAAATCCGCAAGTGAGTGCCCTGCTCTAATCCCTTAGCCGCGTGCATAATGACCGGTAATTCGTGCACATTTTTCTCCTGCAAGATAGCAACCACCTGGCTTGCTACCTGCCGTATGGCCTTGGTGGGCACGACAAAGTTGATTAAGTCTGCCTGGTCCAAGGCTTTGCCCATATCATTTGTTGCAATAATATTCTTCGGCAACACTAGATCAGGTAAATAATGGTCATTTTTCCCAGTGGTCTGAATCTCACGGGCCTGGTCTGGATTATGGGTCCATAAGGTCACCTGATGGCCATTTTCTGCAAGGACCATGGCAAGTGCTGTTCCCCATGAGCCAGCGCCTAGTACGGCAATATTTTTGGACGTCACGTCATCACTTCTCCATTCTATGGGCATATTTTCTATTTACTTGATTTGTAAGCTGGACCATTGTGTTCAGAGTAGTATTCATAATACTTGTCGTTCATGCGGCGTGCGGCAAAAATCAATAATGCGCCGATGAATAAGACGGCGGATAATACTTGGCTGACACGGAAAGGTCCCCACCACAAGCTGTCTGTCCGCAACCCTTCGATGAAGAAGCGGCCAAATGGATACCAGATCAGATAAAGTAAGGTGGTGTCCCCAATACGCAAGGTTTTATTACGTGAACGGACGAATAATAGGACGGCAACCCCAAGGATATTCCAGACTGACTCGTACAGGAAAGTTGGATGGTAGTAAGCCCCATCGATGTGCATACCGTCTACAATAAATTGCGGTAAATGTAAGGTATCTTGTAGGAATTCTAAGGTCACTTCCCCACCATGGGCTTCTTGGTTAACGAAATTACCCCAACGACCAATGGCTTGCGCTAGTAATAGGTAAGGTGCTACGGTATCCGTTACAAATAAAGGATCCATTTTCTTCGATTTAGCGTAGAAGTATAAGGTTAAACCTCCGGCGATGACACCACCATAAATGGCAATCCCACCGTTCCAAATTTGTAGGATTTCGCCTGGATTTTGTAGATAGTAGTCCAATTCAAATAGGACGTAGTAGACGCGCGCGCCGATAAAACCGATTAGAATGGTCCATACAGCTGAGTCTAAAATAAATTCTTCATCCCAACCCTTACGACGAAAATCTCTTGAAGCAAATGTAAGGGCTAGTAAAATAGCAGCCCCGATAAAAATCCCGTACCAACGGATTGGCCAACCGAATATGTCAAAAGCGACTGGATCTATTGCAGCTATATTCATCATTTTGTTCTTTCTCTCCTTTTGTTAATGGCAGTTGTTCATCCCTTTTACTATTTATTGTCACAGTATAGGGCTTTTATAATTTGTTTTTGTCGATAAGTGTCGTTAAACGGTCATTAAACATTTGTGCAGCGTCAAAGCCCATTGATTTGGCTCTAAAGTTGATAGCTGCTACCTCGATAATACTTGAAATGTTCCGTCCAGTTTGAACAGGGATGCTAATTTTGGGAATCGCGACCTCTAAAATTTGTTCACCCTCTTCCGCAGTACCCAGGCGGTCAAAATTGGCCCCTTTTTTCAATTCTTTCAAGTCAATAATCAAGTTTAGCTGTTGTTCTTTACGGACTGCACCTGCCCCGTAAAGCGTCATCACGTCAATAATCCCAAGACCACGAATTTCCATGACATTACGTAGAATTTCAGGTGCTTCACCCATGATGGTCGTATCATCTCGCTGATAAAAATCTACGCGGTCATCAGCCACTAAACGGTGACCACCTTTTACAAGTTCTAAAGCGGTTTCTGATTTACCTACACCAGAGTGGCCAGTAATCATAATACCCAGCCCATATACGTCCACAAATACCCCATGTTTTGAGACCCGCTCTGCTAAGTGAGCATGCAACATCTCAGTCAAATTGCTGGATAGACGAGTTGTTGTCGTTGTGGAACTCAATACGGGAATATGATTTTCTTTAGCTGCTTGAATCACTTCATATTCTGGTTGCAAGCCCCGAGAGAAGATGAAGAACGGCGTGTCCTCCCTTGATAGACGGCGCATAATTAATAGCCGCTCGTCTGAAGTCATTCTAGACAAATACGTATGCTCAGCACGTCCAAACAATTGCACACGCTCTGATGGATAGTAGTTAAAATAGCCGGTAATTTCCAAACCAGGTCTCGAAATATCACTGGTAATGATCTCGCGGTCTAGATAATCTTCACCACAAAGAACCTCAAAATCAAATTTTTCGACTAAGTCTTTCACGGTTACCTTTGTCATATACGGTTTCCTTTCTTAACAAGTCACTTTGCCCCTATTTTACCATACTAGACCCATATGGACAGATGGTTAAGCTGTAATTTGTGAAAAAGAAAAATCCGCCCGTCAATCTGGCATTCAGATCAACAAGCGGATTAGAACTTAAAATATAGATTTGACTGCGTCGGCTCTAGCACCCTAGTCGGGTTCGCGCCCTTCATTATTTCCCGGCTTCGGTAAATTTCTCAAAAAACCAATGGTACATTGAGAACAAGAAGGCTGCGGCCATTGCGTAAAAGAAGTTTGCGAATACGAAGGATGTTGGGAAGAACAATCCAACGATAATAAACATAAAGCCATTTACGACTAATCTAAACAAGCCGAATGTTAGGATATTTAAAGGTAAGGCCAACAAGTTTACGATAGGACGGATAATTGAGTTCACAATACTCAATACGATAGCTACTAAGATTGCTGACCAAAAGTCTGCCACATATACATTCGGGGCAAGAATCCATGAAATAGCCATCAAGCCCAAAGCATCAATCAGTGTTGCTAATATAAAACGTCTCATAATTAAAAATCACGCCAACTTTCTTCCTCATCAGGATTATCTTTTGAATCTTTATAATAGTCAGATTCATTATAGTCGTCCTGATCTTCACCATCAAATGATTTAGTTTGACGGTATTCGTCACGGTCATCTCTATCTACACGTGTACGCCCTTCATCCCTAGGCAAAATCAATGCCAACAATAGATAAATCAGTACTCCAGCTCCGCCAGAAAGTGTGACGAAGACAAAGATTACACGGACAATCGTCGGATCAATTTCAAAGTATTCGGCGATTCCGGCACAAACACCATCTACTTTTACGTCATTACGTGATTTTGTTAATTTCTTAGCCATTCTATTCACTCCTGCCTTCTTAGTGGCTTCTGTTTGGCATTACAAAAATTAAAATAATGTAGATTAGCCAAACTGGAAACTGTGCCAAACTGAATAATACTGCGATGATACGGACTAAATTCCCAGAAATACCGAAGTATTCACCAATACCACCACATACCCCAAATAAGTATCAATCTTTTCTTGACTTCATTAATCTCCCTGACATAATTAAACCTCTCCTCTACGCATATCAGAATCATCTTTCACGCGAATATTACCACGCATGGTCTTCAAGTTCACTCGATAAGCCTTTTCTTCAGCTACATCGTAGTAAAATGCTTTTTGTTTGTTAAATTGATCGTTGACTTGTGATTGACTCTTAATTAAATCTGATCGGAACATAATTTCACCTTGGTTGGTGTGGGCTAACCCATCAACTGCTGTACCTGCTGGCATATTCAATTTAATATCGCCATTTTTTGTTTCTACTTGAGCACGAACTAACGGTTTTGCGTTCATCGTAATCACGATATCCCCATTTAATGTTTCCATCAATACATTTTCTACGTGCCCCTTTAATCGTTGGCTACCATTCAATGATTTCACCACTAAATCTAAGGCTTCCACATCGTTTAAGGTTAATTGACCATTTTTCGTATCCACTTCAATCATCGAAGCTGTAAAGTCTTCGATATTAATCGCGCCGTCAACTGTTTGAATATAGATATCATTCGTATCCATATGTTCAACCGTTACAGGGCCTGAAATTGTTCTCGCTTTAATAAAGTCTAAGCGGTCTTTTGGCACTTGTACCACAATATCTGTCTTGATGAAACGAGAAATCATGTTCAAGTTTAAGGCCCCGTCAACAAATTCTAGGTTTGCTCTTTTTTCAAAGGTAGTTTGCGCATCTTCTTCCTCGAAATCGCCGTATAACTTACCAACGACTGTTAATTTCGTAGTTGGTTGGTCCCAAGAGGTCAACTCGATCTGACCAGCCGCGATTTGAATATCCACCATTGATAATGGTTCAGTATATTCATAGGTTGCTTCAAAATCATGGGTAATCAATTTAGGCATTGGAATTGATCCGCTACCTTTTTCAAATTTCACTGTTTTTGATACCTTATCTTGCACTTGGTCTAAAACTGACCGTGTTTTAGTGAAGAAGTCGCCAACGATATTTTTGTAGTCGTAAGCATTTTCTTCAGTTTCTTCTTCAATCGGTTGGCTTTCGTCAACTTTTGAATCTGCTTGTGCCGTCTCTTTTGATGGTCTTGGATTTTCCGCATCGATTTGAATAATATCTTCTTTCAATTGGTGGATTTGTTCCGTCAATTGGTTGATTTCTTCAGTCAAACGATCAATTTCAATATGCGTTACTTCAGATTTTTCTTCTTGGTTAACCAAATTTTGACGCTCAGTTAATTTGCTTGCGAGTGACGCTTCCAAGTCTTTTTGAATAGCCACTTTTTGTGTACGGCCAGTAATATCATCTTGATTGACCGCTTGGTCATTTTCCCAATCAGCATAAAAGTCATCTAAGATATCTTTCTCTTCCTCAACATGCGTTTGTATTGTAGGGGTTGATTCAGCTTGTTTCGCTCTATTTTCTAATAAGATAATCGCTTCTTCGTTTGTTAAAATGCCTTCTTTAACTAAGTTTAAAATACGTTCTTTATGATTGGTCATTGTGACAACCTCCTAGTTGTTTAGCTTTCCTTTGTTATCTATATTCTGCCAACTTTGGAGGTAAATGTCATAGGTCTATGGACCTAATTTCACAATTGTTTGATTTTAGCCCTATTGAACCCCTGTAAAAAAGGCTTTGGAACCGTCATTGCTAGCAGACACTTGTAAGTGGACTGGAATTTGTTGTTTCAATTCAGCCACGTGAGAAATAATCCCAACAATACGGCCGCTCGCTTGTTGCAAATCAGTCAAGGTTTCAATCGCTTGTTGCAAGGATTCTTGGTCTAAGGTACCAAAACCTTCGTCAATAAAGAGCGTGCCAATTTCAATACCACCGGCATCATTTTGAATCACGTCAGACAGACCAAGGGCCAAGGCTAAGGAAGCTTTAAAGCCTTCTCCACCAGATAGGGATTGGACCGACCGCTTCCCACCAGCTTGGTAGTCAAAGACAGCTAGGTCAAGTCCTTTAGCCCCTGCACCAGACTGCCCTTCGACAATCCGTCTAAATTCATACCGCATTTGAGTCATGGCCATCAAACGTTCATTAGCATATTGGAGAATTTCATCAAAATACAAACCTAAAATATAGCGCTCAAAAGAAATATAGCCATAAGCCTTCTCTTTCCCATTGGCTACCTTATTTAGGAGCGATAGTTCCCCGAAATGACGCCCTTTTTCTTGGTAGGATGCGAAACTATCCTTAAATAGGTAAATAGCATGGTCTAATTGGGCTTTGATTGAAATCACCTGATCTTTTGCGTCTTTCAATTTATTTAATTTAAGGCGTTCTTGCTCAATATCCATCTGATAAGTATCCGCTTTTTTATCCAAACCAGCTGCTGCAATTTGATTTTGGTTTGCTGTCTTATTTTCTTTAAAGGCATAAACCTCATTATCAAAACGTTGAATTTCACTTTCAATAGCTGCCCAATTCTTTTGACTTTGATGGATTTGACAGATGTCTTCCTGACTTTCTTGACGGTCGGCCATCGCCTCATCCAAAGCAGTTTGATCAGCTTTTAATTCTACTTGACCTTGCTCGATTTGATCATTATATCCTGTAATCTGTGTGGTTAGCTTGGCAACTTCTTGCTGGTACTTATCTAATTGAGACTTCAACGCTTGGTCTTTAGCTGTAATTTCTGCTAAGGTCTTGTGTTTCGCTTGGTATTCAGCTGTGACAACAGCTTTAGAATCCCCCACCAATTGCCCTTTTAATTGGTCAATTTCAGTGCGTAACTCTTCTACCGTACTTTGATTAGATTCTGATTGTCCTTTAAGGGTAGACGCCTCGACATGCTTATTATTTAAAGCTTTCTTGGCATCGTCCACTTGCTTACTCATCTCATTAAATTGCTTGTCCAAGTCTTGTTTGGTTTGGCTTAACTTGTCTAAATGTGCTTTGCCTTGTTGAATATCTGCTGCTTCTTTATCAAGTTGGGTCTGCCATATAGCAAGTTTTTCTTCATTACTTGTCGCCTCTGCCGCTAATCCTTTAATATTTTGGTCAGAAGCCATTCGGTCAAAAGTCTCCTGAATCGCAGATAAGCGCTCTGCTTTACTTGAATATAATTGGAAAGCTGCTTGAGTAGCGTCCACCCCTGCCTCGACCATTTCTTTGGTCACTGCACCCTCTTGTTGCACTGCGGGCGCTGGATGATGAATAGAACCACAGACCAAACAAGGTTGTCCTTCAACCAATTGACTAGCTAATTCGCCCGCTAAGTTTTGGCTATAAGCCAATTCCAGACGGTTTCGCTCGTCTACTTTTGCTTGATAGTCTTTTTGGTCCGCTTCAACTTGAGCAGAGAGGTCTGCAATCTCTTGGTTGGTTTTAACCATGTCTTGATAGCTTTTCACTAACAAGTTATATTGATAGCTTTTATTATCCATTGAGGCTTGTTGCTGGCTAATATCCCCTACTTTGTCTAATTCTGCTTGTAGTTTTTTCAGTGATATTTCCCCAGCTTCTATCACTTTTTCCTGGTCTTGAATCTGACTGGTTAATTTTTTTGCCTGTTCAGTCAAACTTTGGCCATGAGCCACTTGCTTTATGAGTCTACCTTCTTGCATTAAATAGTTATCCCATTTATTTTCTTGGATAGCCAAATCTTGCAATTCTGCCCGTAGACTATCTACTAGGTCAATCCGGTCTTGCCAGTCAGCTTGTTCAGCTTTGACGGCTTGTAAACGACCATCTGCTTCTTGTAATAGGTTCGTTTTCTCATTCATCAAGACCTGTAATTGCTCTTGTCTATCCGTCAACTTTTGAATTTGTTGGATTAATCGGTATGCGTCTTGAGTGGTCTGATATTGGTTTAACGCCTGACGTTTACCAACAATTGCTGCCTCTCGTTCTTTAATAGAAGCTTCTTGTTGAACCAACTCAT
The DNA here is from genome assembly GCF_001543285.1 of Aerococcus viridans. Lineage (NCBI taxonomy): Bacteria > Bacillati > Bacillota > Bacilli > Lactobacillales > Aerococcaceae > Aerococcus > Aerococcus viridans. Next base: position 1,989,182 of record NZ_CP014164.1, read on the forward strand.
CTTGTTTGGTGAGCAATTGAATGTAACCTTCTAGCTTTTGAATCTTAGCTTCTGCTGCTGTGATTTCTTGGCTTAATTGTGCAGTCTCTTGATTCATTTCAATAGATTTTTGCCCTGCCCATTCAGACAGCGCCTGATAGTCTTCTTGGTCCACCCAATTTTGAACGCGGTCTTTTTCTGTTAGGGCATTTTCAGAAACCCCGGTTTGATTTTCACTTTGATTACCATCTTGTTCTTTCGCTTGCTCGGTCTTATTATCTGCAAAGGTCACGAATGATTGGCTATGTTGGTCTACTTGTTTCTTCAAGGTGCCCACTTCTTGGTTGGCCTGTTTAAACCGTTCGGCTATGGCTTGTTGGAACCGGTCTAAATAATCAGTGTGGAATATGGTCCGTAAAATGCCTTCCTTTTCGCCCGAGCTAGCTTCCAAGAGTTTTTTAAACTCTCCTTGTGGCAACATGACAATTTGTCTAAATTGATTTGCTGACAAACCAAGAACTTCAACTAACTTACTATCCACTTCTTGCGTTTTACTTAGTGAAAAATCTTCCCCTTCTAAGGTTACTTCCGCATTCTGCTCTCGAATTAAGCCCTTTTTAGTCGGCCGTTTTTGCTTGGGAATCCGTTCCACCGTATAGGTTTTCCCGTGAATCATAAAGGTTAACCGTACATAAGCAACACTTTCATCTTCAGCTAACTGCGACTTCAATTCATTAATATCACGCGATGAACCAGAAGTCTTTCCGTATAAGGCGTAAACAATGGCATCAAAAATGGTCGTTTTACCAGCACCAGTGGATCCTGAAATCAAGAATAAGTTCTGATCGCCTAAGTCTGTAAAGTCTAGGCTCGTTTTTTCTTTATAAGGTCCAAAAGCCTGCAATTCAAGTTTAATAGGTCTCACTATGCCTTATCCTCCTTTAAGGTTGATTGGAAAATATCACGGACAATTTCCGCTTGGAATGCTGATAATTCTTGGTCCGTATTATTTTGATAAAACTGAGCAAACTGGTCCCATACAGGTGTTGCTTGCACTTCATGACGTTTGGTTTTCAAGTCTTGTCGCTGTCTATTTTCTAAAGCTACATACTCTAAGCTCATGGCATTTGGGTACCGTTTCTTCAAGCGATTCATAGCTTCATGCTGAGCATAGGCGTCCGTTAGTTCAAAGAAAATATAGTCATCTGATTGCCCTTGTAACAAATCTTCAAATTGACCGCGCATAATCCGCATATCCTTATCAGGCCTTAATTCATGCTTCACAACTTCAATGGTGTCTGCCTTTTTATCCAAGTCAATCTCTAAAAAGCCCTTATGATGATGAACTTCTGACTTAGAAAACTTCAAGGGTGAACCTGAATAGCGAATTCGCGGACTACCTACTTGTTGCGGTCCGTGTAAATGACCAAGCGCCACATAATCAAAGCCATCAAAGACAGTATGGGGTACATATTCACTGGTACCAATGGACAAGGGACGTTCTGAATCGGATTTTTCTAAGTCTTCCCCTGCCCCTTCAATGGCCCCAGCTGTTACATAACCATGGTAAAGGATGATGTTGACACGACTAGGATCCCATTTGTCCTTAATTCGCCCTACCTGTACCTTAGTCGCATCCTCAATACTACGGATAGTTTCTTCAGGATACAGGCGTTTAATCGTTAGATGATCGCTAAACGGTAATAGATACACATCTGCGTCCCCAACTTCAACCTTTTGAATCTCGGTGCTAGGGACACCAGCCATGTGTAATCCTTGTCCTGACAGTAAACCTGCAGCATAACCTACACGTTCACCTGAATCATGGTTTCCAGCGATAATACAAATGGGACAAGCTAGTTCTTGTGACATTTTCGTTAGCGTTTCATTGACTAACTGAACCGTTTCACCACTAGGTAAAGTCCGGTCATATAAATCACCTGCCATAATCACCAAATCAGGCTTTAAAGCGACGGTTTGTGCTAGCCAGTCATTTAATATGGTACGTTGGTCTTCTATTAGAGAGTGGTTATTGACCACTTTTCCAATATGCCAATCCGCTGTATGTACAATTTTCACTACTATCCCACTTCCTTCTCATAATCTTTCATTTTAAAGAAAAAACACTATGTTTCAAGATGAATGTAATATTTATCGTCAACATAGTGTGTTTCTATTTTATTCTATTGTTTCAACAATGGTTTTAAGTATTTACCTGTGTATGAGCCTTTCACTTTAGCAACCTCTTCAGGTGTACCAGAAGCAACAATCTTGCCACCTTGAGCACCACCTTCAGGGCCAATATCCACAATATAGTCTGCTGTTTTAATCACATCTAAATTGTGCTCAATCACGACAATAGTGTTACCAGCATCTACTAAACGTTGTAAAACACCAATTAATCGCTTGATATCTTCAGTATGTAGACCGGTAGTTGGTTCATCTAAAACATATAAGGTGTTACCAGTTGCCACACGTTGTAACTCAGAGGCCAATTTCATCCGTTGCGCTTCCCCACCTGATAGGGTTGGCGCTGGCTGACCTAATGTCACATAGCCAAGACCTACATCGACGATGGCTTGTAATTTACGACGAATTTTTGGTACTGCTGCAAAGAATTCTAATGCTTCTTCAATACGCATGTCTAAAACTTCCGCGATATTTTTACCTTTATATTTTACTTGTAAAGTTTCTGAATTATAACGGGTACCATGACAAACTTCACATGGTACATATACGTCAGGTAAGAAATGCATTTCAACTTTTAGGATGCCATCGCCCTTACATGCTTCACAACGGCCCCCTTTAACATTAAATGAAAAGCGTCCTTTACCGTATCCACGTAGTTTGGCTTCATTAGTTTGCGCAAAAAGATCACGAATATCGTCAAATACAGATGTATATGTTGCTGGGTTAGAACGCGGCGTACGACCAATCGGGCTTTGATCAATATCAATAACCTTATCTAACGATTCAAAACCTAAAATTTCATCTACTTTACCATAAGGCATCTTTGCTCTATTTAGTTCACGAATCAGATACTTTTTCATGACCTCATTAACTAATGAGGATTTACCTGATCCAGAAACACCTGAAATCACATTTAGACGGCCAATTGGAATATCCACATCAACATTTTTAAGGTTGTTTTCACTAGCACCTCTAATATGGATAGCACCATGGTCTTCCTTACGTCTCTTTTCAGGTAAGTCAATTTTACGGGCACCTTTTAGGTATTGCCCTGTGATAGAGTCTTTATTATTTGCCACTTCATCCGGTGTACCTGCAGCCACGACTTCGCCACCATATTCACCAGCACCAGGTCCCATATCTATTAGATAATCTGCTTCACGCATAGTTTCTTCATCATGTTCAACGACAATCAAGGTGTTCCCTAAATCACGCATACGTTTCAATGATTTAATCAGACGGTCATTGTCTCTTTGATGTAATCCAATTGAAGGTTCATCCAAGACATACATGATGCCAGAAAGGTTTGATCCAATTTGAGTAGCTAGACGAATACGCTGCGCTTCCCCACCTGATAACGTACCTGCAGAACGGTCTAAAGTTAGGTAGTTTAAGCCCACTTCTTCTAGGAAGTTTAACCGTGAGGCAATTTCACGCATAATCGGTTGCGCAATCGTCGTATTTTGTTCAGATAAATCTAACCCCTCGAAAAATTCAATGGTATCCACAATCGCTTTATGCGTTACTTCAGCAATATCTTGACCACCAATTTTTACTGATAAGGCTTGACGGTTTAAACGTTTACCATGACATACAGGACACTCTAATTCGGTCATATATTGACCCATAGCTTCTCGCATAGCCTTAGATTGACTAGATTGGTAACGACGACGTACATTAGGAATCACACCCTCAAATACCCGCATTTTATCTTGAACAGATCCGAACTCATTTTGATAATGGAAATGGAATTCTTCTTCGCCAGACCCATATAAAATCAGGTCTTGTTGTTCTCGTGTAAGTTCTTTAAAAGGTACATCCATTGGTACCTCGAAGGCAGTAGCTGCTTGTTCCAACATGGTTGGGTAGAAAGCAGAACCTTTTGAATCCCAAGGTACGATAGCCCCTTCTTTTAATGTTTTATTTTTATCTGGCACAATTAAATTAGGATCAGCTTCGATTTTTGAGCCTAAACCAGTACACTCCTCACAAGCTCCATAAGGCGCATTAAATGAGAATAGACGGGGTTCTAACTCCCCTACTGTAAATCCACAGTGAGGGCATGAATAATGCTCTGAAAAGAGAATTTCGTCCCCATCAATTAAATCACAGACTGCATAGCCATCAGCTAATCTAAGAGCCGCTTCTAAAGAGTCAGCCAAACGCCCTCTAATATCTTCTTTAATCACTAAACGGTCGATCACAATATCGATTTGGTGTTTTTTATTTTTATCTAATTCAGGTACATCATCAATGTCATAGATTTCGCCATCAATACGCACACGGACATACCCCTGTTTACGGATACCGTCAATGATCTTTTTATGTTGACCTTTTTTACCATAAACAACTGGAGATAGAATTTGCACTTTAGTCCGTTCAGGCAAACTTAAAATTCGGTCTAACATTTGGTCTAAAGATTCACTCGTAATTTCGGTACCATCATTTGGGCAGATTGGTTGGCCAACCCGAGCATATAGTAAACGAAGATAATCGTTCACCTCAGTAATGGTCCCTACTGTTGACCGTGGGTTTCTTGAAGTAGTCTTCTGGTCGATTGAGATGGCTGGACTTAATCCTTCAATAGAATCTACATCTGGCTTTTCTGTGTTACCTAAGAATTGACGCGCAAAGGCCGATAGACTTTCCACATATCGTCTTTGACCTTCTGCATATAAGGTATCAAAGGCTAAAGTACTTTTTCCGGATCCTGATAAACCAGTTACAACGACCATTTGATCGCGGGGAATATCAATATCAATATTTTTTAGATTATGGGAACGAGCGCCCCTTACTTTAATTAAATCTCTCAATCATGCCACTCCTTATTGTTATACCTCATTACTAAACCTCAATTGATGTTCAGCAAATAATGATTATACCTTATCACTTATATCTTCTCATCTATTATGACATAGTTCGCATTTGTTGCGAATAATTTGACTTAAACACGCTTCTATTTTAACACAAACGTATGTTCGTTGTACAATATTCACCCTAGGATATCGGCAAAAGTATCCTGTTTATAGCGAAACGAGCCTCTAAGAAAAGTCCCTACCCTCCACTAGCTACCTGATTTGCGCATAAAGAAAAACCACCGACAAATGCCAGTGGCTTGAAAAGGTTATTGGTTTGGAATATGGATTAACCAAAACGTCCAGCAACATAATCTGCTGTTTGTGTATTGGTTGGGTTGTTAAAAATTTGGTCAGTTTCACCAAATTCAATGATGTGTGATCTACCTGGGCCAGTTTCTGGGTCAGCGTAGAAGAAGCCTGTGTAGTCAGATACACGCGCAGCTTGTTGCATGTTGTGCGTTACAATTGCGATTGTATAGTCATCACGTAATTGTTGTACTAACTCTTCAACTTTTAAAGTAGAGATTGGGTCTAAGGCTGAAGTCGGCTCATCCATTAACAATACGTCCGGTTTAACTGCTAAGGCACGTGCGATACATACACGTTGTTGTTGCCCACCAGAAATAGCCATACCGTTTTTGTTTAAGTCATCTTTCACTTCGTCCCAAATCGCTGCACCACGTAATGATGTTTCAACGATTTCGTCTAATTCATTTTTGTCACGGACACCGTGTGTACGAGGACCGTAAGCAACGTTGTCATAGATTGACATTGGGAATGGGTTTGGTTGTTGGAAAACCATCCCTACGTTTTTACGTAACATGTTTAAGTTCATATCACGGTCGAAGATGTTTTTACCGTCTAAAGTAATTTCACCATCGATACGGCAACCTTCAACAAGGTCGTTCATACGATTTAATGTTTTCAAGAAAGTAGATTTACCTGATCCAGAAGGACCAATTAATGCTGTTACTTGTTTTTCGTAAATAGGCATGTTGATACCTTCTAGGGCTTTAAAGTTACCATAGTAAAGGTCCATGTTCTCTGCCTGCATTTTAATTTTAAGATTGTTGTTTTCAACCATGATTAGTTTTGTCCTCCTTTTGTAAATCGTTGTGATAACCATGTAGATAAGCCGTTAATAACTAATACAACTAATAATAGTACTACACCGGTAGCATTTGCTTGATCACGGTGTAAACCTTCACTTGATAATACATACATATGTAATGCTAATGTACGACCAGATGAGAAGATTGAATTAGGTAGTGATGTTGATGTACCTAATGTATACATCAAGGCTGCTGTCTCACCAACGATACGTCCGATAGCAAGGATGATACCTGACAAGATACCTGGCATAGCAATTGGCAATACGATTCTAAAGATAGTACGTAATTTACCAGCACCTAAACCGAAACTTGCTTGACGTAAATTGTCTTTAACTGACATTAAGGCTTCTTCAGTATTACGGATAATCAATGGTAATACCATAATTGCTGAAGTAAGAATACCTGAAATTAATGAATATTGGAATCCTGCTGCAGATACAAAGGCTAGCATACCGAATAAACCAAATACGATAGACGGCACACCTGTTAAGGTATCAGTCGCAATACGGATACCTTCAACCCATTTGTTATTTTTACCAGCATACTCTACTAGGTAGAAACCAGCAAATACACCAAATGGAATAGCAAGAAGTAATGAGCCACCAATTACGTAGATTGTTGTGATAATTGAAGGCATCATTGAAACGTTATCTGTTGAGTACTTCCATGAGAATAAGTCAGCTGTTAAGTGAGGGACACCTGAAACTAATACATAACCGATGATCCATACTAAGGCAGCAAATGTAACTGCTGCAAAGAAATATGTAAATCCACGTAGTACTTTAGACATTAGTTATTTACCCCCGTTCTCTTAACATACGCGAAGATACCATTGATAATCAAAATAATAACAAATAACACCGCACCTGTTGCAACCAAGGCGCTTTGGTGGGTACCAGTTGCATAAGCCATCTCTAAGATGATATTAGCAGTCATTGTACGTGCACCTTGGAATAAACCACGTGGGAAAATTGCTTGGTTCCCTGCAACCATGATAACTGCCATTGTTTCACCAACAGCTCGACCAATGCCTAAGATGATAGAAGAAAAGATCCCTGATCTAGCAGCCGGCATCATGATCACATAAGATGTTCTATCATGATCAGCGCCTAATCCAACTGAGGCATTATAGTAAGTTTTTGGTACTGCACGTAAGGAAGACTCAGACATGGTAATAATAGTAGGTAAAATCATAATTGCTAAAACAATACCCGCTGTCATGATACTCATACCATTTGATGCAATTCCTAAAGATCTTGAAAAAGTTCGAATTCCTGGAACCAATACTTGTAAACCGAAATAACCAAATACAATAGAAGGAATACCAGACATTAAGTTCATCGCTGGTTTCAAAACTTTATGTAATTTGGGAGGGCAATAAAATGCCATAAACATCGCAGTAAATACACCTGTTGGTACGCCCAACACGAATGCGATTAAGGTTACGTATAGTGAACCTATTAACATTGGTGCTAACCCAAAAATTTCTTGAGATGGTTGCCATTCGCTACCAAATAAGAATTGACCAAAGCCATAATCAGCCATAAAAGGTAATCCTCTTGCAAATATAAAGTAACAAATTGCTAACAAGGCAAGAATTGAAGTGAAAGCAGCTAACATGAAAACGTACTTCATTACTGTTTCCAACATATTATTTTGTTTCATATGTTCTCCTTATTAAATTCAAATTCACTCTAAAAATGTGTCCAAGGGAAATTATAACTTATCTATCCGGTTTTAAAAACCCATAAATTCACAATTGGTTATTCGACCTCTGAATAATTTAAAATACCCTCAAAATATAAAAGGAGTTGCTACTATATAGGAGTAGCAACTCTAATAAGATAAACCCTTGGTTGTTACTTAACTAGTCAGAATTATTGAGCAGTATCTTCCCAGTTAGTAGTTTCGCCAGTAAAGATACTTGCGACTGTAGCTAAGCTTAAGTCAGAAACGCCATTCTCAGGGTTAACGATTACCGCAACACCATCAATAGCAATTGCTTCTGCAGTTACATCAGTTTCATCATCCGCTAATGCGCGAGAAGCCATACCTAAGTCTGCAGTTCCATCAGTAGCAGCCTTAACACCTGCAGATGAACCATTAGAAGTAATATTAATTTGAACACCTGAGTTTAATTCTTCATAAGCTTCCGCTAATTTTTCCATTACTGGAGAAACTGAAGTAGAACCGACAATGTTGATAGTTCCTGATTGAGAGCCGTCACCTGCATAAGCTTCCGCATCAGCTTTAGCTTGTACAAAACCTTCATCTAAAACGATTGCTTGACCTTCTTCAGAGAAAATGAAGTCGTGGAAGTCAGCTACTACACCTTCTAATTCGCCTTGATATACGATGTTAAATGGACGGGAAATGGCGTAATCACCTGATGCAACGTTTTCTTCTGTAGCTTCAACACCATCAACAGAAACAGCTTTAACTGTATCGTTTAATGAACCTAAAGAAATATATCCGATTGCATTTGGATCATCAGCAACAGCAGTCATTACTTGGTCTGTACCATTCATGATCGTAGCTGCAGCAGTAGTGTTATCAATATCATCAGCCATAACGCCTGTAGCCTCAACGAAGGCATCACGCGTACCAGAACCTTCTTCACGAGAGATAACTGAAATAGGCCCAGTAATTGCTGCCGCTTCTGTTGTCGAATCAGAACTTGTATCCGTTGAGTCATTACTAGAGTCACTGTTTCCACATGCAGCTAAAGCAGCTGAAGCACCTAACGCTAAAACTAATTTTGAAAGCTTGCTAAAAGTCATTTATACTTTCCACCTTTTCTTTTTCTTAATCCATATAACCATATTCCAAACGATTACAGCATTATTATATAAAATGATTGTAAATATCTAAGTCGATAAAATGTAAATTACCGCTATTTGTGTAAATATATTGTAAAGTTTGTGTAAATTTCATTGGTAAATTCTCATTTATCTTCCCTCATCGGCTAAATTTACTATGCGTTTATTCTTCTTCAATTTCATCTTCTTCATCTAATTCTAGCGGTTCTAGCTTAGGAATATAGACCGTAAAACTTGTTCCCCTACCAAATACACTATCTACTTCGATCCCACCCCCCATATGTTCTAGTATATTCCGAACAATGGATAAGCCTAGCCCTGTACCACCAGATGCAGTTGACCGGTCTTTACTTACCCGGTAGAATCGTTCAAATATTCGTGGAAGGTCCTCTTGTGGTATGCCGATACCATTATCTGAAATTTTAAATTGAATCATATTTTCCTGTTCAGAAATGAATACCTTAACAAAACCATAAGGATTATTATAAATAATGGCATTATGAATTAGGTTGGTAAGTACCTGTAAAATCCTACCGCGTTCTCCTCTAAAAGAAACATCTGGCTGGGAGTTATCATCTTTAACTAAATTAATATGCTTATCTTGTGCCCGCCCACTTAGGTGTTGAAATACGTCTTCTACAAGCTCGTCCGCCTCTAACAATTCAGTCGTTTGTTGTACTTGATCCTGTTCAATTTTAGCCAGGTCTAAAATATCCTTAATTAAAGAACCGAGGCGATTACTCTCTTTTTGCATAATTTTAACGAATTCCACTGCTGTATCGTGATCTTCAATGGCCCCATCTAATAAGGCTTCAGTAAATCCTTGTAAGGCAGTGACTGGTGTTTTAAGCTCATGAGATGCGTTAGAAATAAAATCGCTACGAACTTTTTCCAAATGGCGAATACTAGTAATATCATAGATTAAAAGAATAATTTGTTCTGAATCATTTGGATTTGTTAGTTCTTCATTGGTTTCAGTATCAAAGTAAGCATCCACTTCTTCATAGCTTAAATGAATAATATTCACATCCAAAATAACCTCTCTTGGATAATATAAATAAATTTCCTCATTAATTTTCTGTTTTGTTTTAGAAGCTTGGTTTAGCATTTGAACCAAACGATAACTTTGTAAAACTTCTTCAAAACGACGACCTTCTATCTGCTCCTCCAGCCCTAGAATTTCATAAATAGCTGGGTTAGCTAAACGCACAATATGGTCTTTATCTACCATCACAACACCTAACATCATGGCATCTACCAATTTGTTCATTCGTTGTGTTTGATTTGTAATTTGAAATTCTTGAAGAGCTAGCTCATTGGATAGATCATTAATATTTTCACCAATTTCATCAAATTCTTCAATGTCTACGGGTGTATATTTTGTCGCATAATCATTATTTGCTATATGATTTAATTGACGATTAATGGCCAAAATAGGCAAGTGTATTCTGCGGTTAAAGTGTACAAAAAAACCCACCAGTATAATAACCGCTCCAAGAGCCATCACCACAGCGATATAGATAATGTTTTCTTCCACTGGACGATTAAGAGGAAAATTTCTCAATACTTGAATATACCCAAGTACATCTCCTTTTGAGTTAGAAATTCGTTCAGAGTAAGAGTAAATAATTGTATTCTTTTCTGTTTCTTCCTGTCTAAACCTATTATCCATATTTTCTTCATAGTCTCTAAAGGCAGCATCATTTAACAACAGGTCATTACCTACAGCGTAAACTTTGTTGCCGTCAGCGTCATAAATTAAGATTCGATCATTTAAATTGACCATAGGTTGAATGGTTCGTTTAACGTCCCGGAATTCAGCTGTATTATCGGTGATATCAACTGGATCTAAAGACCTGAAACTTGGTCGAATAGTAGATACAACATTGATTAAAGTATTTTGTACTTCATCGTTTACGGTGTCCGACACAAAGCGATTGACGGTAAAGGCAAATATCACACTATATAAAATAAACAACAGTGCAAACACTGTTGTTATACTTTGAATCAATTTTTGCATCAGTTCGGCACCTCGAATTTATACCCAAAGCCCCGAACGGTAATGATATATTCAGGATTTTTGGTGTCTAGTTCGATTTTTTCACGTAAATGACTCACATGCACATCCACAATACGGGTTTCACCTGCATAATCAAACCGCCATAATTTTTGCAATAGCTGTTCACGAGACAAAGTCCGGTTCACACGACGGGCCATATAAGTTAATAACTCGAACTCTTTAGGCGTCATTTCAATCGACTCTCCACGCACGTATACTACATAATCATTCACATGAATTTCGATATCACCAGCTTTAATGATTTCAACATCTTCATCTTTAAAATTCCCTACTGAATCTTTCGTTAGGGTAATTTTATGCTTTTCTTCCACGCCATTTTCCGCATCCACTGAAGATACTGAATATGTCGCACGACGTAAGATAGCCTTCATACGGGCCAATACTTCACGCGGACTAAATGGTTTAGTCATATAATCATCCGCACCCAACTCCAACCCGATGATTTTTTCTAATTCATCATCTTTTGCAGTTAACATTAGAATAGGTGTGTTTATCTTATTTTGACGTAAGTTTTTACAAACGTCCATCCCATCCATTTTGGGTAGCATTAAGTCAAGAATAATAAAGTCTAATTGATGATTCATGGCCAATTCTAAACCTGTCTGTCCATCTTCTGCTTGAATAACTTCGTAGCCTTCTTTTTCTAGACTATATTTTAATAATGTTAATATTGATTGTTCATCATCCACTATTAATACTTTTTTCATATATTTCCTCCACATAAAATTTTTAGGAAATCTCATTCACGTTCAAAAGTAACCAACTACCCTAAATACCAGATACAAGCTGAACTTCACTCACAATTATATAACCTTTTAAGCGTATTTTAAAATACCCTCAGTTAGAAAAAGTAACTCCTAATTTTCATCACTCAATTGATTTTTTAAATACGCGTCAATAAAACCATCCAAGTCACCGTCCATGACGCCTTGTACATTGGCTGTTTCATAGTCAGTTCGGTGGTCTTTTACCATATTATATGGATGGAATACGTAGGAACGGATTTGTGAACCCCAGGCAATTTCTGATTTTTCACCACGAATTTCATCTAATTCTTTGGCATTTTTTTCAGCTAGTAAATGCGCTAATTTAGCTTGTAACATCTTCATAGCCGTATCCCTATTTTGGAATTGAGACCTTTGACCTTGTGAGGCCACGACAATACCAGTTGGCACGTGGGTTAACCGAACTGCTGAAGATGTTTTATTGATATGTTGCCCTCCAGCACCTGATGCGCGGAATACGTCCATTTCAATATCTGATTCATCAATTTCAATTTCCGTATTTTGGTCTAATACTGGCATAATCTCCACTGAAGCAAAAGAGGTATGGCGACGTTTGTTGGAATCAAATGGTGAAATACGCACTAAGCGATGGATCCCATCTTCCGATTTCAAAAATCCGTAAGCATTCAACCCTTTGATTTCAAGTGTAACAGACTTAATTCCCGCCTCATCACCGTTTTGAAAATCGAGTGTCGTCACTTGATAATCGTGTTGGTCTGCCCACCGTTGGTACATACGCAGTAGCATTGAAGCCCAATCTTGGGACTCAGTACCACCAGCACCTGGATGAATCTCTAATAAGGCATCGTTATGGTCATACTCACCACTTAGTAAAATATTGCGCTCATAGGCGCTAATTTTAGCTTGGAAAGCTTGTATTCGATTAACTAATTCCTTAGATAAATCGGGATCTGGTTCTTCTTTAACCATTTCGTTTAAAAGTGTCAATTCTTCATATTCATCCGCTAGATTATTGAATTCATCATAGACCTTTTTCAAGGCGTTATTCGCGTCAATTACTGATTGTGCTTTTTCTGAATCATCCCAGAAACCTGGTTGCACCATATCAGCTTCATACTCAGCTAAATCTGCTTCCATCTTCTCTAAGTCAAAGAGACCCCCTGAAGCTGTCAATTTGGGTTTTATTTTGCTCTAGTAAGTTATTAATTTCATATTGTTCCATCTTATATCGCTCCTAATAAAAACACGGGACCAACATGCATGATGATGTTACTCGGTCAATGCCTTGTTCGTCCCGATGTTCATAATATGCTCTTATTTAGCTTGTTTACGTTCTAAGTTTTGACGAATTTCAGATTGCATGAACATGCGTGTTGCATCATATTCAATACCGGCAATCATTTCGTTGAAACGGTCAAATCCTTCAGATTGGTATTCTACCAATGGGTTATTTTGCGCGTAAGCACGTAGTCCAACCCCTTGACGTAATTGGTCCATAGCGTCAATATGGTCAGTCCAACGAGAGTCAACTGCACGCAGGATAACCACTTTTTCAAATTCTAGGGCCATATCTTTGTTATTGATTGAATCAATTTTTTGGTTGAAACGGTCAGCCGCTTTATCAGTAATAAAGGCAATAATTTCTTTTTGGCTTTTACCCTCTAAGTTATCAATGTCTACTTGCGTATTGCGGTATAAGGCTGTTTCGGCAAAATCAGCCAGCGCTTCTAAATTCCACTCAGAACGGTCACCAGCAGTGTATAATTCCACTTGGCGTTTAATAGTCCGCTCAATCATTGGCCACATCACGTCATCCAATGACTCTTCAGCTGAAATCACTTGGAAACGTTGTGCGTAGATGACATCACGTTGTTGACGCATCACCTCATCGTATTCTAGGACGTTTTTACGGGTATCGTAGTTATTCCCTTCAACACGAATTTGCGCGGCTTCAACTTGTTTAGTAATCATACGAGACTCAATCACCATGTCTGGATCATCTTGGTCTACGTTTAATCTTTCCCATAATTGTTGGATACGTTCTGAACCGAAACGACGCATCACGTCATCTTCAAGTGATAAGTAGAAACGTGAGTAACCTGGGTCTCCTTGACGTCCAGCACGCCCACGTAACTGGTTATCAATACGGCGTGATTCGTGACGTTCAGTACCAATTACAGCTAAGCCACCAAGTTCTTTTACTTCGGGGCTCAATTTAATATCTGTACCACGCCCCGCCATGTTCGTCGCAATCGTCACGGCGCCCTTTTGACCTGCATCAGCAACAATTTGCGCTTCACGTTCATGGTTTTTAGCGTTCAATACGTTATGGCGAATACCTAATTGCGTTAAAGCATCTGATAACATTTCAGAAGTTTCAACCGCTACAGTACCTACTAAAACTGGTTGTCCAGCTTGGTGACGGGCAGCGATATCCTTTACAACCGCGTTAAATTTAGATTTTAAATTAGGGTATAAGATATCTGATTTATCTTCACGGATAACAGGTTTATTGGTTGGAATTTGAATGACGTTCATATTATAAATTTCACGGAATTCTTCTTCTTCAGTTTTAGCTGTACCTGTCATACCAGATAATTTTTCATACATTCTGAAATAGTTTTGGAAGGTAATTGTCGCCATTGTTTTCGATTCATTTTGAATGTCCACATTTTCTTTTGCTTCAATCCCTTGGTGTAAACCATCTGAGAAACGACGACCTTCCATGATACGACCAGTAAAGCCATCAACGATCTTCACTTGGCCATCAACCACTACATAGTCAATATTTAAAGCCATGATGTAGTTGGCACGTAAAGCTATATCGATATGGTGGATTAAACGACCATTTTCGATATCATATAAGTTCTTCACATGGAATACATCTTCTGCTTTTTCAATCCCCGCTTCAGTAAGGGCAATCGTTTTAGACGACACATCAATCACATAATCGTCTTCTTCTTTTAAGCTCTTGGCAAAATAATCTGCCCGTTGGTACAAGGCAGTTGATTGCTCAGCCTGGTTTGAAATGATAAGTGGCGTACGCGCCTCATCGATTAAGATTGAATCTACTTCATCGACAACCGCAAAGTATAAAGGACGCTGCACCATCTGGCGTTTGTATACGACCATGTTGTCACGCAAGTAGTCAAATCCAAGCTCATTATTTGTTGAATAAGTAATATCCGCTGCATATGCTTCACGCTTTTCGTCGTTGTTCATACCAGCTTTATTCAAGCCCACTGTTAAGCCTAAGAAAGTATATAACTCACCCATTTGCGCTGAGTCACGGCTTGCCAAGTAGTCATTGACTGTCACTACATGTACCCCTTTACCAGTTAAGGCGTTTAGGTATACTGGCATCGTTGCTGTTAAAGTTTTACCTTCACCAGTTTTCATCTCTGCTATGTTTCCGTAGTGTAAAGCCAAACCACCCATAATTTGTACGTGGTATGGGAATAATCCAAGGACACGGCGTGCACCTTCTCTTACTGTAGCAAAAGCTTCCACTAAAATATCTTCCAAGTCTTCACCTAATTGTAGACGTTCTTGGAATGACTTAGTCATATCTTTTAATTGGTCATCTGTGTAATTTGCAAAACGATCCTCTAATGCTTCAACTTGTTTTGCAGTTTTATCAAATTTTTTCAAATCTTTTCTTTGGTTATCAAAAACCTTTTTTAAAACATTTGCCATTATTTTCTCCTTTGGTTCAGAAAATTATATAAATCTTGGGCTAGGGCACATCATTCTACTAGATAATATGCTGTAGGCCTTGGTACCCACTATCCCCAATATATTTATCGTCCTATACATGATAGCATTAAAATTTTGTCATTAAAACAAGAAACGGCTAGCCTAAGCAGAAATTATGAGATTTTTACAATCTTTTTCCTGGAAAAATGACTAAACCCATAAAAAAAAGCTCCGGCAATCACCGGAGCTTGTCATTTTATCGAATGTTTTCTTGGTTATGCGTCTTCTAATTCATCTTCGATGGCAATTAAACCATATGAACCTTTACGACGAGCGTATACCAAGGCACCTTTACCAGTTTCAGCATCTTCAAAGATGAAGAAGTTGTGACCTAGCATTTCCATTTGCAATACTGCTTCTTCTGCAGTCATCGGCTTCACAGATAAGGTTTTACGACGCACAATCTTAATTGGGTCATGTCCTTCTTCAGCCTCTTGCTCAACGCGGTCAGCTTGTACTTGTGTTTCCACAGCACCTGGTAAACCAGCACTAACACGAGGTTTACGATTCATTTTTGTTTTGTATTTACGTACTTGCCGTTCCAACTTATCAACCACAAGGTCAATAGAACCGTACAAGTCTTGAGATGTTTCTTCAGCACGTAAAGTCAAACCACCTGTTAAAGGAATTGTAACCTCTGCCTTAGCATCCTTATTCGGATAAACTTTCGCATTTACATATGCAGTAGCATCTGGTGAATCAGTGAAATACCGTTCAATCTTAGAGATTTTCTTTTCAGCGTACTCTCTGATTGCTGGAGTGATTTCAATATTCTCACCGCGGACGTTGTATGTAAACATAATCTTTCATCCTTTCTACCAGTAATAAATTACTGGTGAAGCTCCTATAGCTTCTTTATTAGTACTTTTATTATAATGGAAACCGCTTACCAATACAAATAATCTACTCTCAAAAATGCATATTATCTTGCAAGGGTTAATCCGCTTATTTGACTGAAGCCAGCTAATTCAAGTGCTTTATAGGCTGAGAACATTGTGGTGCCCGTAGTATAGACATCATCAAATAAAACAATAGGTCGACGTTGGTCTAATGGACTTATTGCTGGATTAATCCTAATTTTATTAAGGTCTCGTAACCGATTCTGTCGATTTTTATAAGCTTGCTTCCCCTTATTCCCCTCACTTATCAGTAAATCCTTATAAGGAATACGTGCAGCTTCTAATAATAAGGCTGTTTGATTGAAACCTCTATTCGCTACTTTCTCACTAGAGGAAGGCATAGGGACCCAAATCGCATTCTGATCTTTTCGATAAGCAGATCTTATTTCATGAGCAAAAAGAAAACGGCCCCGTATATCTCCCTGCCCTTTTAAAACGACTAACCAATCTTTAAATATTCTATTATATTGGTAGAATGCTTGATTCTTAAAATGCCAATTGTGGTACCTATGCCAACTTTGACAATCACTGCAAAATCCTTCTGCATTCACTTCAACTACCATTCCTTCCACAACGGGCCGCCCGCATTGTTTACAGGTATTTTTAATAGGAATAGTTTCTAATCCGCTTAAACATTCTTGGCAAAAAAGAGCTGGTTGAATCCGACCTAAAGACAAGATATCCGATAAGGTTAAGTGAATATCTAAGATATTTTGACATATTAAACAAGCTGACGCTGTATCAGTAGTTGTGCTTTCATCATTCATCAAAGTCTTAAAAAGATTAGTCATCAATTAAACCTCGTTTTCTTGCTTGCTCATTCATCGTTTTAATTTGCCGAATTGCGGCGTTTGATGCTTTCGTTTTCCCGTAATGGAGAAAGTACACATCTCCAGAAGGCCATTTAGGTTTTCTACCTACTCGCCCAGATATTTGCACAAGCGCCGCTGTGGTAAAAGTTTGGTCTTCGCTCCCCAATACAATGACATCAATATTCGCGAAAGTGACCCCACGTTCTAAAATGGTTGTTGAGAACAGAAAATCATAGTGTCCATCTCGCATATTTTGCACTTTACTAATTCGATCAGGGTCTTTAGAAGAGACAGATTCAAATCGGTAGTCAGCAAACGCTTGTTGACACAATTTAACAAAGGTCAACATCCGGTCGATATGCGGCATAAAAACTAAGACTCGTCGTCCCTTTTTTAATAGTTGGTTTAATAAGCGTTTAAAGACAATTGGCACCTTACCTGCCTGAATGAGGCTTTGCCAATCCCCTACCCATCGGTGGACCGGAACTGGTAGGCGGTGTCGATGGTAACGTGCCGGGAGAATAGACACGGGCATTCTCCCCTCTTTAATTTGTTTTTCATGGCTGGGACTAGGTGTTGCTGTCAGTAAAACCTGTGCACCAGTCTCTTTTACAGCACGAACAGAAGCAAAATATAACATTGGGTCACCGTCATAAGGGAAAGCGTCAATTTCATCAATAATCAGCAAATCAAAAGCTGCTTTAAACCGAATTAACTGGTGGGTAGACCCAATTGTAAAAGCCGCACCACTATATGATTCTTCAGATTGGCCGTGAAGTAATTGAATAGTTACTTCAGGAAAAGCTGCTTTAAACCTAGGTGCCAATTCATTAGCAACATCAATCCGTGGTGTTGCTAGTGCAACTTTTCCTCCAGCCATCAGCGCTTGATTAACCGCTTCAAAGACCATTTCGGTTTTACCCGCACCAGTAACTGCCCAAACTAAACGTTGACCACCAGTTTGGTAGCTTTGACAAATCTCTTCAGAAGCTTGAGCCTGTTGTTCAGATAAGGTCCCATTCCACGCCAGATAAGATTGGTTTCTTTTCCAGTAATGTGCTGTTGCTGTTTCTTCTAGGTGATAGAGCTTGTCGCAGGTTCGCAACTTACCAAAGTTAAGACAATGCAAACAGTAAAGACATTCTATTAAGTCACATTGACAGATATTTTGATGAAAGTTTGTACGGTTACCACAACGAAGACAAGTTAACCGTGAACCGCTTTTCTCTATGGCAGGAAAAATCTGTAGTCCGGGAATTTCTAGTGAGGCCATGGACTCATCGGTCTGGTCAATTTCCTTGGCTGTAACGAGTCGACCGCTTAATAAATTGATTATTTCTTCCATGATTCTCACCCCTCATCCAGTTTATACGTCAAATTTTAGGGATTATGCCAAAAAAAAGAGACCAGGAAATTTCCTAATCTCAAAAAGTACATAAATAAGTGCAATTTCAATTAAATTTAAGTTTTGAACCTACTTGATATCAGTATTTTGCCACCAAGCTAAAGCGTAGGCAGCTGGGCCAAGATGTGTCCCAATAACGGGGCCTACTGGCGTTCGTTGCATATCTAAGTCTGGGTGGTTTTCAGTCATATAAGCCACCAAACTTTGAACTTGCGGGGTGTCATCTTCCCCGACAATGGCGACCCTTAATCGTGGCTCTGCTTGATAAGCTTGTTCAAATAAATCAAGCATCCGTTTCACAGTCTTTTTATGGGTACGAACTTTTTCAAAAACCTCAATTTTTCCCTGTTCAAAATGCAAGATTGGTTTTACTTGTAATAGGTTACCAATTCCAGCTGCACTAGAAGAGATACGGCCACCTTTAGCTAAGTGTCCCAAATTTTCTACTGAAAAATAAGCATCTGAAGTTAATTTTAAGGCATCTAATTTTGGTAAGATTTCTTCTAAGCTTAGACCTTGTTCACGCAACTTAACGGCTTCTTGAACGAATAAACCTTGTCCAATCAAAGAAATATCGGAATTATAAACCGCAATCCGAACATTTTTTTCTTCAGCAACTTCGTTTGCAATCATACTAAAGGTTTGGAAGGCACCAGAAATACCTTTAGATAAGGTAACAACCAAAACCTCATCATGACTGTCAGCTAACCGCTCGAAGACTTCTGTGACAAGGCCTGGCGCAGGTTGCGAACTTGTTGGGATCTCATCTAAGGCCGCCATTTTGGCATAAAATTCATCAACCGTGATGTCGATATTGTCACGGTAGGATCCGTCTGAAAATGTGATTGTTAATGGTAGAACTGTAATATCGTGACGACTAACAAATTCGTCTGAAAGATAGGCAGTACTATCCGTTACAATGGCAAGTGACATATAATTTTCTCCTCTAATCCCTGTACTTTACAGATTGCCACTTGAAAAATAATCAACTGACAATAACTTCAGTGCCATTTTATCAAACATCTGGATAAAATTCGACAAGTTTATCTAGTAAAGCGCTTCAACTTTGTGAAATATACACAAAAGACAGGCAAATAGCTAAAAATAATAAAATATGCTACTCTCAAAGGAAAGAAATGATTAACAAGGAGGCAAGTCAAATGATTGAATACCGGACTGTAGTTGCAGGCGGCGGTAGCCACGAAATTGAAGTGAAAGGGTCCAGATTTATTTGCCATGCACAACGAGTCTTCAATGAAGATGAAGCCAACGCTTTTATCCAAAAAATTCGTAAAGAACACTACAAAGCCACTCACAATTGTGTAGCCTTTCAAATTGGCGAAAAAAATGAGATTCAACGAGCGCTAGATGATGGCGAACCCTCTGGAACAGCGGGCGTCCCTATGCTAGAAGTTTTAAAACAGCGGAATTTACAAAATATTATCGTAATTGTTAACCGCTATTTCGGTGGTACTAAACTAGGTGCTGGTGGGCTCGTTCGTGCTTACTCATCCGCAGTGTCTGAAGGATTAGATGCCATTGGTCAAGTAGAACGTCAGCTGCAAACCCAATTAGACATCAAAGTTGCTTACCCAATAACTGGTCAATTAGAACATTGGATTGCTGAATCACCCTACAGCTTATTAGATACAACTTATCTAGCTGACGTAACTTATCATTTAGGTGTCCCGTCTGATTTAGTAGATCAAGTTCAAGCCGACATCGTTAATCTAACAAGTGACCAAGCTGAATTTGCTATTGGGCAACAAATCTATGTAGACATCCCAATTAGTTACTAATTTAATTATCAACTATAAGCAAACCCACTAGTATAATTTTGCCTTGCATTTTTAAGATGACTGGAGGACAATATAATTGTAAACCCTTACAAATGGAGGCACTATTATGGAAATTGAAAAACAAATTGCAGATAAGTATTTGAAGACATATATGGTTGAAAAAGCTCCAGGATCTGCATCTTTAATTGCTTTCCCCACTTCAACTGAAGAAGTGGTCGCATTTATTAAGGATGCCAACGCAAGAAAGCAACCCACGATTACTATCGGTCGTCAAACTGGATTAACGAGCGCAACTTATCCTATCAATAATGCTTGGTTACTAAGCTTGGAGAAAATGAATAACATTATTTCATTAGATGAACAAACGCTGACTTTAACAGTTCAAGCAGGTGTAACCTTATTTCAAATCCGTGATTATCTAGAGAATACGCCTTATTTCTATGCCCCTGACCCTGGTAATAAAAATGCTTCAGTCGGCGGAAATGCATCTACAAATGCTGGTGGGATGCGAGCGATTAAATACGGTGTGACCCGTGACAATATCCGTGGTTATGATGTGGTATTAGCTAATGGAGAATTGATTCACGTTGGCTCTTTAAATAAAAAAGATGCAACAGCTTATGATTTGAAAGACCTATTTATCGGTGCTGAAGGTACACTCGGGGTAATCACAGAGTTGCAATTGAAATTAACACCACGTCCAGCTTTTGAGAAATCTGTTATTCTCGGTTTTAATTCTTTAGATGGTGTGTCAGATGCTATTTTTGAAGTTGTGAAGTCACCTGTTCAACCAATTGCTTTAGAACTTTTAGAAGAATCAGGTATCCACTATTCTGAACAATTTATCAACAAGAAAATGCCTGAAGTTCACGGCGAAGCTTTCTTATTGGCAACCGTAGCAGACAATGCGGCAGACGGTTTAGCCTTCCAACTTGAAGCCATTCAAACCCTCGGGAAAAAGGCTGGTGCAATTGAAGCCCGCGAACTTTCTGATGATGAAGCACGCGAAATGTGGGCCATCCGTGATAATGTCTTGAACGGTATCGTTTCTAAAGGTGACTGGAAAATGTATGACCCAGTTGTTCCTAACCACTTATTTACAGACTTAGTGAAGGAAGGTAAACGTTTAGGAGATAAATATAATGTCCAAACAGGTTTCTTCGGTCACGCAGGAGACGGTAATATTCATATTTGTATCTTACGGGGTGATCAAGATGATGAAACTTGGGAACAAATTAAACACGACTACGAAAATGATTTATTCCCATATGTTGCTGAACAAGGTGGTTTATTATCTGCAGAACACGGTGTTGGTTTAGAGAAAAAAGCCTATCTACCTTATTTCAAAGATGAAGCATATATGGCAGTATTGAAATCCATCAAACAAGCCATGGATCCAAATAACATCTTGAACCCAGGAAAAATGTTTGACTAAACAGGATGTGAGATAGGGCGTCTAGATAGGAGTCAATGGAAGAAATAGTGCCGTGGCACACAGAGTGTGACGCAAACTATTCTGAAGTGGACACCTATCTGCCCTGACGAACTCAACTTCACAAGGGTGAGAGCGAGACCGCTCAACTCAATAACGATGGAAGACTATAGCCGTATCACACGCAGTGTGATGCAATATAGTCTGAAGCGGACTTGAGTTGGTCGAGCGAACCCAACTACAGGATGCGAGCACCGACGCTCAGAAAGAAAACGTTGGAAGATTAGTGCAGTAGATGACGCAGTCAGCTGCAAACTAAGCTGAAACGCAGTTCTTTCTGGAGGTGCGAGCTCAACTTCACAGGATGTGAGACAGCGCAAACTTAATGTTTATGGGTAGCCTTTCGGCTTCCACATACCTATCACTGCCTTAAAAGCAGTGGGACCGCCCTTAGAAAAATTTTCTAAGGGCTTTTCTGACGACTCATTCTGTAAGGGGTCCCCCCTAACAGTCTGATGTGGGTCAGAAATCCTTGCTTCACTGCTAAGGCGTGCTAGGTAGTTCCAGCCTCGGGCTTGTATTTTTAAAGTATAATCGCTATGTAAATCTAATCAATAATCTATTTCATTTTAAGTTTATTTGTATTTCAAATAGAAAGAGGCTGGGACAAAAGGTCTCTCAAAAAAATACACTCCCAAAATTATGAACTTTTTTGTTCAGTAGTGGGAGTGTATTTTTCTATATCTTTATAAAAATAAACGAAAGTGGGACTACTTTTTTCGCAAAAGTAGTTTTGTCCCAGCCTCTTTTCTTTAACATACTGATTTAACTCAATTGGCTAAAGACGTTTTCAATAGTGTCTTCAAATACTAAGGCATCGTGATAGGGAATTTGAAGTGGTGATTTGTTTACTACGGTTAGATATTGTCCTCGGAAGTAGTTTAAGAATCCAGCTGCTGGATAAACGACTAGACTTGTTCCCAAGATAACTAATAAATCTGCTTGGCGAATCTTATCCACTGCCCCGTTCACTACGTCTTGGTCTAATTGTTCTTGATACAACACAATATTAGGTCTAACAATGCCTTGGTCAATTGAACAGCGCGGAATACCATCCTGGTCTAATTGAAGTTCTTCTAATTTATAATGATGGCCACATGAAACACAGTAGTTATCTAGGGTGCTGCCGTGTAATTCGTAAACCGCTGATGAACCAGCTTTTTGGTGCAGACCATCGATATTTTGCGTAACCACAGAAACATCTTTTCCAGACCCTTCCAAGCTAGCGATAAATTCGTGCCCTATATTAGGCGTAGCTTCTGGATAAACTAATTTATCAAAGTGATAGGCAAAGTATTCCTTTGGGTATTGGGTAAAGAAATGATGAGAAACGACTTCTTCTGGGCTATAGGTCCCCCCTAAGTTTTCCATGAAAAGGCCATTCGCTGACCGGAAATCAGGAATACCAGAGGCTGTAGACATTCCCGCTCCTGTAAAAAAGACAATACGTTGGCTATCCTGAATTTGTTGTTTAAATTGTTGGATTTTATCGTCCATGTTAGTTCTCCTTTATATAATTCTTTACCTATTCTAACATGACCAAATTTTTCATGCGAAATATCAAACCATTAAAGCCTTGAGCAATCTAATTGCTTATAAATTTGGTTTTATCTAATATAATGACTGACATTATAAAAAGGAGTACATTATGCGAATTGAATTTTTCCACGATGTGATTTGCTCATTTTGTTTCCCCATGTCTAATCGCATGCGGAACATCACTAGTAAATATAATAACATCGACGTGGTCCACCGATCTTTCGCTTTAGGTTGGGAACCAGATCACTTTATCCAAATGTTTGGCTCACGTGAAGCTGTTAAACCTGAAGTGTTAACGCACTGGGAACAAGCTAATCAAAATGATGATGACCACCGCTTTAATATAAAGGGAATGCTTGAAACTGACTTCAACTTTCCAACTTCAAAAAATGGTTTAAAAGCAGCAAAAGCCGCTGGTATTATAGGCGGGCAAGATGGTTATTGGGATGCTTTTGATGCTATCCAAAATGCACTATTCGTTGAAAATAAGAATATTGAAGAATTTGAAATTTTAAAAGCTGCTATAGCGACTACTCATATCGATCTTGACCAATGGGTAGCACAATATAAAAAAGCTGAAACAGAAGAAGCGGTTTTACAAGATTTAGCAGTCAGTCAAGCTTATGGCATTCAAGGAGCGCCAGCTTTAGTGGTCAACCAAAAATATTTGATTTCAGGTGCACAAGCAACTGAAGACATTGAAAACCAGCTAAAACAAATTGCTGAAGAAGAAGGTCAACCATTAACACCAAAACTGCAAACCTTAGGTGGCTTGGGAATGGCTTGTAATTTCGTAGCTGGTCAATGGATTTGTGACTAATCTTTCTTTCAATGAGGTATATGATGAGATTAGCGGAATATACTTGGGACATGTTTTAGTAAAAAACGCTAAGTCCTAGATAAGTAGTTTTTAAATAGTTCCCCATAACAGTGATAATTCTTGAAAAAGTACAAAATGAATCTAACAAATTCACCCGTTGAAAAATAATAGAAAATAGCCTTTGTGAAAAGTAACATCACAGAGGCTATTTTCTATATAAGTTAAAGCTTTTTAAGCTTTTGACTCGGCTATTACAGCCTATGAAGTTGAGCTCGTACTTCGCATCCTATTTAGTCGGGTTCAGTCGACCAGCTCAAGTCCGCTTCAGACTATATTGCATCACACTCGTGTGATACGGCTATAGTCTTCCATCGTTATTGAGCTTAACGGTCTCACTCACACCCTATTTCTTCCACCATTCGTCATACACTGTGATTGGTAATTCACGTTTGTGTTGGGTTTTTAGGTACCAGTTTTCGATTTTTTCAGCTGCTTCTTGGGCTACTTCTTTGCCTTCTAAGTAAGCATCGATGTCTTGGTAGGTGACACCTAGGGCTACTTCATCGGCTAAGCCGGGACGGTTTTCTTCTAAGTCAGCTGTTGGCACCTTAACGTATAAATGCTCTGGGGCATCTAAATATTCAAGGATAGCGCGTCCTTGACTTTTATTTAACCGCCAGATAGGCAGGATATCTGCTGCGCCATCACCGAACTTGGTATAGAAGCCTGTCACTGATTCAGCGGCATGGTCTGTCCCTACCACGACACCTGCATTTTCACCTGCGATCGCATATTGTACCAACATTCGTTGGCGTGCTTTGATATTTCCTTTATTGAAGTCAGAAATGGTAAGGCCACCCTTTTCCAATTCTTCAACGGTGACATCAACAGCTGGCTTGATGTTGACGCGTACAGTTTGGTCCGCAGCCATGAAATCTATAGCGTCCATAGCATCAGCTTCATCGGCTTGGTTGCCGTAAGGAAGACGGACTGCGATGAATTGATACTTATCGTCGCCAGTTTCTTCGCGCATTTCAGTTATGGCCATTTGACATAGTTTACCGGCTAGGGTTGAATCTTGCCCACCAGAAATGCCTAATACTAAGCTTTTTAGAAATGGATACTTGTGAAAGTATGCCTTGATGAAATCGATGGTACGTCTGATTTCTGTTTCCGGGTCAATGCTCGGTGCGACTTTAAGGGCATTGATGATTTCTTCTTGTAATGAACGCATGGTATTCTCCCCTTTTATTGCTTTATTCATCAACTTAGTCTTCGTTGTCACCGTTTAAATCGGATTCTTTAAACTCTTCATTGATACGTTCACGAATTTCAGCGATTGAATTCATCTTTAAATCATACAGTTCTTGCGATAAGTCCACTGGATATGGCTCTGGATTCAACATACGGCGGTATTCTGACCATAAGGCATCCAAGTGCTCGCGTGAAAAATCACGAACGGTTTCAAGCGTTGGCAGATCGTAAACCAATTCACCCTTGTCGATGATGGTTTTTAATAATGGACGAGCGTTGAAACGACGAACTGTTTTATTGATATAAGTATAAATTGGATGGAACATGAAGATAGACTCAGCGTCATTAGGATCTTCATTCATGGTTGTAATATAGTCCCCTTCAGATTTACCATCTTTCTTGCGGGTAATACGCCAAATTTGTTTCTCACCTGGTGTGGTGATTTTATCTGGAGACGACGAAATTTTCATGGTTGGGACCATATCGCCATGCTCATCTTCAATGGCACATAGTTTGTAAACGGCTCCTAAGGCTGGTTGGTCAAAGGCAGTAATCAGCTGAGTACCTACACCCCAAGCGTCAATTTTAGCGCCTTGCATTTTCAAGTTTAAGATCGTTTTTTCATCTAAATCGTTTGAGGCAGAAATGATTGCATCAGGATAGCCCGCTTCATCCAACATCTTACGGATACTTGATGATAAGTAAGAAATATCGCCAGAGTCGATACGAACGCCGACAAAACGAGATTTATCTTCCATCTCATTGGCCACTTTAATCGCATTTGGCACTCCTGAACGAAGGGTATCATAAGTATCTACTAAGAATGTACATTTTTCATGGGCATTTGCATAAGCTTTAAAGGCCTCATAGTCACTTTGGTAAGCTTGTACCATAGCATGCGCATGGGTTCCTGAAATTGGAATGTTGAATAATTTACCTGCGCGTACGTTTGAGGTTGAATCAAATCCACCGATGTAAGCAGCGCGCGAACCCCAAATTGCTGCATCCATTTCTTGGGCACGACGGGCACCGAATTCAGCTAGTGCGTCGTCGCCAGCTACGTTACGAACGCGTGAAGCTTTGGTTGCAATTAGGGTTTGATAGTTGATGATATTTAAAACAGCCGTTTCGATCAAAGTACAGTCAGCTAGTGACCCCTTAATTTGCATCAATGGTTCGTTCGAAAAGGCAATTTCCCCTTCTTCCATTGAACGAATTGTTGCATCGAAGTGGTAGTTTTTCAAATAGTCTAAGAAATCTTCGGGATAGTCTTGTGTTTCCCGTAAGTAGGCGATATCGTCGTCGGTAAATTTTAAGTTTTGTATATATTGAATGACACGTTCTAGGCCTGCGAAAATGGCGTAGCCACTTTCAAACGGATTTTTACGGAAGTACACTTCAAAAACCGCTTGTTGGTCAGCTTTTCCAGCGTCCCAATAAGTCTTCATCATATTGATTTCATATAAATCTGTGTGAAGCGCCAGGCTATCGTTGGTCGTTGTCTTCATATTCTTATTCCCTCCAAGAATTGCGATTTGACTTTCCTTATTATACCACTATTCCTCAGCTAGTTGTCACCTCTAGACGCTTATATCCTTGTTTTAGTAAGCAAAAAAGCGTTAGCTACCAGTACACATGACTGTCGCTAACGCTTAAATGACTTTTCATTTATAAAAATTTGAACAAACAACTCATCTGTTTAGACATCAGCGGTCTCACATCCTATTTAGTTGGGTTCGCTTTGGCAGTCCGGTCTCCACTTCAGGAATATTTGCTGAAAGTAAACTTGCTACGGCATATTCCTTCCAGTGTTACCTGCCTGATCGCCAAAGCTCACACCCTGTTTAGTCGGGTTCGAGTCTCCAGAAAGAACTGCGTTTCAGATTAAGTTGTAGCTGACTTCGCTATCTACTGCCTTAATCTTCCAACGTTCCTTTCTTGACGTCGACTCTCACACCATGTAGTTGAGCTCGCCAGGGCAGACAGGTGTCCGCTTCAGATTAGTTGGCGACACACCTTGTGTGTCACGGCACTAATCTTCCATCGTCTCCTGTCTAAACGCCCTGTCTCACATCCTATCCTATGACGTCGATGTTCATTTCTTCTGCTTCTTCTCTTGTGACTGTTGGTTTTTCGTCTTCGTCAATTCCTGATGAGGATACTTTGTCGAAGAGAATTTTAATAGTTTGCAATAAGATCTTGAAGTCCAAGAACATTGAGTATTGCTTGATGTAGATCAAGTCAAAGTTCAATTTAGAGTTAAAGTCAGTGGCATATTTACCGTAGACTTGTGCGTAACCCGTTATTCCTGCTTGTACGTTGTGACGTAAGTAGTAGTGCGGGTTTTCTTCTTGGAATTGGTTCACGAAGAATGGTCGCTCTGGACGTGGTCCAATCATGGACATATCTCCGCTTAGCACATTCAACAACTGTGGTAATTCATCGATACGCAAGGCACGGATATATTTACCAACTGTTGTGACACGTACGTCATTTTTCGTTGCAATCATTGGGCCAGATTTCACTTCAGCGTCCGTTGTCATCGAACGGAATTTCAAGATATCAAACTCTTCGCCACCTTTAGTAATACGTACTTGGCGGTAGAAGACTGGCCCTTTGGAGGTTAATTTAATAATAATCGCTGTAATCAACATGATTGGTGACGTTAAGATTAAACCAACTAAGGCTATCATGATATCTAAACCACGTTTGATTAAGGCTTGGTCCGCTGGAATCGCAAAGTCTGAGGTTTCAATAATAGATTCATCTTCAAAATTCATAATATTTGGATTTACCATGACCAGGTTTTCAAATTTAGAATTTAAGAACAGTTTTTTATTGGCCCGCATCAACAAGTCATAAATTTTCAATTTTTCGCTTTCATCAATTTGCGATGCAAGATATACAATATCATACTCATCTAAACGACTCTTCACATTGCGGTAGTAATCTTCTAACACCACGTGCGTTACGATATGACGAGTACTTTTCGAATTCTTGAAATTATATATTGCCGGAAAAACAGCTTCTTCAGATCCAACGATCATTACCCGTTTCGTAGACGCATAGCGTCGGTAAATATCGAAGACTAAGGCTCTAAAAGTGTAGAGCATCACAACACTTACCACAAAGTCGATCAAGACGACTGAACGCGGAAAGGCTAACCATCTACCAGCAAAACTTAAAACCATAGCAACAACTGCTAAGATTCCTTGACTGATGATGGTGATGAAGAAGAGGTCGCCTTTGGTTTTATCATATAGGATATAAACCCCAAATAAAATATTGATAAATACAAAGATAATTAATATCCAACCAATTGCCCCTTGGAAAGCTTCATAGTTTTTCAAAGGTACATATCGACCATACCGCAAAAAGAATGAAACAAGATAAGAAAGGAACAAGATTAACGCTTCTGTTGCCACGATAACCACGCGGTACCAGTTCGTCCATTCTCCGTTTTTTTGCATTTTTTCACCCATTTCATTATATATATACTATAAGTAAGCACCTATAATCCCTAATATTCTACCATAACCCGACTGGATTATAAGCCTATTCTAGTTAAAAAACCTTTAAATTCCCCTAGAAAAACTGAAAAAGCAGCTAGTTTTTACCCTAACTGCTTGAAACCATTTTGATTACTCTGGTGATCCGTATGGAATTTGACTTGATTCAATTACTGAATCACTTGCAACAGATGACTGAGGTCGTTCTGTTGTTGTTGATTCAACCGCTGATTGCTCTTGTGAGCTAGATGATGTCGCGCTATCCTCTATAACTGAACCATTGCTTGAGGAAGATGATGATTCATCCATCTGACTTGAGTCACTTGCAGTACCGTCTTCAATTTCTGAATCTTCACGTGATGATTCAGATTCACTCGATGATGTCGAATCGCTTGAAGTAGATGTTGATGCACTATCACTTGAGCTACTAGTTGAACTACTATTTGAATCACTTGAGCTTGCAACACTAGAACTTGAACTAGATGCACTTGATACATGACTCGGTGATGAACTTGCTGAAGAAGAGATTTCTTCACTTGAACTGTCATGAGTTGACGAATCACTAGAAGGAGTTGATTCAACATCACTTGATGAGATAGAAGAGTTAGTATCTGAACTTGATGCAACGACCCTCGATGAGCTAGATACACTACCACGACTTGATGAACTTGATGCATTGCCCCGACTTGATGACCGTGAAGTACTTTGTTCAAATTGTTTGGATGCTAATACACCAGAAGCTACATTAGTATTCACACCAAATGATGGCCGATCTGCAATTTGACGCAGTGTTATGGTAGCTGATGCGCCATTTGAAGCCAAAATTTCTTCTCGTTTAGCTTCTAAATCAGCAATGCGACTTTTTGAGTCTTTAATGGCAGCTTGCCCTTCCTTACGAATTTGAGCTAATGCTTCATCTGATTTGTTGGTTGCTTCAGCTTCTTCTATCAAGCGGTTAAAGATATTTTGTGTCGCTTCCTCATCACTTGTAGCAATCATCTCTAACAATTTATCTTGTAGATAAGGATTTTCAATTTCATTGACCCGTTCAATGATCTTTGTAAGTTTGTCCACCAAACTAATGTAAGTAAGCGCACTATCTTTTTCAATTGCTAGTAAATCACTTTTATATTCTTCAATTATATCAACTTGATATTCGGCTTCGTCAATCAACGTTACGGCTGTGCTATAGAACCCATCATCTTCAAGGTTTAGTTGACTAGCATAGTTATCACGAAGTAAATCCAGTTTATCAACGGTTACCTCATCATCTACAAGAACGTATTCTATAATCGTCGCCCCATTGATGACTAATTCGTTATTACCAAGTTTATCTTTATCAAATAAATCATTTAACTGGCTTTGTAAATCAAACCGTTGCTGTACAGAATGAATTCGGTCAACGATGATATCTTTATCAGCACTGTCTCTTAAACTATCTACTTCTTTAGTTAATTCAGTAATCTCGTCTTGTTGAATGTCTGCTTTTAGAAAGGTATAGGAGTTATCAAAATAAAGTGCATTTACTGCTGTTGCCACTGCTTCAGTTTTTTCTTCTGCAGACGTGCGATTCGTATTTATAAACGCACGAATGATGAAAAAGGCTGTCAAGCATATCACTACACCCGATAGAACATAGGCAATTTGTCGATTATCTTTAAAAAAACGCTTGCGCACTTTTTCTCCCTCCCTTTTCTCTTTTTCTCAGTTTCTTAGCCTTAAGACTATCATGCAATTGCACAAAAAACGCCAACTGTTGCACTTTATCATATAATTTTTATATTAGTCATACTTGTGTAATCAATTTGTAACAGCGTAAACATAGGGTGTTGAGCTTTGGCGCTCAGGCAGGTAGCACTGGAGGGAATATGCCGTAGCAAGTTTACTTGCTGCAAATATTCCTGAAGTGGAGACCGGACTGCCAAAGCGAACCCGACTAAACAGGGTGTGAGTGTCGACGCTCAGAAAGGGAACGTTGGAAGATTTGAGCAGTGACTGACGAAGTCAGGTACAATCTAATCTGAAACGCAGTCCTTTCTGGAGACACGAACCCAACTAAAAAGGATGCGAGACAGGGCGTTTAGACAGGAGACAATAGCATAATAGTGCCGTATTACACAAAGTGTGATCCAAACTATTCTAAAGGGGATACTTGTCTACCCTAGCGCGCTCAACTTCATAGGGGTTAAGCGTCTACGTAAATGAGTAGATTAAGTTTAACAATTTCTCTACATTTTACCGTGTATAATCTTTTGCCGATTAGAAGCTTTATTTAAAGTCGCCCCTTGAGAAAACCGTGTAATTCATTACATGGATGAATCAAGTTCTAGGGCGACCGTCATTGTATTCCGTTAATTGATTTTCTATATACTTTTTGACCGTTTCTTTAGACATACTACCTACTGTTGCCATGAAATAACTAGGTGTCCATAAATGGCCACCCCATAACATTGCTTTTGTTTCTGGATATGCTTTGAACCATAGACGTGCAGATTTCCCTTTAAGTGTTTTGACGATACTACTTGCGGCATGTTTAGGGTTGAACGGAATCAACATATGGATATGGTCAGGCATTACTTGGAGCGATTGGATGACAATATCGTGTTCATCACAAATATGCGTCAATATATCTTGCATGGCGTTTTGCTTTTCAATGGTTGTAAATATTTCTTTACGATACTTTGTTACCCAAACCAAATGGAAATTAAAATCATAGACATTTGTCCTTGTTTTCACCATCATATGTAAACACCTCTTTAACTACATTATAGCAATTGTTATCGCTATAAACAAGTGTCATACGTATGGTATAATATATCTATAAACGCAAGGGGGATGAAAACATGTATCAAGGAATTGAGTGTAAAATCTATCCTAACGAAAAACAGCGTCAGTTAATTCATATGACCTTTGGTCATACCCGATTCATCTGGAACGAAATGTTGGCCATGTTGAATGCGCGGTACGAAAACAATCCTGACCTTCAAATGCTATCTTATAATGCGTTATCCTCTCTTATTCCACAAATGAAGAAGGAATATCCCTGGTTGCGTGAAGTTGATAGCGTAGCTGTTCAATGTAGTGTTAAACGCTTATCCGAAACTTTTGTTCGTTTTTTAAAGATTATTCAAAATACCCAAAATTCAAATCAAAGAAGAACACCAGACAGTCGTATTTAAGTACCATACGTGGCAACAACATTCGTTTTAATGATAATCAGCGGTATATCAAATTACCCAAATTAGGTTGGATAAAATGTAAGTCAAGTGTGCTTCATATTGAGAATGAACGCATAAAATCTGTCACCGTTAAATATACACCTAGTGGCGACTACTATATCTCCCTTTTGGTCACAAGCGATAATCAAGCAATGCCCAAAACAGGAAATGTAGTCGGTGTCGATTTAGGTGTAAGTGATTTAGCTATTACGTCTGATGGTCAAAAATATCAAAGTCAGCGACTACATTTGTCTTATAAGAAGCAATTACATTATTGGGAAAAGCGAATGGCCCGTAGACGTTTACAAGCCAAAAAGAACGGTGTAGCTTTAGCGGATGCGAAAAACTACCAGCAAGCCAAACGCCAAGTGGCCCGTATTCATCAACGTATCAAAAACATCCGCAAGGATTACATGCATAAAATCACAACCG
Organism: Aerococcus viridans; assembly: GCF_001543285.1. Taxonomy (NCBI): domain Bacteria; kingdom Bacillati; phylum Bacillota; class Bacilli; order Lactobacillales; family Aerococcaceae; genus Aerococcus; species Aerococcus viridans. The sequence goes on from NZ_CP014164.1 coordinate 2,021,901, forward strand.
ATATGGTTAAAAGTTATGACGTTATCGTTCTAGAGGATTTAAAGACGACTAATATGATGAAAAATCATCAATTAGCCCGTTCAATCGCTGGCCAATCCTGGCGGATGTTTAGAACAATCCTAGAGGCAAAGTGCGAAATGTACGATAAGACATTTGTGGCTATTAATCCGTACAAGACAACCCAAAAATGTTCTAATTGCGGGTATGATAGCGGTAAAAAAGCGTTAAATATACGTCATTGGACTTGTATGAAGTGTAATATGCATCACGATAGAGATATCAACGCAGCTAAAAATATATTAAATATTGGCCTGGAACAGGCCTTAGTTAAATAGCTTAGACCGCTGTTTTGCTTTGAAATAAGTGGAACAAGTCATGAGTGTTCCTAGAAACACGCCATTTTAATGGCGCTGTAGTTCATATATAACTTAATGATAACTAGGTTTGCCATAAAGCTGAAATAATACCAATCAGAATTAAAAAAGCATCGCAACTAAGTGTTGCGACGCCAGTTCGTATAATTATTGAGCATATTTTTCATTCATTCGCCGTTCATAAACGTTTAATAATTTTGTTAGGGTGAAGGTTAACATAAAGTAGATAGCCATTGAGATGATTAGTGGAATGATACCATTAAAGGTAATCGTTGATACATTACGGGTTTGGAAGGTTAATTCCGCTACACCGATTGTAGATACGATAGATGATTCTTTAATTAAGGATACGAACTCATTCCCTAGTGATGGCCAGATAGATCTTAATGATTGTGGAAAAATAACTTTCCGCATCGTTGTCCAGTAGCCTAAACCAAGTGAGCGAGCAGCTTCAGCCTGCCCTTTATCTACAGAACTGATACCTCCACGGATAATTTCTGCAATATAAGCACCTGAGTTTAGAGATACCGCAACCAAACCTGATGTCATGGTTGACCAACCAAACATACCAGCAAAACCGAGGTAAACAAATAATACTTGAATCATTAGTGGTGTCCCACGAACTACTTCGATGTAAGCTTGAGCTATCAAATCGACTAATTTATTTTCCGATAAACGCATTAACGCTAGCGCTGCACCAATAATTAAACCAAAGAAAATAGCTGTCGCTGAAATGACTAAAGTTGTTTTTAAACCATTCACGAAATAAGGCGCATAAGCTGCCCAAGTCGATTGACGATTGTCCTCAATAATTTGGTAGGATTCCTCCAACCATTGGTCAATTAAACCTTGTTCCTGAGCGTCCGCAATGGATTTGTTGACTGCTGCTTGTAATGTAGGTTGGTCTTTTGGCATTGCTGCTGCCTTACCAGGATCTTGGATTGGTAAATTCGCTTCAATAACTGTTAAACTAGGATTTTCCGCCGCATACGCTCCGGCTACGTCCTCATCTAATAATACCCCGTCAACTAACCCCGAATCTAAAGCTGAAATGGAATCAGTCGTCGTACGCATTACTTGTACTTCTGAATTAGGGTAATATTCTCCAACTAATAACTGTTGTGTGGTCCCTTCACCAATAGAAATTTTTCCACCATTTGAAAAGTAGCTATCATCTGTAATTTCACTCACTTTGCTTTCTTGAATAACAAATGATTGACCAGAAACTTGGTAGATATCAGAAAAATCTACTGATTTAGCGCGCTCTTCAGTGGAAGTCATTCCTGCTAATACAATATCAATTTGACCAGTATCCAATGATGTTAATAAATTCGAAAACTCCATATCAACAACTTCAAGGTCTACGCCTAAGTCATCTGCGATTTTTTGTGCTAAGAAGATATCTAGTCCAACAACTTGATTTTTGCCATCTTTCAAAATAGAGAATTCAAAAGGTGCATACGTTGAGTTAGTCCCAACCCGCAATACCCCTCGGTCTTTGATGTCTTGGTATAAAGTGTCCTCTCCAGGTGCTGTTGCTTCACTGGCATCGATGGTAGATGCCGCTGATTGACCCTCTTCAGTTGCCAAAACGGGACTTTGACTCAACCCAACCATGGCTAGGACAAGTGTCATACAAACCAAGATAATTTGTTTCATATATTTCATGATTCTGCCTCCTCTAAAGCATTTTTCTCTTATATCAACATTTGCTTCTTATCAACTATTTAATTAGCTAACTTCAACTTTTACTATTTTAGGCAATAAAAAAATCCCCACCTCTATAACAGAGGCGGAGATCCACGGTACCACTCTAATTTTAGGGATGGCCTTCACCTCCCCTTACTTGAAATGGTAACGTCATTAGCGAAATGACTTACTAACAAAGGTTCAGTCATTTTTCTCAACAATGCGGTTCAATCATCCATTCTGTAAGGCCTCACACCAACGCCCCTCGCTATACCAGTAGATAATTTACTCTTTGTTTCATTGAATATTTATTAAAATAGTATGTGGTTTTACCACGTCCACTACATTATATTGACATGACCGTGTATTTGTCAATCACTGTCGGTTGAAATGTTGAAAAAGTATCAGTCGTTTTCAAGCATCAGAAAGCTTATTTGGTCTAGGTTTCCTTGCTTATAGCAGTTTTGTAGGTATTTTTTACATGAGATTTTCACGCAAAAAAGCTGACAAATTGAACGATCAAGTCAGCAATTATGCGTTTGGTCATCTATCACCGCGATGGCCTACAAAGAAGAGGAAGATGTTCCTTTCCAATAAAAAAAGACTAGCACGGGGCTAGCCTTCTTGGTTTGATTTATATATAAATTAGCCTACGAATTTAGCTGCGTATTCTGCGAATTGCGCACCAGCGCTTGCTAAGAATTGTTTAGAGTCTTCGTTAGTTACTTCACCAGTCTCCATGTCAGAAGTTTCAGATGTGTTGATGTAAAGTTCTGGTTGAGCCATAGTTTGTAAGTCTAAGAATACTAATGATTGACGTAATGAGTGATGCGCTAAAGTACCAGCAATACCAGAGATAGATTGAGATGCTACTAAAGCAGGTTTACCAGCCCATACGTTTTGACCCCAAGGACGAGAAGCGACGTCTAAAGCATTTTTCAATGCAGCTGGGATATTACGGTTGTGTTCAGGTGTTACAAAGATGATCGCATCTTGAGCTGCAACTTGTGCACGGAACTCTTCGTATTCTGCTGGAGAGTTAGCGTCTAAGTCTTGGTTATATAAAGGTAAGTTTGCGATTTCTAAAAAGTTAACTTCTGAACCTTCTGGTAAACCAGCAACGATAGCTTTCGCTACACCTTCAGACAAAGAGTTTTGACGGATAGAACCTACTACTACACCAAATTTTGTCATGTTAAAAATCTCCTTTTCAAATATTCTTAATTTTTTTATCTTACATGATATATCATAACACCTCGAATTCGAAATATCAAAAGTTAGCGCTTCGTATAACAAGTTTTTTATTGCGAAATGAAGATTTGTCACCCTTGTGATATGAATATCCCCACTATATCAAGGTTTTTACTTACAAATTGTAAGTTGTACAAAATGGACTATTTGCTCAAAGAGTACAATCTTTGTGTTTTATAACCTTTATCTTATTTAACAACTCACTTATTTTGCGCAAAAGTACACGAGCTCCCTCCACATAAAAAGCCAGAATGTGAACATGAATTCCGCAGCAAAATCCTGTTCAGTGTACCATTTCTTTGGATGCTCATTTTTATCTATATACAGGAAAAAGGACTGCACCAAAAGTACAGCCCCTCAATTCGGAAGAATATATGCATTTTAAGCTACGGACCGTTTCGCACTTAGCGGATATCGGGCTCGCCAAATTAGACTTGTCACGTACTTAGTTATCTTAACCATTCATTATTTCTTGCAACATCCGAAAAGGCACCTGGTTCTGTTGTTTCACCTTTGGCCCAAATTTGCTCAGCCATTGTACGTGCTGATTGTGGTAAACCAAATAGTTTGATGAAGCCTTCTGCATCATTTTGGTTGTAGATATCATCTTCACCAAAGGTTGCTAATTCATCTGAATATAATGAGTAAGGACTTGTCATACCTGCGTCGATGATATTCCCTTTATACAGAATCATTGTCACTGACCCGGTCACAGTTTTTTGTGTTTCGTCTACAAAGACTTGCAGTGCTTTACGTAATGGGCTAAACCATAAACCGTTGTAAACTAGGTCAGCGTATTTCAAGGCTACGCTTTGTTTGTAGTGTTGTGTGTCACGGTCTAAAGCGATTTGCTCTAATTTCTCATGAGCGTGGTAAAGAATAGTGCCACCTGGTGTTTCATATACCCCACGTGATTTCATCCCTACTAAACGGTTTTCAACGACATCTAAGATACCGATCCCATTGGCGCCACCAATTTCATTTAATTTTTCTAGTAAAGCGATTGGTGCTAATTTTTCCCCGTTTACAGCAATGGGGATACCTGATTCAAAGGTCACCGTAACTTCAACTTCTTGGTCAGGTGCAGATTGTGGTGATACCCCTAATTCCAAGATTTCTTCGTAGTTTGGTTTGTTGGTTGGGTCTTCTAAGTCTAACCCTTCATGTGACAAGTGGAATATATTTTCGTCTTTAGAGTAGTTGGTTTCACGTGTAATTGGTAGTGGCACGTTATGCGCTTCTGCGTAGTCAAAGGCTTGCTCACGAGACAAGATATCCCATTCACGCCATGGGGCGATGATCGTCATTGTTGGATCGAATTCACGGATGCCTAACTCGAAACGCACTTGGTCGTTTCCTTTCCCAGTACAACCGTGAACAATAGCGTCACAGTCTTCTAAATGCGCAATTTCAACCATACGTTTAGCAATTAATGGACGCGCGTAGGCAGTCCCTAATAAATAAGTCGACTCGTATTTAGCACCTGCTTGGATCGCTGGGAAAATGTAATCCGTAATGAATTCCTCACGCAAGTCTTCTACATATAATTTCGTCGCCCCACAGGCTACCGCTTTTTCTTTCAAGAATTCAAAGTCTTCTTCTTGACCAACATTACCAGTCATCCCGATAACTTCACAGTCGTTATAGTTTTCCTTTAACCAAGGAATAATCACTGAAGTGTCTAACCCACCTGAGTATGCTAGTAAAACCTTTTTAATGTCTGCTTTTGTTCTTGCCATAATGAATGCCTCCTAAATTTCTGTCTAAAATTTTCTATCTAAAATTTTCTAATTAAAATCGTTAAGCGTATTTTTGGTTCATCTTTCTCTCATATACATTCAAGACTTGCGACAAGGCATAAGTCATGATGAAGTAGATGATCATTGAAATAAATAATGGGACCACTGCTTGGTAAGTAATACTTGTTACCGCACGTGTTTGGAAGGTTAATTCCGCCACCCCAATGGTCGATACAATAGAAGATTCCTTGATCAAGGTGATAAATTCATTCCCCAGTGACGGCCAAATCGATCTTAATGATTGCGGAAAAATGACTTTCCGCATGGTTTGCCAGTAGCCAAGCCCTAGTGAACGCGCAGCCTCAGCTTGCCCCTTATCAACGGATTGAATACCCCCACGGATAATCTCCGCGATATAAGCACCCGAGTTCATGGATACTGACACCAAACCGGCAGTCATTGTAGACCAGCCAAAGATAGACCCTACACCAAGGAACATGAATAAGACTTGGATCATTAATGGTGTACCACGCACAAACTCGATATAAGCTGTCGCCAAGAATTTTAAAACTGGGTTATTAGTCAAACGCATAAGGGCTAAGAAAATCCCCAAGATCATACCGAAGAAGATGGATACCCCTGCAATAATCAAGGTTGTTTTAATCCCGTCCCAAAAATATGGCCAGTAGGTGGTCCAACCTGTTCCCGCGTTTTCACCAGCGATAATATCAAATGAGGCTTCTGTCCAAGTTTCGATTAAGCCTTGGTCATTCACATCTTCTAGAATATCGTTGATAGCTGTTTGTAAGGATGGTTGGTTTTCCGGGATACCAATTGATTTCCCTTGATCTTCAACCATGCCGTCTAAGTTAGAGTCAATAACGGTTAACCCTTCATTTTCAGCTGCATTGGCACCGGCAACCGTGTCATCTAGTAACACCCCATCTGCTTGGCCAGAAATTAAGGCCGCAATGGCATCCCCTGATTTACGCATGATCAACAAGTCTGGATTTTCAAAGAAGTCTCTCACATAACCCTCTTGTAATGTCGCTTCAGATACAGCAATGGTATGCGCGCCATTTTCAAATGAGGTATAATCTACAATTTCATCTTCTTCGCCTTCACGGATAACGATGGATTGACCAGATAATTCATAAGCATTTGAGAAGTCTATGGATTGGTCACGTTCTTCAGTTGCCCCCATACCAGCGATGATCATGTCGATACCTCCCGTTTCAAGCGAAGCGATCAACGACCCAAACTCCATATCAACAACTTCCAGTTCAACCCCTAATTGGTCTGCAATATATTCTCCTAGGAAAACATCAATCCCGACGACTTCGTTTTGACCGTCTCTTAAAACGGTAAACTCATAAGGTGAGTAACCAGAAGCAGTCCCCATTCTAAGCACACCACGTTCTTGAATCTCCGATAGTAATGTATCTTCACCTTCAACCTCAGCCGCTGCTTCAGGACCCGTCCAAGACGATGCGGAAACACTTTTGGCTGGTACAACAAGACTGATCAAGATGGCCAAAATAACCATCAAATTAAAACCCTTCAACTGCCATCCCACTTGATTTTTCTTCTTCAGCTGACTAAACATTTTCTTCAACCTCCTAGATTTTTCCTATAAAAAAAGCCCACCTCTCCTAAAAAGAAGAGGCGGACGAATATCCACGGTACCACTCTACTGTCGCGATTTTTGTCTATAAGCTTCCCCTTGTAAAAAACTAGACTTTCATCCAATCTTTATAAACAAGCTTTCATTTGTCGGCCCGGAAAATAAAAAAATCCGCCCCTTCAAATGAAGAGGCGGTTAATATCCACGGTACCACTCTACTGCTGACAAAAATACATCAACGCTTGATGACTTAACGCGCCTAACGAATTGAGCTACTTTTATATCTGATTAACTTACTTCACTCAATTATCTCAGCAATGCGGTTCACAATTCTCCTGACATAGACCTTCCACCAATCGTCTACTCGCTTTAGTCAGTACCCTTGTTACTCTTTGCTTCTATGATTTAATATTCAATTCTCATAAAAAAATAACATCTATCATTTATTTTTAAGTTTTTATCATTTTCTTTTAATTATTCTAATCGGTAATTTATAGAAAGTCAACCGGAAAAGTAAAATTCTTTTTACAAACTTTTTAACCTAGGAAATATTCGCTCGAACCCTTACGATTGCTGCAGTCACAGCTTCTGGCGCTGGCCCCCCAGCAACATTCCGGCGGTAAACACAATTCTTCAAATCGATGGCGTCATAAATATCGACATCAAATAATTCTGAGAATTCTTGGTACTCAGCTAAGCTTAATTCTTCCAAGCTCTTTCGGTTTTCCGTACAATAACCTACTAAATCTCCGGATACCTGGTAGGCATCTCTAAAGGCCATCCCTTTGTTGGTCAAGTAGTCCGCACAATCCGTAGCATTTAAAAAGCCAGTACCACATGCTGCATACATCACATCCTTATTGACGATTGTTGCTTCTAGCATACCTGGTAACAGAGTTAACATTGCTTTTACATGGTCAATCCCGTCAAAAAGCTGTTCCTTAATTTCTTGCAAGTCTTTATTGTAAGCAAGCGGCAGGCCTTTCATGATCGTTAACACACTCATCAGGTTGCCGTAAACCCGACCCGTTTTCCCACGCATTAATTCATGGATATCCGCATTCTTCTTCTGAGGCATGATCGATGAACCAGTTGAGAATGAATCCTTCAGGCTGATGAAACGGAATTCTTGGCTGGACCACATGATCGTTTCTTCTGCGTAACGGGACATGTGCATGGACATCACGGCTAAATCTGACAGGAATTCGATGGCATAATCGTTGTTGGATACCGCATCGATTGAGTTAACATATGGTGCTGTGAAACCTGCCACCTGGCCAGTTGTATAGAAAGGGTCAATTGGGTAAGTGGACGTCGCTAAGGCCCCCGCACCCAGCGGCATATCGTCCGCTACCCGGTCTGAAAGGTCCGCAAACCGCGATAAGTCACGGCTAAACATCTGCGCATAAGCCAATAAATAGTGGGCATAAGTGATTGGTTGCGCCCGTTGTAAGTGGGTGTAGCCTGGCATAATCGTATCCAAGTGTCCCTCTGCTTTTGTCAAGATAGCCTCAATCGCTTCTTGGGTTTTCTCGATAAAATCTTGCAATTCATCCAACACATAAATCCGCATAGCCGTCGCTACCTGGTCATTACGAGACCGACCAGTATGGACCTTCTTCCCAATTGTGCCAAGACGTTTAGTCAACTCAGCCTCGATGAAAGAGTGAACATCTTCTGTTGTAAAATCAACGGCTAAAGTCCCATCCGCATAATCTTGACGCATTTGTTCAAGCTCTTTTACCAAGCTATCCGACTCCTCTAAACCAAGAATCCCTTGGTGACCTAACATGGCCGCATGGGCTTTTGACCCACGAAGGTCAGCGTCCAACAAGCGATAATCTACTTGGATAGACTGGTTGAATTGATAAGCATCTTGTGACATTTCCTCGTGAAATTTATTAGACCAGATGGCCATAGCAATACACTCCTTTGATACATTGACAAATTTTTGTCTTTTCTAGTATTCGTTAATGAGAATGTTAACAAATAATGAGAAAATAACAAGCCTTTTTTATTTTTGGAAAAAATTCTGGACCTTTTCCTGGCGCGCAAAATAGGCCTGACCCTTGTGGGCAAGCCCTTGTTGATGGTGTGATTATTTTCTAGATGGCGGCATATTTTCCTACAAATTCACAATGTCTGTATCCAACAAGTCAGCTGCTTCAATCTGCTTAGCCAATTGCAATAGCAGGTATTCGTTTCCTTTGTTGGCAATAAATTGCGCCCCAATTGGCAGTCCTTCTTCATTTTTAAACATCGGCAGGGAAATCGCTGGTTGGCCGATTAAGTTGACAATCGACACATATGGCGAATAAGGGATTGATTGGCCAAAATGATCCCAAATAAGCTGTTGCTGGTCCTCTTGGCTTAACTGGTCGATGTCTTTTTCCGCTGCAAGAATTGTTTCATCGGCTTCAAAAATCCCATGTTTAGGCGCTGGTCCATTCGTTGTTGGCGTCAGCAAGAGGTCATAATGCTTGAATCCTGCTTCATAAATGGCTGCCCATCGGTCCCAGTCGCCAATCATTTGACTTAATTCCACCGCTGAAATTTTGTAACCAGACCGGTAAATCGCCCAAGTCAAGGGTTCCATATCCGCATCCGTTAACTCACGGCCAAGTGCTTGGGCAATACCCTCCATCATCACCGTTGTTTCAACACTGTTCATTTTAAAGTAAGACTTCATGACTTGAATCCGGTCCACTGGGTCCGCAACTTCAAAGACATCATGACCCAGCGCTTTCAACTGTTCGATCACCTGGTCTAAGACAGCCTGCCCCACTTCACTGATGGTTAATTGGTCATTCAAATCAGTCAGATAACCAATACGTAAGGGCCGGTCTAAATCCACCAATTGGTCTTCTTCGATTGTTGGCATTGGGAAAGGCGCCTCATATTGGGTGACCTGCAAGACCTTCAACAAGGTCCAAGTATCACGGACTGATTTTGTTAAGGCAAAAGGTACCGCAGCACCTTGCCAACTCCGGTATTGACCGGGACCAACTGGCATACGCCCACGACTCGGTTTCAAACCAATCAGCCCTGAATAAGACGCAGGCATTCGAATCGATCCGCCCCCATCAGAAGCATAGGTTAAAGGCACCATTCCAGATTTTAAGGCCGCAGCCGCGCCACCACTTGAACCACCTGGATTACGGTTGGTATCAATCGGCGAATTAACCGCGCCAAAAGTTTTAGAATCACTAATCCCTTTAAAACCAAATTCAGGCACGTTAGACCGACCAACCGCGATAAAACCAGCCTTTTCAACAGCTTGAACGAAATTGTCCGTTACCGTCGCCATGTTATCTTTGAGTAATATCGACCCACTCGCAGCCAACTGACCAGCTTGTGACTGGCCAAGATCTTTAATTAAAGTTGGCACCCCGAAAAAAGGTGGTAAATCCGCTTTTTCCTGCGGGGTCAATGTCGCTAAAAGCGCGTCATACTCATCCGCTTTGGCCAAAGCATCTGCGTCTTGACGCCAAACAACCGCATTTAAAGTCGGGTTCAAAGCCGTCATATTCTTTAAAGCAGCAATCACAACCTCCTTAACTGACAACTTCCCTTCTTTAATTTGTTCAGCATAGTAGCTCGCATCTTCTGTAAATAACATCATCAAACGCCCCTTCAACCATTCAGTATTTTTTCAGTTCAATAAATCCATAGCTTTATTATAATCAAAAGCCCTAACTGAAAGATAGGTTGAACTCTTACCTACAGAAAATGAATAAAAAAAGAGCCGCGACATCACTGTCACGGCCCCATAGTTTGTTATTTATAGGGTATTCGATTTCATCAGCCAATAATCGGCAGATCAATATCTCTTGCCCTAGTCGGGTTCGAGCCTCCAGAGAGGGCTGCGGTTCAGATTAGATTGTTGCTGACTTTGTCAGCCACTGCCCTAACCTTCCATCGTTCCTCTCTTGGCATCGGCTCTCTCACCCTGTTTTTTAATACATACCTGCACTTGGATCCATTGCTGGCATTTGTGGTTCAGGTTTCGGTTGGCTTGCAACAGCTGCTTCAGTAGATAAGATTAATCCAGCTACTGAACCTGCGTTTTGCAATGCTGAGCGAGAAACTTTTGTTGGGTCAACAATTCCTTCTTCAATCATGTTTACCCATTCAGAAGTTGCTGCATTAAAACCAATGCCGTCTGCTTGTTCTTTTAATTTTTCAACAATAACAGATCCTTCTAAACCAGCATTCTCAGCGATTTGACGTACTGGTGCTTCTAAAGCACGTAAGACGATTTGTGCACCAGTTCGTTCATCACCAACTAATGTTTCAGCTAATTCAGCAACTGCTTTTTTAGCATTGACGAAGGCAGTACCACCACCAGCTACGATACCTTGATCAACAGCCGCACGTGTGGCATTTAAAGCATCTTCGATACGTAATTTACGTTCTTTTAATTCTGACTCAGTAGCTGCACCAACTTTAACAACAGCAACACCACCAGCTAATTTAGCTAAGCGTTCTAATAATTTCTCACGGTCATATTCAGAAGTTGTTTCTTCAATTTGAGTACGGATTTGGGCAACACGTTGTGCTAATTGCTCTTTATCGCCCGCACCCTCAACAATAGTTGTTTCATCTTTTGTGATTACAACGCGGTTAGCAGAACCTAATTGGTCAATTGTCGTATCTTTTAATTCAAGTCCTAAGTCTTCAGTAATAACTTGACCACCTGTTAGGATAGATAGGTCTTCTAACATTGCTTTACGACGGTCACCAAAGGCTGGTGCTTTTACCCCAACAACGTTGAAAGTACCACGGATTTTATTTAAAACTAGTGTTGGTAATGCTTCACCGTCAATATCGTCAGCTACCAATAGTAATGCACGACCTTCTTGAACAACTTGTTCTAGAACTGGCAAGATGTCTTGGATATTAGAAATCTTTTTATCTGTTAATAAAATATAAGGATTTTCTAAAACGGCTTCCATCTTGTCATTGTCAGTTACCATATATTGAGATAGGTAACCACGGTCAAATTGCATACCCTCAACAACATCTAGAGAGGTATCAATTGATTGAGATTCTTCAATAGTGATGACGCCATCTTGGCCAACTTTTTCCATTGCTTCTGCAATTAAGTCACCAACTTCGCTGTCGCCTGATGAAATTGATGCAACGTTAGCGATAGCGCCTTTAGAATCTACAGGAACTGAAATTTCAGATAACCGATCTGACGCTACGCGAATTGCTTTGTCAATCCCGCGACGAACACCTACTGGGTTAGCACCAGCAGTAACGTTTTTCATACCTTCAGTTACAATTGCTTGTGTTAAAACAGTTGCAGTTGTTGTACCGTCACCGGCAATATCATTTGTTTTTGAAGCTACTTCAGCAACTAGTTTTGCACCCATATCTTCAAATTTATCTTCTAATTCAATGTCTTTAGCGATAGTTACACCATCGTTAGTGATTAGCGGTGAACCATAACTTTGGTCTAAAACAACATTACGACCTTTTGGTCCTAAAGTTACTTTCACCGTATCAGCTAATATATCAATCCCACGAACCATTGATTGACGTGCATCTTCTGAAAATTTAATATCTTTTGCCATTTATTCATTCACCTCATAAAATTTTATATTTTTATTAATCTGTAAATATTGATAAATTGACTAATCTACAATTGCGATAATATCGCTTTCTTTAATAATTAATAATTCTTGACCATCATATTCAAATGTTGAACCTGCATATTTTTCAAATAGAACGCGGTCGCCTTCTTTCAATTGTGATGTGAAATCTTCCGTATTCTCAGCAACTGCTTCAACAACACCTACTTGTTGTTTCTCTTTAGCAGCTGACGGTAATACGATACCTGAAACTGTTTGCTCTTTAGCCTCTTCAACTCTCACAACTGCGCGTCCGTTTAATGGTTTAATCATTTACATGTCCCTCCATTTAGATAAAATATTTGTCAAACCCAAGCTAAATTACTTGGTTTTTTTAGAGATTAGCACTCTCTTTGATTGACTGCTAACCTCTACATTTCCTATATTAAAACAATCAAATATGAATTGCAAGAGAAATGTTGACTTTTTTTGACCTATTTTTACCCACAAGTCGAAAACCTTGATTTTATGCGGAAATTAAGGTAATTTTATTAAGTGAAATCTAAGATTAACTTTGACTAAAATCAGACTAATCTTGAAGAGAGGAATGTAGTTGTTGAAATTAAAAGGACCAGTAATATTCTTATTACTATTCAAAGCCTTATTTATCTTTCTAGCGCTCAACTTTGCCATTCGTAGCGTAGAAGATACCGGTTGGGATTGGGCAGTATACCTAGCCATTGGTATTACAGCCTATGAAATGATGGATTTATTCAAAACGATTGGTATAGTACGGCAGTTAAAATCTAAATAACGACCTGAAAAATATCAATTTTTGATAAAAATTGCAAAGTATTTAACATCATTTTAGATCACATATGTGAAACTTAACAAACTTTCAGGCGATTTAAAACATACAGAATAGGCCGAGAAAAAACATCTCGGCCTATTCGCTTGTATATTTATATAGATTTTGAATCCTGCGACTATTTTATTCAACTGATTAATTAGTAAGGTAAAACTAAATTGCCAAACAAGAATGTCATTCAGGTTACCTTGCTATAATTTTCCAACTCAAACTTTTGTATAAATAAAGTATTTAACCACCGACACCAGCATCCTATACCGAATGCTTACATGATTGCATAATATACTAACAAGTCATTACGAATTTGTTGAGATGAAGTAGATCAATGTTTGTAATTCATTGGTGAAGTCTACATCCTGCACTCTGATGCTATCCGGTACATCCAACCTCACTGGCGTAAAGTTCAAGATACCTTTAATCTCTGCTTCTTCTAATGCTGGAATCATATTTTGGGCAACTGCTTCAGGTACCGAAAGAATGACCACTTCAATATCCATTAATTTCAATTGCTTCGTTAAATCCTTCATGTCATAAACAGGTACCCCATTGTGGACTGTTCCGATGATATCTTGGTTGATATCGAAAGCTGCGCCAATACGGATATTGTTTGATTTCTTGAAGTTGTAGTTTAATAAGGCATTACCAAGGTTACCAACCCCTACAAGGGCTACTGTTGTTAAACGGTCTTGGCTTAAAGTCTTACCAAAGAATTCTAATAAGGCATCGATATCGTAGCCGTAACCACGTTTACCTAAAGCCCCAAAGTATGAAAAGTCACGTCTAATCGTTGCACTTTCAACTTTTACTGCTTCACTTAATTCTGTTGAAGAAACGCGTGTTTTCCCCATGTTTTTGAATACGCGCAGGTAGCGATGGTATAGTGGTAATCTTTTGGCTGTTGCTTTGGGTATTTTACGCATGTTCAGTCCTCTTTCTTATTCTAAAATGATTTCTTAGACAGTATACCAAGTTTGTGAAATTAACACAAGAGTGCCTACTCACCAAATTTTAGACTATATTAAAAATTGCAATATTTTATAAAAAGTTTCCAAGGAATGCTCAAATCTTTTTGTGGTAAAATAATTAAGACAATAAATGAAAGGATCATGCCTATTATGATCATATTACAAGGTTCAAATCTATCTCGACGCTATGGCGTTGAAGTAATTTTTGAAAACGTACAAATGACTATCCAACACAACAGTCGAATTGCCCTGGTTGGCCGCAACGGTGCTGGTAAGTCGACACTATTAAAAATGTTAGCCAACATTGAAGCACCTGATGATGGCCAAGTGTCCTTGACTAAAGGAACAACTATTGCTTATATGGACCAACACACTGCGGTTTCTGGTGACCGGACTATTTACGAAGAAATGGTCTCTGTTTTTGAACCCGTTATTAAATTATTGAAAGAATCCGAAACAGCGGCCCTAGCCTTGGCTGACGAAGAACTCATGCAAGATGCTGAAGCCTATGAAGCTGCCTTAAACCGCTATGACAAGCTTCAAGAGGACTTGATTCGTTTTAACGCTTATGGTTACGAATCAGAAATCCGTATGGTCTTACACGGTTTCAAATTCTTCGATGAGGACTACGACCGTAAGATTTCGACGCTTTCTGGTGGCCAACGTACTCGTCTGGCTTTAGCGAAAATCCTACTAGAAAAGAAAGATTTATTGATTCTCGATGAGCCGACTAACCACTTGGATATTGAGACATTAACTTGGTTAGAGAACTATCTACCAAAATATCCTGGTGCCTTATTAATCGTGTCCCATGACCGGTATTTCTTGGATGCTGTGACCAATGAAACTTATGAAATGGCCCACCAAGGTATTCATTATTACAAGGGGAACTACTCTTTCTACTTGAAGGAACGCGTACAACGTGTCACCCTGCAAATGAAGGCCTACGAGAAACAGCAAGAAGAGATTGCCAAATTAGAGGACTATGTAGCCCGTAATATCGTTCGCGCATCTACCACGAAGATGGCCCAATCCCGTCGTAGGCAGTTAGAGAAAATGACCAAGATTGAAAAGCCAATGAATGATGAGAAATCAGCTCGTATCCAGTTTTCAGTAGCTGAACCTTCCGGGAACGACGTCTTACAAGCCAATAAGTTAGCGGTTGGTTATAGTCCGGACAATGTTTTAGCTGAACCCATTTCTTTCCAATTGCGGAAACAAGAAGCCATTGCCATCGTTGGGCCAAATGGTGTAGGAAAATCAACTTTATTAAAAACAATCATCAAACAAATCCCTGCTCTACGCGGTACCATCGACTATGGCGCTCATCTACAAATGGGTTACTATGACCAGGAATTAGGGAATCTAAATTCGAAAAAAGATGTCCTGCATGAATTGTGGGATGAACATCCGACGATGATGGAGCGGGATATTCGGACAATTCTTGGATCTTTCCTATTTACTGGAAACGACGTGACTAAGTCCGTTGCCACCCTTTCTGGTGGGGAAAAAGCCCGTCTTGAATTGGCTAAACTAGCACTTAGACATGACAATTTCTTGATTCTTGATGAGCCGACCAACCATTTGGACATCGATTCTAAAGAAGTCTTGGAAAATGCTTTGATCGAGTACGACGGCACATTGTTATTTGTCAGCCATGACCGGTACTTTATCAATCGAATTGCCACTTCCGTTTTAGAAATCAACCCTGAAGGTTCGACACTTTATCTAGGTGACTACGATTATTACGTAGCTAAAAAAGCCTCTGAAGAAGAACGATTAGCCCTATTAGAAGCTGAAAATAACCAAGAAAAAGTTGAAAAAGCAGTGATTGAACCTGCTTCTGATACCAAACAAGCCTTCCAAATGTCTAAAGACAAGCAAAGAGAAGAGCGTAAATTGCAACGGGAAATTGCTCAGCATGAAGAAACTATGGCCGAATTGGAGGCAACCATCGAAGGTATTCAACTGGATATGACCAAGCCCGAATTCTTAGATGACTTCGAGAAATTGAATCAACTAAACCAAACGCTTCAAGAAAAAGAAGAAGCGCTAGACCAAGTCATGACTGCTTGGGAAGAAGCCGCTACTAAACTAGAAAACCTATAGTAACGCAAAATAAGGCATGCCACATTCAATATGATGGCTTGCCTTATTTTTTTATCTTGCGTTTTATGGGAAAACACCCCAAAATACTATCTATTTCAAGAATACGGCGTCGTCCACTTGGTATTTGTCCCCTTCTACCCCTTTGCGGACATCGTCAATCCGGGTCTTGGTGGCTTGACGGAAGAAGGCCAAGTCGTTCAATACCGTGACGAATTGGAATCCTTGTTGAATTCGGTTGATTGCATCTTGTGCATTAGCTGTAAAGATGCCTGGAATTTTACCTGCATCTTTACAAGCTTTAAGGACTTTTTGAATATTGGCTTCAAGTTCTGGACTTGTTGATGGGTCTTCAACACCCATGGCATGCGCTAGGTCAAGACGACCGATGTACACACAGTCAATTCCTTCAACACTCACGATCTCTTCAACGTTTTCAACTGCTTCTGGGGTTTCACATTGGACGATAACCATGGATTTTTCGTCTACTTCACCCTTGTTGTAGTTTTCATAAGCACCCCAAAGTGGTCCACGCCCAATCCCTTTACCGCGGATCCCGATTGGAGGCATTTTAGTGTTTTGAATCACGAATTCCGCTTGTGCTTTGGTATTGACCATTGGAATCATCAATCCATGTAAACCGATATCCAACATTCGACCCATCATTGGACCATCTTCTGGGTTGTAAACACGGGCATATGGGGCAGTACCGTATAATTCGGCTGCACGCACCATATCTAAGGCTGTTTCTAAGCTTGTTTGAGCATGTTCGAAGTCAATCATAGCAAAGTCGAAGCCATTGACCCCTAAAATTTCCGTATTTAACGAAGAGCTTGATGCCACAAAAGCACCGATAGCATAGCCTTTTTCAGCAATTTTTTCTTTTACAAGGTTGCGCATTTCCATTTATATCATCCTTTTCCCGTCTTTAGTCCTATTCAAATCAGTCCTAATGTCTCTATTTCTAATTAGTCAATAATGTTAAAGCCTTGGTAGCCTTGTTGTTTCAAGAATTGGCTGTAAGCTTCGTTGTAGTCTTCACGCGCTGGGGCGAAAATATCCACATTCACCACTGTTTCTGGCGAATCGTACACATGAATATAATGTTCAACGCCCTTCGGCACGACTACCCATGAGCCTGCCTTCATGCGGAACGGCTCACCGTCAACGTAATAGTCACATTCACCTTGTAATATCCAGGCGATTTGTTGGTGGTCATCATGCGTATGTGGGCGTAAGTCGTTGCCATTCTCTACTCGGTTAACTGTTACATTGACGCCGTCACCTGACATGGCGAACACGGCTTGATCGATTCCAGGGCGTAATGGACGGTAGGGAATTTCATTGATGTTTCCAAAATCTACATTTTCTAGTGCCATGATGCATTCCTCCAATATTGATACTTTGTTTTTATTAAAACTTTATGAGTTTTTTGATTGGTGTCACCTTACCATCTCATTTTATTAAAAGCAATAAGAGAAAGTATTTGCCAACGAATCCTTTTGATATTGTCCTGGGGATCTCTGGAAAAATGGTTGACCAACTTTTTCTAGCCTTCTATGAAGGAAATGACATCTTTTGGTCAAATTTAGGGGCATATTATGTCAAAATATGCATCTTTCAAGATGTACAATTTTTGTTTTCAACTCGTTTTCAGCTGACAAAATGGTCCAGCTCACCCTCATAAAGCTCACCGTTTTTTCATTTACAAAAATATTACAATTGACCAAATCCCTTGATACATATATGATTAACTCATCTTTGTGTTTCAAAAATGACATTAAATTAAAAATAAATGTGGGAAATACTTGTTAAAATGAAAATATGATGATAATATAGCACTAACTTAAATCAAAGGAGTGAGACCAATATGGCAATGCATACAGATTTTACAAATATGACCAACACCTCTTGGTCAATGACCTCTACTGATCACCAGACACATACATCTTTATTATTATTATTAGCTAACTAGGATTGTTCCAACATATGGAAGAGTCCTATTTCTCGTGAATGCGGGCTCTTAGCTAGTAAGACTGCGGGCCGCATAAATGGTTTGCAGTCTTTTTTTGTTTCTGATGATCGGCTTTTAAGTGAATTTGATTAATATGACTCACAATATCTGGTTCCAAAAGTCAAAATTATCCGACGCTTTCCAAAATACCTTAATTACCTACAGTAATAGTTCTACTCTTGGTCTAGCGCGTATATTCTAAGCGACTTTTGTCTCACCTCAACTTAACCCTCGAAAGGAGTTTTCAAATGCAAGATGTCGTAATCGTAGCTGCACAAAGAACCCCCATCGGATCATTCGGTGGCGTATTTAAAAATGTTTCCGCTGTTGACTTAGGTAAGGTAGCCGTTCAAGGAGCCATGGCTAAGGCCAACATTGATCCAACCCTAGTAGATGAGGTCATCTTCGGTAACGTCTTAAGCGCAGGTTTAGGTCAAAACGTTGCCCGCCAAGTTGCAGTCGCTGCCGGAATTCCAGTTGAAAAACCAGCCTTCGCTGTCAACAAGGTTTGCGGTTCAGGTTTGAAAGCTGTCGCCCTTGGCGCGCAAAGTATTATGGTGGGCGAATCGGACGTCGTGGTTGCTGGCGGGACCGAAAATATGAGCCAAGCGCCTTACATTGTTGAAGATGCACGTTGGGGTATGCGAATGGGCGACCAGAAAGTGGTCGACACCATGATTAAAGACGGTTTAACCGACGCCTTCAACAACTACCATATGGGGATTACCGCAGAAAATATTGTAGAAAAATATGGTTTCAAACGAGAAGATCAAGATGCCCTAGCTGCTTCCAGCCAACAAAAGGCGGAAGCTGCCATCAATAACAACAAATTCCAAGATGAAATTACACCCGTCGCCGTTCCGCAAAGACGCGGCGACGATATCCAAATCGAAGCGGATGAATATCCAAGAGCTGGTGTTACCCAAGAATCTTTAGCTAAATTAAGACCAGCCTTCAAGCGTGATGGTGGATCTGTTACAGCAGCCAACTCTTCAGGTATTAACGACGGGGCTGCAGCCATCGTCTTAATGTCCAAGGAAAAAGCCGAAGCGATTGGCGCTAAACCTTTAGCTACCATTAAAGCCTTCGCAAGCGCCGGCGTTGACCCTTCAATCATGGGAACAGGTCCAATTCCAGCTACCAGAAAAGCACTGGATAAAGCCCAATTGACTATAAAAGACATCGATTTAATTGAAGCCAACGAAGCTTTCGCTGCCCAAGCCTTGTGTGTATTGCAAGATCTTGATGCAGATATGGACAAGGTCAACGTGAACGGCGGTGCCATCGCCTTGGGTCACCCGATTGGTGCATCCGGCGCCCGCATCTTAGTCACCCTGGTCCACGAAATGATCAAACGGCAGTCTACTTATGGCCTAGCTACCTTGTGTATCGGGGGTGGCCAAGGAATATCCATGATTATCGAAGGAAACTATTAATCGGCTATGACACCAGCTAAGGGCTGAACCCCTTTTGACAATTGAAAAATGACTCGTATTTAGAAACCCAAGCATACATATAAAGGAGATTTTTATTATGATTGACACATATACTTTCCACGACATGACCCTATCTTGGTTGAACGGCGCGATGATTGGCACAGACGGCGGGACAATTTTCGGTCCGGTACCAAGAGCGCTTTGGGGCCGCTACTATCCATATAATGATAAAAACCAAGTGGCTGAGGTTTGTGACCCGATTGTTATCCAATACCAAGGGAAAAACTACATCATTGATGCGTCCTTTAACTTGGATAAATTTAATGAAAAAGGGAAACGAAATGTTGGCCTTCAACAAGAAGGTAGTATCCAAGAAGACTTTGAAACGCTTGGGATTACGCCTGAAGATATTGACGTTGTGATGATGACCCACATGCATAACGACCATGCCAGCGGTTTGACTTACTTTGAAGACGATCAATGGCAATCAACCTTCCCTAATGCGACGATTTATATCTCTGATATCGAGTGGGATGCGGTAAGACATCCAAATGCACGGACTAAGAATACTTATCCGAAAGAAAATTGGGAAGCCATCCAAGGACAAGTAGCAACCTTTACGGATAGCATTACCATTGCTGAAGGGATTACCATGGAAGTGACAGGTGGTCACAGTCCTGGTCATACCATTATACGTCTTGAACAAGCTGGCGAAACTATGCTACATATGGCAGATATCCTACTTACATTCGTTCACACAAACCCACTTTGGGTCGGTGGTCTAGACGATTACCCAATGGATTCTATTTCAGCTAAACAAGAATTGATGCCAGAAGCCCTAGCCAACAACTACCGCTTTATCTTCTACCATGATCCATACTACCGTGTGGTTGAATACACTGAAGACGGGAAAAACATCCAATACGCTATGGCGTCATCGCGCGATGTCTTTATCCCATTCACTGACCAACAAGACCGGGTCCCAAAACAAGTTGAAGCAGCAGTCATTAAATAAAATATTATTGCAGCTATCAAATGAGCCAGATAAGTTAAAATATCAATCATCCCTGAGCAAGTTTCTTCTATATAAGAGGTGTCATTTAATTGCCCTATTGTATAGAAGAAACTTGCTTTTTTAGGTACGCGAAAAGTCGCTGAGCATTGACGCGTCTAACGCATTTAGGCGCGTAAACACCAAAGCATAAACGCGCCCATAAACTGGACCAAAATTGGGTTTAAATTACTAAAATCAACCACAAAAAAACAGCTAGATTAGGCGCTTTTCGTCCCCTACTAGCTGGTTTTTATTTTGCCATTAGTTGGCCTTTAGTCTGCTTATTCGACTACTTCAAAAGAAATGTCGTCCATGGTATCGAATTTCACTTCGACCTTATCGCCAATTTCAATCTTGTTCGCCTTGGTCATGCCACCGGTCATAATTGGCACGCCGGCCTCTAATTTCACACCCCGCTTATACAAGGCGTTGGCTAGGAAGACCACCGCATTGGCTGGATGGTTGGCTACATCCTTCCCAATCCCTTCATCAATCTTCTCACCATTAATATAAACAACAGCTTTTTCGTTCAAGATATCCACTTGGTCTAAGCTGAAGTGGGTATTTGAATAAACTGCCCCCTGGCAAGAAGTGTTGTCAGCAACCACATCTTCCAAGGAGAAACGGAAACCGTGATAGCGAGAGTCTACTATCTCAACAGAAGAATAGACATAGTCAATCTTATCCATGACTTCTTCAAAAGTTACATTCTCTTGGTAGATATCCTCCTTCAAGACAATAGTCACTTCCGGCTCAATACGGGGGTGGATAAACCGTTCCATCGACAAAGGTTCGCCGTCATAAGAAATCATATACTCAAAAATGTGGGCATAAACTGGCTGATCAATATTCAACTGTTTAATCTTAGCCGGTGACGTCAAACCAATCTTATAGGCCGCCGTCTTCCCGTCTGTTTCTTTCTTCAAAGCTACGACCAAATCTTGGATATCATAGGCTTCTTGCTCATCGAAGAAAACATTAAACACCTCCGTCACATTATCAATCGCCGTCTTATTCTTCTCCGCATCATACAAATACTGCGCAATCTCCTGCATCTTCGACTCTTCCATACCTGTCAGCTCCTTTTAATTCATTAAAAAATAATGATAAATATTAACCCCATTGTATCAAAACTGACAAATAAAGCAATCTGAACTCTCATATATTTCTAATGAAAAAGGGCATTTGCCCCGATTGCTGGCAAACACCCTAAATCACTCCCCTCAATAAAATCACGAAACTTTAGTCTTCCAAGCTGATGATGATTTTACCTAAGTTTTTATTGTCTTCCATATATTCATGGGCCTCTGGTAGGCGGTCAAAAGCCATGACAGTGTCAATCACTGGTTGAATAGTACCGTCTGCAATTAAAGGCACGACTTCTTTATTGACGTCTGCTACTAGGCGCGCCTTGTAGTCGTCTGAGCGTGTTGACAGCAAGGTCCCTTGGAGTTTCACCCGCTTAAAGAGCAATTGCCCCATATCAAAGTCCGGAACCTCTGTGCCCCCAAGAACACCGATTAAAACCCAGCGGCCGTCTTGGCCGATAGCTGACGCATTTTTATTAGCATAGGACGCCCCAATGAAATCTAGAATGACATCGACTCCCCTATTGTCAGTTGCTTCAGAAATCACGTCGGCGAAATTTTCTTCCTTATAATTAATGGTGGTCTGGGCGCCTAATTCTTTAGCTAGGTCTAATTTATCTTGACGGCCTGCGGTGGCAAAGATTTCTACCTGCGACAGGTGGTTGGCCAATTGGATAGCTGCAGTCCCAACGCTAGAACCCGCTGCATGGACAAGGATCCGTTCACCTTGATGCAAGTCGCCGATCCAATACATAGTCTGGTAGGCGGTCATGAAGGCTTCTGGAATGGCGGCAGCGGTAGTAAAAGGCGTGTCTTTAGGGAAAACCATGGCACGACTTAGGGGGATGCGGGCGTATTCGGCATATGCGCCGTGGGTAATAATCCCCGCTACGTGGTCGCCAATAGCAACATGACTGGATTCCGTCCCGTCTGTATGAATATCTACCACTTCACCAGCAATCTCAATCCCCATCACCCGGTCTTCAAGGCTGGCATCCGGCTTCAAACTGTTCCTCGACATGACATCATGGCGGTTAAGCCCAATTGCCTTGACCTTGACTAGAGCCTCACCCGCTTGTGCCATCGGCCTGTCGATTTCTTGCAGTTCAAAATTCTCTGGGCCACCTGCTTGATTGAGTATCCAAGCTTTCATCCAATCCACTCCTTTTGTATATGTGTTCGTCCCTTACATCATAAACCATTTGCGGACAATTGATAAGTAAAGCAGCTTATGATCTTTCTTATTTAATGAGGGTCCGGTAAAATGATCTATATATTCTAGGTGCGAGACAAACCGTTAACAGATGAACGTTGGAAGTTTAGGGCAGTGGCTGACAATGTCAGCTCAACTTAAACTGAAACGCAGTCATCTATGGTTTGTCCAACCCGATTTTAATGATAGTAAAAAAACGATTGACAGGTGATACGGATGAAAGATATTTATGTTGTTGGGGCGATTTTGATTAAAGACCAGCGAATTTTATGTGCCCAACGCGGGGGCGCGAAGTCTTTAGCCTACTTGTGGGAGTTTCCTGGTGGGAAGATAGAAGCTGGCGAAACTGCGCAAGGAGCCCTGAAACGTGAATTGGAAGAGGAGTTAAAGATCCAGGTTCAAGTATCCCCAGAGATATTTGATACATCAGCCTACGAATATGATTTCGGACGCGTTCATCTCACAACAATTATCTGCCAGCTTGAGCAAGGTGAGCCCTTCTTGACGGAACATAAGGCCATCAAGTGGTTGAAGCCTAGCGAATTGAAGTCTTTAGACTGGGCGCCAGCGGACCTGCCTGCTGTAGATAAGTTATCACAAATGACGCTATAGATTGATTTGTAGACTGAATTTTAGGATTTTTTGGAGGTATATATGGATTTATTAGCGCAATCTTTGCGGCATGCTTTTATTGATCAGAGGCAGTTGGGGCATGCCCAGTATGACCCTGAGTTGATTATTAATCAGCCTGATGAGAATATCTTCCTATTAAATACCTTGCAGGAGGAATTGGATACCAGCGAAACTTTTACATTTTCAGTGGCATTTGTGACGGAGAGTGGTCTCAACACGCTGAAAACCCACCTCTTTGATTTACACCAACGAGGGATAAAAGGCCGGTTAATTACCTCCAACTATTTGGACTTTAACTCACCAGATATTTTCAAGGCCTTGCTGAAAGTTCCTAATTTGGAGGTCCGCATTTCTGACAAAGAAGCTTTTCACGCTAAAGGGTATTTATTTGAACACAAGGACCACGCTTCCTTTATTATTGGGTCGTCAAACTTGACCAACCATGCCTTAAAAACCAATTACGAGTGGAACATTAAACTGACTACCTACCACCACGGGGCCATTATCCATCAAATGCAGGCCCATTTAGACAAGGAATGGGCGAGTGCGCAGCCTTTAACTGAAGACTGGATTGAAGCATATGCCAATTCCTTCCAACCGCCTAAATACCGTGATACTAGTATCTTACTGGACCCAGCCAAGAACTTTATCGTACCTAATAAGATGCAACAGCCAGCCTTAGATAGTCTTATTGAATTACGGCAAAATGGCGCCGACCGTGGCTTAGTAATCGCGGCTACCGGGACTGGTAAAACCTACCTAGCGGCTTTTGATGTCTTGGAATCCAAACCCGAAAAAGTCCTTTTTATCGTTCACAGGGAACAAATCTTACATTCCGCAATGGCCTCTTTTAAAAGGGTGATGCATACAGAACCAGATGATTTATTTGGCTTTTATACAGGTAATAAAAAGGATAGCCAAGCCAAGTATATTTTCGCCACCCAACAGACCATTACCCGCGACCAACATTTACACCAATTTGACCCAGAAGAATTCGATTATATCTTAGTAGATGAAGTCCACCGAGCTGGATCAGCGTCTTACCAGCGGATTTTTGACTACTTTAAACCCAAATTCCTACTTGGTTTAACGGCTACACCTGAGCGTACAGATGGCTATAATTTATATGAACTCTTTGACTACAATATCGCCTATGAAATCCGCCTGCAAGATGCTCTTGAAGCTGATTTACTAGCCCCCTTCCATTACTTTGGGGTGACCGACTTCGAAAAAGACGGCGAATTGATTTCTGAAACCACCCAATTAAAGAACCTAATCCTAGACGAACGGGTTGATTATGTCATGGACAAGTTGACTTACTATGGTTTAGATAAAGAAAAGGTCAAAGGCTTAGTCTTCTGTAGCCGCAACGAGGAAGCCAAGTCCCTATCCGACAAATTCAACGCCCGTGGTTATAAAACTGTCGCCCTATCTGGTAGCGATAGCCAAGATGTGCGAACCAAGCAAGTAAATCGGTTAACTTCAGGTCTCTTAGACTATATTTTTACAGTGGATATCTTTAATGAAGGGATTGATATTCCAGAAATCAACCAGGTGGTCATGTTACGTAACACCCAATCCAGCATCATCTTCGTCCAACAAATGGGGCGTGGGCTTCGTAAGCATGATGATAAGGAATTCGTGAATATCATCGACTTTATCGGCAACTACAAGAACAACTACCTGATTCCCGTAGCCCTGTCTGGTAATTCAAACCGCAGTAAGGATACCATGCGGAAGACGACCCTCAACACCAACTTTATTTCCGGTTTATCCAATATCAATTTCGAAAGCATTGCTAAAGAGCGGATTTTTGAGTCTATAAATGCTGTGAAACTAGACTCCATGAAAGAATCGAAAGAAGCCTACCTAGGCTTAAAAAATGAATTGGGTCGTGTGCCAATGTTGATTGATTTTGAAACAACCAACAGTTTCGACCCTTATCTATTAGCCAACAAAAAGGATAATTACCCCGCTTTCTTGGCCAGCATCAAGGAAAGGGACAATACCCTTTCTAAAGCTGCCAACGATATCTTAAAGTTTTTATCGCGGGAAATCTTACCAGGCAAACGGGCGCATGAACTAGTCTTATTGAATGAGCTCGCTAAAGAAAGTGTAGATACTTTAAGCTTGGCCAAGATTCAAACCATTTTGACCAAACATGACTTAAGCCATGACCCTATTACTGTGCAGTCAGTGGTGCGAACCTTGTCCACCGATTATTACGCCGGTAGTTCAAAGAAAACTTACCAACCGGGGCAAGTCGTGACCATAGTAGACGAGGGGATTAACTTAAGCCCTGGATTCCAGTCAGCAAAGAAAGATTCGACCTTTTTGCATCATTTAAATGACTTAATCACTACGGCCACCTTATTAAATGACGGTTATGACAAATCATCAGACTTAACCTTGTATCAAAAATACGGCCGTCGTGACGCCCTACGTCTGCTCAAATGGGAAACGCAATTGGTGGACCAAAATATCGGGGGCTATACTCAGGATAAGGAACGGAAAATTTTTACAATTTTTGTGACACTGGATAAAGGCGACGACTTTACTGGTGCCCAAGTTGCTTATGAAGATGCCTTGTTAGACCCACAGACGATGACTTGGTTCACGAAAGCGCCAAGGACACTGGCCTCTCCTGAAGTGAAAATCTTACAGGATGCGGACGACTGGCAAATTCATATGTTCATTAAAAAGGACGATGATGAAGGAACCGAGTTTTATTATTTGGGTGAAGTGACACCTGATGTTTCGACGATTACCCAACTTGAAAAGCCGAGTGGTGATGGTGAAACCCGGAACGTTGTGGAGATGAACTTGCATTTTAAAGAAACTATTCCAAGAAATCTCTTTAACTATCTACAGTAAACTACCCTTGCCAACCTATCCCCGTTTTGATAGGATAGTGACTCATAAATAAAAACAACTATCGCCGGATAGGTATTCTAGTGCACATAGGCCCTTCGAATTGAAGGTGTGCTGCTTGGATGTCTGTCCGGTTTTTTTAGGAGGAAAATCATGTTTGCAGTCTTCACAACGACCTTAATTGCTGGCTTAATCGATGGCATTAATCCCTTTGCGCTCACCCAGCAATTCATTTTACAATCTAAAATTAAATCCCCATATCATATTTTGTATTTTATCTTCCCCATTGGTCTGGGAAACTTTTTAATCGGTTTAGCCTTCTACTTTGGTTTCTCTGATTGGATTTTCCAAGCCTTCAATTGGGTAAACCATCTTTATCCATACACCTGGCGTTACCTAGCGTCGGTAGCCGGTCTTTTGATCATCGCCTATTTAATCTTTACCCACTTGAAAAAAGACCAACCTGCAACAAGCCAGGAAGATGTGCAAAAGGAAGCCGTTACCCAAACAGAAGAAACGCACTTATCAGCTGGCGCATTGATCATGCTGGGTATTGCCTCTTGTCTAGCTGAAATCTCCTCAATAGCGCCATATTTAGCCTTGCTAAGCTATTATGCAACTGTATCGATTACTGATCTACAAGCAACGCTTCTACTGGCCTTTTATTCCTTTGTCTTGTTTATATTACCTATGTATGGCTTGTTTTTAATGTCCCTATTCTTTAAGAGTAGTTTGACGACTATTTATACACGAATTGCGGGCTGGATGGATTTCTTCATCACACGTATTTTGCCGATTATCTTGATTTTGATTGCTGTTACCTTATTCGGGTATGGCATACAAATCTTCTAAAAAATGCGGTTCTTTTACAAATAGTGTTGGTAAATAATTTTAAAGCACACGAATACGTTTTTTAGTTTTTAATAATAATTAAGAAATCAATAAAGTTAAATGCCATGCACGCTGTGATGTGTTTGGCTTTTTTCTTGCCTTTAGGCAAGGGAAGTGACCAATGGGATAACATTTCTAACAAATGGTGTTTTGTCCTTCAGTGTACGTTCCTTAAAAGCCGTGGCACCAGCGAGAGCCAAGGTCTCTCTGCTTTGAAATCGAGCCTTAGTCTCGATTTCATGCTTGTTCACGGCTAAGGACGTACACTTTCAGTCCTCTTTATTCAAAAATATACCACTATCCCTGGGTTAGCTTGCCATCCCATCAAATGTATAAGGTTTAGGATTGGATGGTTTGTAATTTAATTTGAATTGGACTAAAATTCTTGCACGTAAATGATGGAAGTTCGAATATCCAAAACCTGTTCGTTTAATTAATTTAATTTTATTATTAATACCTTCGGTAGGACCATTTGATACAGTATATTTTAAAGCGTTATGTATATAAGGCAAGAATTTGGCTAATGTTCTGATAGTTCTTCTCGTACGACTTGGCAAAGTTTGGTTCTTAGTCCCACGTAGGATTTCATTGAAAATATTGATATCATGAGTTGAAATGGCATATTTTAGTTCATTCATCAGGGTATAAGTAACTAAAAGTTCGTGTGAGATACTCAAAAGATAATCAACAATACGTTGTTCTGATATCGCTTCACCAAATTGACGAACATAATGTGTATCCGTGAAATTTAAATCTTCAGCGTTCTTTAACAACAATTTCCATTGTTTTTTGAGTTTATTGTAGTCCGATGGACGGCTTGTTTTGATAGCATTCATCACTTTAATACGAATAGAATTGATTGTTTCATTCAACAGCTTTACTATATGGAATCGATCAATGACAATCTTCGCATTAGGGAAACATGTGCGGATGACCTCTAGATAAGGTGTATATAAATCAATCGAAACTGTCTTCACGCTGCTTCGAGCAGTCCAGGTAAAAGAAGAAAAGTAATCGATGAGCGACGCTTGTTTTCTATCAACGACAATATCAATTAGCCTTCTATTATGCGTGTCCACAAGGACAGCACTCATCGCATTGGCTACACGATTAGTCGATTTAAACTCATCTACACCGAGGTGATTCGGGAGATAATTTCCCTTAGGTGATAGTCCCATACTTGCTTTCATTAAAGTTCTGGCCACTGTTGGAGAAGAGACATGATAACGTTTAGCGATTAACCGCATAGATTGCGTTTCAACCAATTCGGAGCTAATTTGACTTTTAATGGTTTTAGAAATACAGCAAAATTTTTCAACTAATGGTGTTTCAGCGATAAAAGTTTGTGCACAATGTTTACAATAAAAGCGTTGCTTCTGTAATTTAAGTAAAACAGGATTAGTAGCTGTGTTCGGTAATCGAATGATAGCTGGTTTAAAGCCATGTTTGATGATATCTCGATTACCAGTATTCTTTACACCACAGTGCATACAAGCCTTAGGCTTGTACGTAAGAACCCCATGTAAAACGAAATGATTTATTTCATGATACTTTTCAAGTGGCAACAGATGCATAGATTTTGGTATTGTAATATCAATATTATTGTCGTAAATACCGCAAAGTTGTTTTATAATAGATGTATGGGACATGATTTTTCCTTCTTTCTGTATTCGTAGTGGTTTACACGCATTAAGGATATCATGTCCTTTTTGCGTACACAAAAATAGTGTCAATGAGATTCAATATGAATTCTCACCAACACTATTTATTATAGAACCAAAAATGCCCATAAAAAAAGCCAAGCATGAATGGACACACTTGGCGTTTGGCTTTTAGCCGTTAAATATTATATAAAACTTACAGCACAGGATAGACAATGCTTAGAGCTGCTTGGTTCCCCATCTGACCCGGTTCACATCTCTACCCTTGCCGCAAGGCCTTTCGGCAAATTTAATTATACCATTTCTATTGATACTTTGTAAAGGACTTCTTCCATATTATGACATCTTTCAAAATATAGTCATGTATGAAAAGAGACCAAGCTAACAATATTGGCTTGGTCTCTAATTCTGAAAACAACATGTTAGTGATAGATAAAAATGAGGCGGGGTCTGCGCAACTCTCGCACCCTTAGTCGGGTTCAAGCCTCCAGGGAGGACTGCGTTTCAGATTAGATTGTACCTGACTGTGTCAGCCACTGCCCTAATCTTCCAACGTTCCTCCCTTGGCGTCGGCTTTCGCACCCTGGTGTTTACCCCATGTCCTTAACTTTAATCATACGTGTAATAGATGCACGTTCGTTTTCGTCTAGTTTCATTTGGATATACTTGATGGTTTCCTTGATGTTTGGAATCATTCGGTATTCTAAGGCGTTTACTCGACGTCTTGTAGATTCAATTTCCGTTGCCATTAATTGACACGTTTTTTCAATTTCGCTCAATTTTAATAGCTTAGGCATGACATCGTTCAAGACTTCGATGGCATCGTCTAATTCACTAGATGTGTTTAGGTAACCATACTTCACTTCGTTGTCGCTGTCTTGATTGTCATCATCGTATGAAAATGACATCTTAGGTACGTCAACGCTCATGATATTTTTTTTGGCAATTTCTAAGTTGACCTGTTTAGTCGGTAAGGCCACGATTTCTTCCATAAAGGCGTCATTCATTGATGATGAGGCCAATACGAAGTTACCTAAGGCACCCGACAATTCGTCTTCTACTTCATTGCGCAGTTGGTTATTTTCTTTAATTAGTTCGATAAACTGGCGCATTAATTCGTCCTGCTTATCTTTTAGCAAGTCATAACCATTTTGAGCAACCTTTAAACGTTCTTTTAATGTGCTCAGTTCCATCCGTGTTGGTTTGACATTTAGCGCATTTGCCATTTAAGATCACTCTCCTTCAGTTGAAGGCATGTATGTATCGATTAAATCATCTTTAATACGTGTTAATTCTGTACGAGGCAAGATCGCTAGTAATTCCCAAGCTAGATTTAAGGTTTCTTCAATCGTACGGTTGTACTCAAAACCTTGGTCAACGTATTTGTCTTCAAATGCTGTGGTAAATTCTACGTATCTCTTATCTGTTTCAGATAGGGCTGATTCACCCAATACTTGAGATAATTCTTTAGCTTGTTTACCTTTCGCATAAGCAGCAAATAGTTGGTTCATTGTCGCTGCATGGTCTTTACGTGTTTTACCTTCCCCGGTACCTTTATCTTTTAGACGAGAAAGTGATGGCAATACGTTGATTGGTGGCTCAATACCACGTGCATCAAGGTCACGGTCTAAGATAATTTGCCCTTCGG
The DNA here is from genome assembly GCF_001543285.1 of Aerococcus viridans. Taxonomy (NCBI): domain Bacteria; kingdom Bacillati; phylum Bacillota; class Bacilli; order Lactobacillales; family Aerococcaceae; genus Aerococcus; species Aerococcus viridans. The sequence goes on from NZ_CP014164.1 coordinate 2,052,602, forward strand.
TAATATAACCTGTTAGGTCAGGAATTGGATGCGTAATGTCATCCTCTGGCATAGTCAAGATTGGAATCTGCGTTACAGAACCTTTAGACCCTTTGATACGGCCAGCACGTTCATATAGTGTAGACAGGTTTGTATATAAGTAACCTGGGTAACCACGACGTCCTGGTACTTCACGGCGGGCTGCAGATACTTCACGTAAGGCTTCACAGTAGTTAGTCATGTCAGTCATGATAACCAATACTTGCATGTCTTTTTCGTAAGCTAGGTATTCTGCTGCTGTTAAGGCAATTTTTGGTGTTGCTAAACGTTCAATTGAAGGGTCATCCGCTAAGTTGATGAACAATACTGAACGGTCGATGGCACCTGTTTCACGGAATGATTCCATGAAGTATTCAGCCTCTTCAAAGGTAACCCCCATTGCTGCAAAGACAACGGCGAATTGGTCGTCGTCACCTAGTACAGTGGCTTGACGTGCGATTTGGGCAGCAAGCTCTTTATGCGGTAAACCTGAACCAGAGAATACGGGTAGTTTTTGTCCACGAACTAAGGTGTTCAAGTGGTCAATTGTTGAGATACCAGTTTGAATAAATTCATCCGGGTAGTCACGAGCCATTGGGTTAATGGCTTGCCCATTGATGTCACGACTTTCCTCAGCGATGATTTCTGGACCGTTGTCGTTGATGTTACCAAGTCCGTCGAATACACGACCAATCATGTCTTCAGATACGCCGAATTCAAGTGGTCGTCCTTGGAAGCGCACTTTAGTGTCTTGTAAGTTAATACCAGAACCACCACCATAGATCTGTACGACTGCGCGACTTTCTTCTACTTGAAGCACTTGTCCTAGACGTTTTTCACCAGTTTGTAACTGTACTTCTACTAACTCATCAAAACTAATGCCTTCAACGTCTTCTACAATCATTAGGGGACCATAAACGTCGGAGATAGATTTATACTCTTTTAACATTATGCGTAGCTGCCTCCTTTCAAGATTTCTATCATAGCTTCTTTAATTTCATTGTTGATAGCGTCAATGCGGTCTAATTGATCTTCTGGGATAAATTTAGAACGCACAATTTTTTCGCGTAAGTCGACTGTGTTGTCAGCAATTTCTTGGTAGTAAGCACCTTTTTCCATTGCTTGGCGCGCTTCTTGGTCGAAGGTTAAAATGTTGAATAACATTTTCTCTTGTTTCTTCGCTGAAGTCGTTGTATCTACGTCATCAAAGGCATTTTGTTGTAAGTAACCTTCACGAATCATAGCTGCGATGAGTAGGGTCATTTTATCTTTTTCCGATAAGGCATCAATACCAACTAATTGCACAACTTCTTGTAAGCTGTCTTCTTCAGTTAGGATATTCATGGCTTTTTGTACCCATTGGCCCCACTCAACGCCTAATTCTGCCGCTACACCCTTGTAGATTTCTGAATCATACAATGAGTATGAGCTTAACCAGTTAATGGCTGGGAAGTGACGTTGACGAGATAGGTTGGCATCTAATGACCAGAATACTTTTACAACGCGTAAGGTATTTTGTGTAACCGGCTCAGATGTATCCCCACCTGGAGGCGACACGGCACCAACTGCTGTAACTGACCCTGTACGGCCTTCGCTACCTAAAGTACGGACGATACCAGCACGCTCATAGTATTCTGCAATACGAGAACCTAAGTAAGCTGGGTAACCTTCGTCACCAGGCATCTCTTCTAGACGACCAGACATTTCACGAAGTGCTTCCGCCCAACGAGAAGTTGAATCGGCCATAATTGCTACTGAGTAACCCATGTCACGGAAGTATTCAGCAATTGTGATCCCTGTATAAACAGAAGCTTCACGGGCTGCTACCGGCATGTTTGAAGTGTTGGCAATTAACACAGTACGCTCCATGATTGATTCACCAGTTTTTGGGTCAACCAATTCAGGGAACTCGTTAATTACGTCAGTCATCTCATTACCACGTTCACCACAACCAACATAAATTACGATATCAACATCTGCATATTTTGCAATTTGGTGTTGTACAACTGTCTTACCGGCACCGAATGGCCCTGGAACTGCAGCCGCTCCACCCTTAGAGATTGGGAAGAAAGTATCGATAACACGTTGACCTGTTGTCATGATTTTATTTGGTGAGTATTTTTCTGCAAAAGGACGACCTTGACGAACTGGCCATGTTTGCATCATTGTGAATGATTTCTCGCCTTGCTCAGTGTCTAAGACATACACGTTATCTTCTAAAGTGTAGTCGCCTTCTTGAATTGATTTCACTGTACCTGAAACGCCAACTGGCACCATGATACGGTGTTCAATTACGGGACCTTCTTGAACAGTACCCACAATGTCACCACCTGTAACTTGTGTGCCTGCTTCAACAGTTGGGGTAAAATGCCACACTGCTGAACGGTCTAGGGGCGCTACTTGCACACCACGTTCTAAGTAGTTTGATTCGGTTGAATCCATGAACTCTTGTAATGGTCGTTGGATACCGTCAAACATTTTCGTTAACATACCAGGTCCCAGTTCAACTGATAATGGTTGACCAGTTGTTTTTACTACTTGGCCAGGTTTAAGACCAGAAGTTTCCTCGTATACCTGAATTGAAGCAACATCGCCGTGCATTTCAAGGATCTCCCCTGTTAATTGTAGGTCACCTACTAAACAAATATCACGAACAGCTGCTTCTTCCATGCCACTAGCTTTAATCAGTGGACCGGAAACTTCAATGATTTTTCCGTCTTTCAAGACTGTTCCTCCCTCTTATCGTTTTCTATGATTTTTCATTTGCGTATTTTGATTCTTATAGAATATTTTGACCAACCGCTTTCTCAACGTTGTCATTTACACGAGACTGCCCGATACCCAAGCTCCCTTTGTGTGAAGGAATCAGAATGATTGCTGGGCTAACTTGTGTGTCGTAAAAGGCAATGGTGTCTGGAATTTGCTGTGCGATTGTTTCGGTCAAATAGATCACACCATAGTGGTCGTCTGCCATTTTCCGGATTGTTTCACGGGCTTGTTGGCTTGAAATCACTGGATAGGCGTCGAAACCAATCAATTGGAAAGGAACAACGACGTCTTTTTCACCGACTACACCGATTTTATAAGCCATAAATAGGTCGCATCCTTTCTTCAACACTTTTTTGGTCTAGATCATATTCTTTGGCGTTTAAAATAAGTCTTAGATTGGCTACTTCATTTTCTTTGAAGTAAATGTAAGCCAATACAGGCATTGGGCCAAATGGTACCCAAGCTGCCTGACGAATTTCTTCAGCCTCGATTTTCTTGATTTTCTTATCTAATTTCACCACATCAATTGGATCATTGGCGCTGATACGGTCATTGATTTTACCAGCGAATGGTAAGCTGGCAAATTTATCCAATACGCGGTTATAGTCTTTACTCGTTGCTAAGTCGACTAATTCTACCTCTTCAAAAGTCCCATCATCAGATAAAACTGCTTCTAAAAACCCACGAGAACGACCCTGTTTCATACCACGAACAACCATAGACAAGTTTTCTAAATCAATCATCATCAATAGAGTATTCGCCATATCTTGATCATCTGATTTGTCGGCGATGTCTCTTAAATGGCCTAGGTAAGACTGGTCCAATAGGATCGAAATACCGTCTAGGTCATGGTATTCTTCGTAATAATCACGTGCATGTTGGACCCCAGCTTTCATCACTTCCGGGAACTGGTTACCTTCACCGGTTTGCATTAAGGTCCGTAAGGCTTCGATTGAAAAACGGCCGATGTTGATATACATGTGCGAGAAATCGCGTTCTGTATACCATTCTTTAAATAACACTTTTAAATTGTGGTAGCTGTAACGCAAGGCAAATACGTCTACCACTTCATCTACAGGCGTTTCTTCATATAAACCAGCATACATTTCACGTAAATCACGGGTTAGGAACCCTTCGAAATCATGTGTTTCTCCGATATTTTCAGGGATATGGTAGTTCATTTTACGTAGGGCAGCAAATACATCTTCAAGGGAGTTGGCACGTAAAAGTGCGTCATAGTCTTCTTTTGCTAGCAAACTACTTTCTTTTACACGAATGGTTGTATCCAGTTGTGCATATGTAGCGTTTGGCATTGCTATCACTCCCCTTTCTTAGAATGCTTGTTTCACTAATTTTGGCGCTAATGCTTTTTTCTTTTGGTCAATGATTGATTCAAAAGTAAAGTTATAGTCCACTTCTTCGTTACTTAAAATAAAACCTGAACGCTTAGCAAGGAAAGTGTCATCTAACTGAATAGATGGGTTTAAGGCTTTCACTTGATCAGCGTCGAATTGGTGTTGGCTGAATTCACCTACTGTTAACGTAAGGTTCTCAGTACCAGCTACTTGGTTTAAAGCGCCTTTGATAAAACCTGTAAACTCTTCGCTTGATAATTGTTGTAATTCAACAATAGCTTGGTTATAGACTTTTTCTAGTAAGGCTTGTTTGGCTTGTAATTTGTCATTACGTAAGACGTTTAAGTAGCTTTGTTTTTGTGTTTGTAATTTTTTAGCTTCAGCGTTTTTGATGTGTTGCTTTTCAGCCACAATTTGGGCATCGTTTTGCGCTTTGGCTTTGTTGATTTCTTCATTCATTTCAGCTTCAAATGCTTTTAATGCTTCTTTTTCTTCCTTTTCAGCATTGGCTAGCACTTGATCAACTAAAGTTTGAATATCTGCCATTCGACTTATCCTCCTTCTTTTGGTTTTTCTACTTGGTTAGTGATTAACCAACAGAAAGTACTAATAATAGAGAAATAACGAATGCTAAGATTGCGTAAGTTTCAACCATGATAGAGTAGATGATTGCGTTAGATACGTTTTCAGGACGTTTGGCTAGAATTTGGATACCTGCTGTTGCAGTATGCCCTTGCCAACGTGCTGAAATTAAACCTACTAAACCAATGGGGATACCTGCTACAAAGTATTGTAGTCCTTGAGTTAAGTCTAATCCTGTACCTAATTGCAAGTAAATCATGATCCCAATAACGAAACCATACAAACCTTGCGTACCAGGTAATAGTTGTAAGATTAATGTTTGCGCAAATTTTTCGGGTTGGTCTTTAACCAAGGCAGCTGCAGCCGCACCAGTTTCACCAACACCACGTGCAGAACCCATACCAGAGAAAATTACGGCAATTGCAATTCCGACCATCGCAAAGATTTGGCCGCCGTTTTCCACAAAAAATTCAAACCATGTATTCATTATTTAAAAACCTCCATTTTGTTGTCTTCTTAATTATTAATTTTCTTCTACATCTTTTAGGGAAACAAACTCCTGTAGTGTACGGATCGGTTTAAATGCCCGACCGCCACCTTCATAAAATTTACCAAAGAACTCAACAAATACCAGACGCATACTATGAACGTAAGCGGATAGTAGTGATAAGAACATGTTAAATAGTTGCAAGGCGATAATCATCAAAATACCCGCTGTAAAACGAACAGGCACTGGCAAGATAGTAAACAAGATATTAAAGGACATGGCGATTGCGCCACCTGAAATACCTAAAGCCATTAGTCGTGTATAAGAAACGAAATCTCCTACATACGAAGATACACCGTATAAGTTATACAAACCAACGACACCACCAACTGCCTTATTATTACTCGTGAACATAGGAACCAAGATAATTCCTGCAGCTGCAATAATAGCAAACCATTTTGCGATAGGAATCAACATATCCATACCGGTCATAAAGCCAGTAATACCAATAGCTAGCGCTATTAACAGTGCTAACCAACCAATACCGTCATTATAGGCTGATGCATAGTCTTTACGACTAAGCTGTAATCTGATATTTAAGCATAAACCTACAAAGATGTGAATGTACCCAATCGCTAATGAAATAATCATCAAGGTTAAGGCATCTTCAGTTGGATTGATCAAACCGAATGGTAAAGCTTCACCAAATAGGGATCCATAAGCTAAACCAATTAACATCGTTGGGTAGGATAGAATATGTCCAAATTTCACAAAACGTTTGGTACCCTTCCGTAAATCCATTACCTTCATGGCAAAGAGTGTACCAATCCAAAGGAGGATACCGTAACCGAAGTCCCCCATCATCATAGCGAAGAATAACATGTAGAAACCAGCTACCCAGTTGGTTGGGTCTTTCTCCCGGTAATTTGGCAATGAGTACATTTCAGTAATCATTTCGAATGGTTCTACTATAGAAGCATTATGTAATTTGATAGGCACTTCATCTTCTTTGACTTCTTGTTCGGTTGTTTCTTCTAAAATAATAGCAAACGTGTGCACATCAAAGGCTTCTTCTAAAGCGCTTTGCAAGTTTTCAACCTGCGCTTCTTCAATCCAACCACTGAATAAAGATAACTGTTGGTTATCATATGAAAGTTTTGCTGCGTTGGCACGTTGACTACGGTTAAAGAATTCTTCTACCGCTAATTGAATAGTGGCTTTAGATTCTTGCATGTTTTTAATGTCTTTAACAACGGCTTCCTCATCTTTGATGAGTTGTTTCCGTTCACTTTCCAATGTTTGGAAGGTCTCTTCTGGGGTTTGTCCGTAATTGAACGCCACTTCAGAGAAATAATTTTCTGCAAGACTTGCTTGCAAGTTGTCGTGGTGACCTGGTAAGGCAACGACTGCGACTCCAATTTCATTCTCGTTGGCAAATACTTCTTCAACGGCCACATCTTCAATGGCTTTTAATTGTTGCCAGTGGTGACGGTTTTCGTCATTTGGAATCGTTCCTAGACGAACATCGAATAGTTTAAGCTCTTGTAGAGATTTTGGATCGACATCTAGGGCCCGCCATTTGGCGATGGTTGTTTGTTCATCTTCAACCCGTTGGCGTTGGTCTTGAATGTCGTTACGCTTTTGTCTTAAGGCTTCGACTTTTTCAATCAATTGTAAAGCTGCTGCTTCATCCACAGTTTGATGTAGTTCATCCATGGTCATTTGTGGGCGTTTGGTCGTAATTTTATCTTTTAAAGATACCTTTTGTTGGTATTGACTGAGATAATGTAATACTTCGCGTCCGCGTTCATAAATGACTTGGTAATCTTGATCACTTTGGTAATTATTGTTGAAGGTAAAGTCTTGGCCGGCTACCTTTAGAGAAAGGTCACTAACTTGTATATTTTGCATCGTTTGTAAGGTATATAACAATTGGTCTTTGTTACTTGGCGCCGTTACAATCGATACTTTTTGCATCTTAGCGATTGCCATAGCTATTTTTCACCTCCTCAATTACAAGTGAGACTAAAGATGGCAAAGCGCCTTGGAATTGATTCTCAATTTCCTTAATCTCTTGATCATTCTTCGCTTTTTCTTCAGATTTGTACGCTTGTAAAGCTTTTTCATTCTCGGCACGCTGCGCTTCTTGATAATCTTTCAAGATTGCATCTTTTTCAGACGCCATTTGGCTTAATTTGCGATTTTTGTCTTCTAATAAACTTTCTCGCTTACTTGCATATTTATCACTTAGTGCTTGCGTTGCTTTCTCAGTATCGACAATTTTTGCTAAAGTTTTGCTGGACACCCAATTCACCCCCTAAAAGCGTTATAACAACTTAATTATAACAAAAAAACGCTTTATTTTAAATGTAAACGCTAAATTAATCACAATGTCTTATTTTTTAGTATTTTGACATCTCACTTAGTTTTCTACTTTTGGTTTACGACTTGAATTTTTGCGTTTCTTGCGTAATTCAATAAAAAAGTCTTGTAACAGTGCCTTACATTCTTCATGCATAACACCACCTATGACTTCAACTTGATGATTAAACCGACTATCATCCAGTAAATTCATCAAGGTTCCTGCCGTGCCACCCTTTTGATCGTAAGCGCCAAAATAGACATGTCTGATACGACTTTGTATCATGGCACCCGAACACATGGGACAAGGTTCTAACGTCACATACAAGTCCGCATCGGCTAGCCGCCAAGATGCCCGATTACGATTGGCTTCTCGTATAGCGAGAATTTCCGCATGGGTTGTTGCATCCTGGCTGGTCTCACGCAAGTTATGGCCACGCCCGATGATTTCCCCCTGGTAGACGACAACTGCCCCAATTGGCACTTCACCAATAGCTGCTGCCTTCTTCGCTTCTTCAATCGCTGCCTCCATAAAAGCAATTTGGTCCACGTCAAGTGTATTGAATTTTGTATCCTTTTCTTCTGACATTCCACACCTCATTTCGGTCTAAAACATGTCATAATCATACCACTACTAAGGCTTACAACCAACTGATAGCTAGGGCTCACCGGACTTTTTAATCACTTTCTTCCTATTAACTATAGGCCTATAAAAAAATTTTTGATTGGGTGATTTGACATGATTTGAAACCGTTATCATTATATATAATAGCCTTGTATATAACTTGTATAGACAAGTTTACAATTACTAGTTGGATATCATATGGCATTTTCTTTATAGAGGAGGAAGAAAGATGAGTGATTTTAAACAAGATGCTAAATCCTTACTGGATAACATTGGGGGTAAGGAAAATATCCACGCCGTTACACACTGTGCGACGCGTATGCGGTTTGTATTAAATGACCCTAAACAAGCGGATGTTAAAGCTATCGAAGACATCCCTTCTGTTAAAGGGACATTTACTCAATCTGGTCAATTCCAAGTGATTATAGGGAACAAGGTGGCAGATTTTTACAATGATTTTGAAGCGGTTTCAGGTGTTTCTGGTACGTCAAAAGAAGCGGTGAAAGCAGCAGCTGATCAACAACAAAACTGGATTCAAAAAGCCATGACCTTCTTGGCTGAAGTATTTGCACCAATTATTCCAGCAATTATCGTCGGGGGGCTTATTTTAGGTTTCCGTAATGTGCTTGAAGGGGTGCCAATGGAGTTCCTTGGGCAAAAAATTGTTGATGGTGTTGCACAAACGATGGGTGACGGTTCACCTCAATACAACACGATTGTTGATGTTTCAACATTCTGGGCTGGCGTGAACAGTTTCCTTTGGTTGCCGGGTGAAGCCATTTTCCACTTCTTACCAGTTGGGATTACATGGTCTGTAACACGTAAAATGGGGACCACACAAATTCTTGGTATCGTATTAGGTATCACATTAGTTTCACCACAATTACTAAATGCTTATGCTGCACCAGACGCTATCTTAGCTGGTGAAGTACCACAATGGGACTTCGGTTTCTTCCAATTAGATATGATTGGTTACCAAGCCCAAGTATTACCGGCCATGTTCGCAGGTTTATCACTTGCTTGGCTTGAAAAATTCTGGCGTAAATACATCCCAGAGATGATCTCAATGATTTTCGTGCCATTCTTATCATTAGTACCTGCCATTATCTTGGCGCATACAGTTTTAGGTCCAATCGGGTGGACTGTAGGTACTTGGATTTCTAGTGTTGTGTACGCTGGTTTAACTGGACCTGTTTCTTGGGTGTTCGGTTTGATTTTCGGCGCCCTATACTCACCACTTGTAATTACTGGTTTACACCATATGACAAACGCGATCGATACGCAGTTAGTGGCTGACTTTGGTGGTACTGGTTTATGGCCAATGATCGCCCTTTCAAATATTGCACAAGCATCTGCGGTTATGGCGATTTGGTGGACAACGCGTCAAGATGAGAAAGAAAGTCAAATTACCATTCCATCTGCTGTATCAGCTTACTTAGGGGTAACCGAACCGGCAATGTTCGGTGTAACCATTAAATATGTTTACCCATTTATTGCAGCGATGATTGGTTCAGGTTTAGCTGGTTTACTTTCAACAACAGTTGGCATTACAGCGAACTCAATCGGTGTTGGTGGTTTACCTGGTATCTTAGCGATTCAATTCCCATACTGGGGTTGGTTCTTACTAGCTATGGCCATCGCCATCGTGGTACCATTCGCATTGACAATTGTATTTAAGAAAACTGGTTTCCTAGCTAATAATAAAATCGATTTCAATATCAAGTTCTAGCATTAGCCAGATAGATTCAAGTTTCATGCTCGCCTTGGATGCCCATTGGCGAGCTTTTTTCTAAAAAGGAGGAAGGCACAATGACAAATGAATTAGGGAAAAAGGTAATATATCAAATTTATCCAAAGTCTTTTAACGACACGGATGGGGACGGTTTTGGTGATCTTAGAGGCATCATTGAAAAATTAGACTATCTAGAAAAGTTAGGCATCGATATGATTTGGATGAACCCCTTCTACCCATCGCCTCAAAATGATAATGGTTATGACATTTCAGACTACACAGCCATTGACCCACGTTTTGGGACTATGGATGATTTTGAAGAATTAGCCCGTGAAGGAAAAAAACGTGGCATCGACCTGATGCTGGATATGCCTTTAAACCACTCTTCTACTGAACACGAGTGGTTCCAAAAAGCCCTAGCTGGCGACGAATACTATCAAGACTCCTATTACATTCGGCCCGCTCAAGAAGACGGGTCTTTGCCAACAAACTGGGAATCTAAATTCGGCGGCCCTGCTTGGGAACCATTTGGCGACACTGGCAATTACTACCTGCACCTCTTCGATGTGACCCAGGCTGACCTAAATTGGCATCATCCAAAAGTGCGCGAAGCCCTATTCGATGTTATCCGCTTCTGGATCGACAAAGGGGTTTCCGGCATCCGCTTTGATGTGATGAACGTGATTGGTAAGAGCGAGGTCCTAGAAGACTCAACTGGTGGCCCAAGTTCTACCCAAGAAAAACGTTTATATACGGATACAGAAAATTCACACGGTTGGATTCGAGAAATGGCTCAATCTACCTTTGGGGATATCGAAGGCTTTGTCACAGTAGGTGAAATGTCGTCTACAACAGTTGAAGATGGTGTCCGTTACACCAATCCTGCAGAAGAGAAATTAACTATGATCTTCTCCTTCCACCATTTAAAAGTCGACTACAAAGATGGCGAGAAATGGTCTAAAGTTGATTTCGACTTCCAATCTTTAAAAGACATTTTAAACGAATGGCAAGAAGGCATGTCAGATGGTAACGGTTGGAATGCCCTATTCTGGAACAACCATGACCAACCACGCGCTAACTCTCGTTTCGGTGACACCGAAAACTATCCATACGAAACAACCACCATGCTTGCCCAAACTATTCACATGATGCGCGGTACGCCCTACATCTTTGAAGGGGAAGAAATCGGTATGACCAACCCGGATTTCGACGACATCAACGACTACAACGACATCGAAACCTTCAACAACTACCAAATCTTATTAGATAAAGGTGTTTCTGAAGAAGAAGCGATGGAAATTATTAAATTTAAGTCCCGCGATAATAGCCGGACCCCAATGCAATGGGATGATTCAGAAAACGCTGGGTTTACCACTGGTACACCATGGTTGAAAGTAGCTGACAACTACAAAGATATCAACGTGAAGAAGGAACTTGAATCAGGCAAAATCTTCCCGTACTATCAAAAATTAATTCAATTGCGCCATGAACTGCCGATTATCCAAGACGGTGCTTACCACGAATTACTGACCGACCATCCAGAAGTATTAGCTTACTACCGGACTTATGGCGACCAAATCTTGTATGTCTTCTCACACTTCTATCCAGGCACTAGTCAAGTTGACCTACCAGAAAGTGTTGATTTAACCCGTAACTATGACAAGTTATTAGGGAACGGTGATTTAGGCAAAATGACAGCCTCATTCGAGCTAGGACCATATGAAACAGTTGCATTCCTTTCGAAATAGGGTACATAACATCCCTTTAAAATGGGTAAATGAAAAGGAGTTGGATTTTTCCAGCTCCTTTTTTGGGTTCTATAATAAATAGTGTTGGTGAGATTCAATTGAGTCTCATCGGCACTATTTTTGTGTACGCAAAAAGAAGGACATGATATCCTTATTTCAAGTAAACCTCGACGAATACTGAAAGAAGGAAAATCCATGTCCCATATAACTATTATAAAACAACTTTGCGGAATTCTCGACAATAATATTCAAATTGGTGTACCAGAGGGAATGACTATGCTTCCAACTGAAAAGTATCAAGATGTGAATTATATAGTCGTTGAAGGCGTCTTAACCTACAAGCCTAAGGCTTGTATCCAATGTGGTGTAAAGAATACAGGAAGCCATGATCTGATTAAACATGGGTTTAAGCCTACAATTATAAGATTACCTAATTCAGTTTCAAATCCGATATTGCTAAAACTAAAGAAGCAACGATTTTATTGTAAACATTGCGCGCAAACCTTTATTGCTGAAACACCTTTAGTACAGAAATACTGCTGTATCTCAAACTCAATAAAAAGTCAGATAAGTTCAGAATTAGTTGAAACACAATCCATGCGATTAATCGCTAAACGATATCACGTGTCGTCTCCAACAGTCGCTAGGATTCTACTGAAAGCTGGTAAAGGACTATCACCAAAAGGAAACTATCTGCCTAGTAACCTTGGTATAGATGAGTTTAAATCCACTAATCGAGTAGCCAATGCGATGAGTGCTGTCCTTGTGGACACCCATAATAGAAGGTTGATTGATATTATTGTTGATCGGAAACAAGCTTCTCTAATCGATTACTTTGCTTCCTTTACTTGGGCTGCTAGAAGTAGTGTGAAAACTGTTTCTATCGATTTGTATACACCCTATCTTGAAGTAATACGTACTAGTTTTCCTAATGCTAAGATTGTAATTGATCGATTCCATATCGTGAAGTTACTAAATGAGACAATTAATTCTGTTCGTATTAAAGCTATGAATATCGTGAAAAATAGCCGACCATCTGACTACAGAAAACTTAAAAAACAATGGAAGTTGTTGCTAAAAAATGCTGAAGACTTAAATTTCACTGATACATATTATGTTCGCCAATTTGGTGAAGAAATTTCGGAACAGCGCATTGTTGATTTCCTATTGAATATTTCGCCGGATTTATTAGTAACATATACTCTAATGAATGAGCTTAAGTACGCAATTTCTACGCATAACATTGAGCTATTTGATGAAATATTGAAGAGCACAAGGAAAATAACCTTGCCTCGACGTGCGAGAAGAACTATCAGAACTTTACAGAAGTTTTTACCATATATCCATAATTCATTAACTTATACCGTCTCAAACGGACCTACCGAAGGTATTAATAATAAGATTAAATTAATTAAGCGTACTGGTTTCGGATATGCTAATTTCTTTAATTTACGCGCTAGAATACTAGTCCAATTCAAACTAAAATACAAACCTTCAAACCCAGCACCATCCACTTATGAAGCAATGGCAAGCTAAGGCCTGCCAAACTATTACTATTTTCGTAGTCCTTGTTGCTACAACATAATAATCTTCTTGCCTAAGGGCAAAAAAAAGCCATACACATAATCGTGTATAGCTTTTCTCTTTGAAGCTTATTTACATATTAATAAATACTAAATAACGTATTCGTGATATCTGAAATTATTTACCAACACTATTTGTAAAAGAACCCTTTTTTGCGACGACCATTACATGTATACTTTTATCTGCTTTTGAGCGTTTTCTGTGGCAAAATGGCAAATAGACGTGAGCATACTGTACATCATCATTCAAGTAGAGACGATGGCAATCAATAGCCTAAACTGGCATCATCTAAACATTCGCTATCGAAGAAAAACACCCTCAACTTGGCCAAACAAGGCTGATTGAGGGTAGTTGTCCTATCTATCCCAAATTAGCGCACGATTTAATGAGCCGTCCGGCGCGCAAATTCCGCAAATCTAAATTTGTCGATCCGGTGGTGGGATGAGGTATATTGAAAAAAGGTGGCATCTTCTAAGTATACATGGCTGTTGACCTGGATGATAAAATCATCTGGGCCAATGGCCATGTGCTTTTGATCTATATCATCCGCCTTATTGGCAAAGGATATTTGTAAGTCCAATTCTTGTTCAAAGTATTGATAAATGGACACTTCCGCAATTTCATCTGGCACCCCATCTTGGATAACGGATACGCGGAGGTAGTCGTGGTCAACAATGACCGTTTCCCCTTCCATTTCACGGGCCCGAATCAGGTGGATGAAGGGTTCGCCCGCTTCAACACCGTCTTCACCGACGAGAAAGTCAGGTGCCACCACCCGTTTATTACTCAAAACTTGGGTTGCAGTTTGGAAGTGTTGGGATTCTTGTAATTCCTTGTAGGAAGTTAAACCGGATATAGGAAAAGAAAAACGGGCAAAGTCTAGGACGATAGCCCCTTTACCTTGTTTCTTCTGGATAAAACCGGTGTCTTCCAATCTTTTCTGCGCTTTACGGATGGTTTCACGCGATACATCGTACGTCTTGGCCAGGTCATTTTCACTCGGAAGTAACCGGCCTACAGGGTAGATGCCCTGGTGGATTTTATTTTGAATGTCAGCGGAAATAAATTCGAACTTGTACATTTCCGTCACCTACTTATCTAGCTTAATTTTGTGTGTCCTTTTCGCTAGAAGTTAATCCAGCATGTCTAGGTATTGATGGTATTTGTCTTCGCCAAATAGGGTTGAAATCACGTGGGCTTTATAAGCTTCAAGGTCGATATCCATTGCGATGTAGACATTTTTTGGTCGGTCAGTACGCTCCTCAAAGTCGATGACGGTCTGTCCGTAAGTATACTCACCTTTAGTTTCAATGACCAAGTTAGTATGGTAGACTTCGGTCAAAATTTCTGGGTGCAGGTAGCCAACAACTGCTACTAAGTCATGGATGACGATTCCAATTTTGCCTTCATTTTCAAATGAATTCAGGACATAGTCGTCGAACATTTCACGGATCATGCCGCCTAGTTCACCGCCTGCTTGACGGATAAATTCTAAGTCGTTCATATCCAAGAGGGACGGTCTCGTCACGTCTAAACCAACCATTGTAATCGGGACAGATTCGCCCAAGGCTTGATAGACGATATCGACTGAAACGGGGTCAAACCAGTAGTTAAATTCCGCTACCGGGTTCGTGTTCCCGTCAAAAGCAGCCCCACCCATAGACATGATTGACCGGACTTGTTTCATGGTCGTTAAGTCTTTTTCAACGGCCAAAGCAATATTCGTTAGTGGTCCTAAGGTAATCAAATCGATTTCACCAGGATATGCTTTAACTTGTTCAAGAATGAAATCCACTGCGTGCTGATCTTGAATCAAACTTTCATCATAGGGGAAATCAACCCCACCCATTCCGTTTGACCCGTGGATATTTCCAGTCGCGTTCTCTCTTGGCGGTTTGTTATCTTTTAAAGAGGTGTAATCGTTGTCAGCGCCTGGATAGATCTTCACGCGACCATCGAAATAAGTAGATATCCGAACCGCATTCGTGGTGGTCATATCCAATCCCTTATTCCCAGCAACCGTAGTGAAACCTAAAATTTCCAAACTATCGTCCGATAAGGCCGTCATCAAGGCCGCTGCATCGTCAATTCCTGGGTCCGTATCAATAATTACCTTACGTTTATCCATTAAAATTCCTCCTATATCCTATCTGTCTATACAAATCCATTGTAACATGTAAGCGGTTTATTATATAATAATATAATTTTACCAAGAGGAACTCGTGTCGTTAACCTAACGATTTTGTTTAAATTGCGCTACCACTTGAATATGGGTTGATAATGCTTTTAAAATCTTCTCTAATGACTCTAAGTCCCCAATCATATTGCTTGGGTCTGCTTCAATAAAGAAGCCGTAACGGAAGGGTTTCATTGGGATTGGACGGGCATTTAATCCTTCCAAGTTGATTCGGTAAACATCTAATACCTGTAGTAACTTGGCCAAAGCACCTGGTTCATGCGGTGTTTCAATATATAACATGATCTTGTCATGGGTATTGGTCATATCGATATTGTCATATCGTTCAAAGACTAAAAACCGCGTCATATTCCCTGATTCGTCGTATGCTGCTGGTTCTAGCGCTTGTAAACCGTGCAATTCACCCGCACGAGGGCTGGCAATCGCTGCTTTCGTTGGGTCATCTTCTTGCACAATAAATTCAGCAGAAACAGCTGTATCGATATAGGCCACTGGTGCCATGTTTGGATAGCGGTCAAATAATAATTTACATTGGATTAAAGCTTCTGGGTGAGAGTAAACTTCCGTCACTTGATGAATGTCAGCACCTGGTAACCCCCATAAAACATGGTTTACTGGTTGGTAGTGTTCATATTTAGCCAGGACTGGTCGGTAACGGATAATATCCATTGTTCGTGCAATCAAGCCTGTTGTCGAATTTTCAATTGGCATGACAATGCGGTCCACTTTTTCAGCCACTAAGTCATCTACCATGGGTTTAAAGTCATCGTAAGAGATGATTTCTAAACGTTCATCATCAATCTCAACATGCAACTGTTCGCGTACAAAAGCAATCGTTGCCGCCTCACTATACGCACCTGGAATGCCTTGGTAACCAATTCTCATCATTATTTCACCCTTCTTTTTGAAATCTCATATTCATAAGTGTACCAGTTTCAAGGGCTAATGTCATTCTGGATAAAATAAAAAAATACCCCCAACCACTACTAAGCATAGCAATTGGAGGCATTTATTTTCGATTTATTTTGTAAATGATTTTGCTTGGCCTACAGCATAGTCGTAAGCGTCAGCTGCTGAATCTTTTACGCGATCACCGAGTGAACGGTTTGGTAAAAATGATACATCATCAGCACGGCGAGCTAAGTCACGACCTGTATGGCGTAATTGGCGACCAGCATCATCGATGAAATCACTGAATACTGAGTTTTTATCTTCTTGGTATAACGCGACAGCGACAATACCTGCAATTGCAGCAATTGCACCTAAAGCAATTAAACCTTTTTTAGTTGATTGTTCCATGATATCACTCCCCATAATTATTATATACATTATAGCATATCCACTACACCAGCGAAAATAATATGGTTACTGGTCAAGCCAGTAAATTAGGCTAAATTCCATACAATTTTGGTGGCTACTCCTAATTCACGTTCATCAGGAGACATTCCAAAAGTAAATGAATAAGCGGACTGTATCAACGTTATAGTCCGCTTCATACGACTTGTTGTGAAAGCTTATTGACCTGCACTAATCAAATCTTTGACGTCGTTGCTTTCTTCTTGGCCATCTGGGTGTTTTACACGAATGTATAATTCTCCTTGGCGGGCACCGACTGTGACAACGTCGCCTTCGCTGATTTT
The DNA here is from genome assembly GCF_001543285.1 of Aerococcus viridans. NCBI lineage: Bacteria > Bacillati > Bacillota > Bacilli > Lactobacillales > Aerococcaceae > Aerococcus > Aerococcus viridans. The sequence continues at coordinate 2,069,700 of NZ_CP014164.1, forward strand.
ATCAGCGATCAACATTTCAGCGATTGGATCTTCAATTTTTTGTTGGATTACACGGCGTAATGGACGTGCACCGTACTCTTTATCAAAGCCTTTACTTGCGATTTCTTTATTAGCGCCTTGTGTCACACGGAGTTTCACACCTTGCTCTGCTAATAATTTGGTTAAGGCTGTAGTAAATTTCTGTACGATTTCAACGATTTGCGCTTCCGCTAATGTATGGAAGACGATGATTTCATCCACACGATTTAAGAATTCTGGTCTGAAGGCAGACTTCAATTCTTTACGGATACGGCTGTCCATTTCTTCATGACTATCTGTGGCTTGTTTGGCACCGAATCCGACGTTTTTATCGTCACGGATGGCAGTTGCTCCCAAGTTAGATGTCATGATCATGACTGTGTTACGGAAGTCTACTTTACGGCCTTTAGAGTCCGTAATATAACCATCATCTAAGACTTGTAGCAGCATATTGAAGACATCCGGGTGGGCTTTTTCAATCTCATCGAATAAGACCACTGAGTATGGGTGTTGACGAACTTGTTCAGTTAACTGACCACCTTCGTCGTAGCCGACGTAACCTGGTGCTGAACCAATCATTCGACTTGTTGAGTATTTTTCCATGTATTCAGACATGTCTAAACGGATAATATTGTTGTCTGAACCAAACATTTCACCTGCTAGGGCTTTGGCTAATTCAGTTTTACCAACACCTGTTGGGCCAAGGAACATGAATGAACCGATTGGACGGTTTGGATCCTTAATCCCTGAACGTGCACGACGTATGGCACGAGACACGCTCTTAACGGCTTCATCTTGACCTTTAACACGTTTGTGTAAGTGGTCTTCTAGTTTGATTAACTGTTGGTTTTCACTTTGGGTTAATTGTTGCATTGGCACACCTGTCCACATAGCCACAATGTCCGCTACGTTTTGGCTGTCAATTTCAATATCAAACGGCTCATCTTGAACAACTTGTGGGTTGTTTTGTAGGTCGAATAATTCTTGACTTAAACGTTGTTGCTGTTGGTGAACACCAGCAGCTTTTTCAAATTCTTGGGTATTTACATAGTGTTTCTTCAATTCTTCTAAATCAGTTAATTGCTTACGAATACCTACAAGGGTTTGTTGGGTAGTATCTTTATCACTATTGTCTAAACGCGCTGTAGCTGCAGCTTCATCCATAATATCAATTGCTTTATCTGGTAAGAAACGATCAGCAATATAACGGTTACCTAGACGAACAGCAGCTTCAATAGCCTCATCTTTAATCGTCACTCGATGGAATTTTTCATAATCTTTTCGGATACCTTTAAGAATTTCAATAGCATCCGCTTCGCTTGGTTCATCAACTAGGACTTTGGCGAAACGACGTTCTAAAGCAGCATCTTTTTCGATATATTTTTGGTACTCATTTAAGGTTGTAGCACCAATCACTTGTAGGTGACCACGGGCTAAGGCTGGTTTCATCAGGTTAGAAGCATCAATAGCCCCTTCTGCTGCACCGGCACCGATTAAACTATGCAACTCATCAATGAATAAGATGACATTACCAGCTTTTTCCGTTTCCTCTAGTAAGTTTTTCACTCGGTCTTCGAATTCCCCACGGTATTTAGTACCTGCAACAAGGGACCCCACATCAAGAGATACGACACGTTTATTGGCTAAGGTTGATACGACATCGTTGTTTGCAACTGCGATGGCAACTGCTTCAGCGATGGCTGTTTTCCCAACACCTGGCTCACCTACTAATACAGGGTTATTTTTAGTTCGACGGCTAAGGACTTGCATGATGCGACGTAACTCTTTCTTACGGCCGATTACTTGGTCCAACTGCCCGTTACGTGCTTGTTCCGTTAGGTCTCTGGTTAAAGAGTCTAAGGTTGGCGTCGTACTTTGTGGGCGTTTGCTACCGTGGTTTGATGGTTTGTTGTTGTTCTCGTTGCTTCGGTTGCGCACAGGTGGACGTTGGCCAATTGAACGGTAGATGTCTTTACGTAATTTTTCGATATCCACGTCCAGGTTTTTCAGAATACGAACAGCTAGTACTTGGTCAGCGATTAAAGATAGCAAAATGTGCTCTGTGCCGACTAAAGTGACTTGTTGGCGTTGTGCTTCTTCACCTGCAATGTATAAGACTTTTCTTGAACGTGGTGAGTACACCACGCGATTCAAATCTACGGGGGCGTCTTGGGCTTCATCCTTACCGTATCCGATGACAAATTCAACTTCTTCTTTCACAGCCTCGTAACTTGGCAAGTGGTCAACTAACACGTTATGCGCAACACCCTCGGGCTCACGGTAAAGTCCTAGCAGCAAATGTTCTGTTCCAATGGCTTTATGACGAAATTGCTTGGCTTCTTCAGCAGCGTACAATAAGGCCTGTTTTGCTTTCTCTGTATAAATTTCGTTCATAAGGTCCTCCTATCTGGTTACCTATATTTCAGCTTCACAAGCATCGATCTTAAAATTAAGGATCGGACTTCATCAGCGTTAACAATTTTACCTAGGGCATCCTTATCGACTGCTGAGTGCATGATTTGCGCTTCGTTTTCGGTAACAATCTCGTTGACTAATAAATTTTGAATGATGGCAGTTGCATCACGTAAGCTCATTTCTTGATGGACAAGGTCGACCATGGCATCGATTAATTCAGCCTCTTCGACCATTTCCAGTTTCATAATGCGGATATATCCGCCCCCACCACGTTTACTTTCTACTATATAACCCTTTTGCGGGGTAAACCGTGTGTTAATCACGTAATTAATTTGTGATGGGACACATTGAAATTGGTCTGCTATTTCGCTACGACTAATCTCAACATGCTCTTCTTGTTGTAAGATTTGCTTTAAATAAGATTCAATAATATCAGACATATTTCTATTTTTCACATTCATCACCTCAAGCCTGATTCTTATTTTGACTAATTTTGACTATTCAACCATATCATACGATAACCGACCTTAACTAGTCAATTCAAAAGCTTAGTAATTGGAGGTGTGTCGGAAGAGTTTGACTTTTAGAACCTGATTTGAAGACTTATATTAAGGAGCGTTATACGCTGTAAAAAAAATTGAAGTATCTCATATTTATATAACAAAAAGGCAACGCAAAGGAATTGCTGGTCAACTCCTTTACGCCACCCTCAAGTCAAAGCGTGCTTATCTCATTATTCAAATCAAAATCATTAGACGGTTTTAAGATACGCCATCTTATGCTAAGGATGCGATAACCTTGTCGGTGAAGGCTGCTGTTGTTAAATCACCGCCTAAGTCTCGGGTAAAGTTACCTGCATCGGACAAGACCGAATTCAAAGCGTCGCGCAAACGAGTGGCATCTGCTTGTAAACTGATATGGTCAAGCAGGTCGGCAAAGGCCAATAAGATGGCTGTGGGGTTGGCAAGACCCTGGCCGGCAATATCTGGTGCTGATCCATGAACGGCTTCAAATATCGCCACGTCATCACCCAAATTGGCACCTGGCACTAACCCCAAACCACCAATCAAACCGGCCATTAAATCAGATAAAATATCGCCGTATAAGTTTTCGGTGACGACCACATCGTACTGTTGGGGACGCATCACCAATTGCATGGCCATGTTGTCGACTAAAACCTCCGTTGCTTCAATTTGCGGATATTTAGCGGCAATTTCGCGCGCCACTTTTAGGAATAAGCCGTCTGATAGTTTCATAATATTGGCTTTAGTGACGATAGCGACCTTTTTTCGGTCATTAGCCACGGCATACTCAAAGGCTGCTGTGACAATCCGTTCTGTCGCCTGTCTGGTAATGATTTTGATGGAATGGGCTTCGTCAGGTGAAATCTGCTCTTCTACGCCCGCGTATAAATCTTCTGTATTCTCCCGGAATAAAACGATATCCACGTCCCGGTGAAGTGCAGGAATTTGGCCTAATACGCGGATTGGGCGGATGTTTGTATGTAATTGATAATGTTTTCTAAGTGATACGTTGACCGATCTAAAACCCTCACCAATTGGTGTTGCAATGGGTCCTTTCAAGGCAACCTTGTGAGTATCGATGGCGTCGTAAACGGCTTTGGGAATCAGTTCACCCGTTTCATCAATGGCGTCTTGTCCAGCGACCACTTCATCCCAAGTAATTGGACTGCCTAGGGCTTTTGCCACTTGTTTGACAACTTGTGTAATTTCTTTTCCAATCCCGTCCCCAGGAATTAAGGCGATTGTATGTGTATTCGTCATGAAACCACTCCTTTTAAAGTCGATAATATAATAGCTTTAATTGATTCATCATTATTGGAAAATGGGTAACAAACCAAAGATGGCAGCAGTAATCACGTAGACAATGAAAATCCCAAGTGACACGACCAAACCTTTTTCTGCCAGTCGCCCCATTCCACGCCTGTTAAACCAAGTAGTACGTATGAGAAAGGCACTAGTGGGCTGAACAAGTGGAAAGATTGACCGATTAGAGACGCAAATGTTAGTTGTAACGGGGTAAATCCGTAAACATATCCGGCTTGATAGGCATCATGCCGTAGTAGAAGGCATCGTTATGTAGGAAATAAGTACCTGGTTGGCTTCAGATGCGTTGCTGTCAATTCGCGCTTTTTGATTTTTAGGATTAGGATAGTTGACTAGTAAGGTGATCACTGTACCTAACATAAAGATAATCGCTGAAGGCACAGACCCTTCAACCAATAAGGCAATGGCTACAAGAACGATAATTAAGTTGATCCAGACATTTTTAGGTCGACGTAATTCAAGGGTTTCTGGGTCGTCGATGACCATCATGGCCTGCATTTCTTGTTCAGACAAGTTGACCACACCAAGCGTCTTCCGTTCTTGTAAACCAAAACCCAAGCGATGATAAACATATAAATCAAACCAGCTACCATCATTGGCACTAGTCCGCGCATGACATCATTGGTTTCAACCCCCATAACAGCGATATCACGGGCAGTTGGACCACCCCACGGCAGTAAGTTAACGATTGAGTGCGACGTCATGGTTAAAACAGCTAGGTTTAACAAGGACATATTTAGTTTCTTGTAAATTGGCACCATAGCGGTACAGACAATGATCATAGTCGCTGTCCCATCACCGTTTAAGGAAACAGCAGCTGTTAAGGCAACAGTTGCCAAGGCGACTTTTAAGGGGTCCCCTTTGGCAAAACGAATCATCGCGTTAGACAAGGGATCGAATAGGCCTGCGTCAATCATGATGGTAAACATATATATTGCGAAGAATAACATAATCCCGGTAGATGACGTGGTCCCCAAGCCATCCATAGCCGCTTGACCAATATCAATCTGCCACAAATTAAGGACTTGTCCAATTATCGCCCATAACAGTGGCAAGAATACCAAACCAATGAAGAGTGACATCTTCTTACGCATAATAACAAACATCAAAATAACAATCAGGGCGTACCCCATAAATGCAATCATTAAAAAACGCCTATTACTTTCTCATCATTTTATATGTGTTTTATCATGCGCTAAATACAATCAATTGTCAATGAAATTTCCGCAAAAATACAAAACATGTTACATTAGCTTACATATTATGATAGTTATGTTTTATTAGATGCCAAATAAAAAAGCCAACAAAATATAGGCTTTTGCTGGCTTTCTCAAAAATCGAATCGTTCACATCGTTTTTTGTCTTTATAATAAACTAAAAATACTTTGTTTCTTTAGGTATATTTTCTACCGAAATCTCTCACTCATATCAAGAGAGCTGACATGACAGGTTGGATTCTATAAATTCCCTAACAAAGTCCGCATTTCTAGGAAGTCATCTGTTGTGCAGGTGGCTACAGTGTTTGGGACTTCTGTTGTACTGTAGTGGATAGCTTGCCATCCGGCTTGAATGGCCCCTTCGATGTCGTTTTGATAGTCGTCACCGACGAACAAGATTTCTTGAGGTGCAACATTTAAATCAGCAGCAATGGCGTCAAATACCTTGCGTTGTGGTTTTGACCCACCCATACTTTCAGAAATGTACCACTTATCCTTATCAATAAATTGATCGACACCTAGGTTGGTCAATTTATCTATTTGCGCTTCCGTTGACCCATTAGTTAAAACGAATAGCGTCATCCCTTTAGATAAGGCCGCTTCCATCAAGGCTACTAAGTCTTCGCTTAATCTTAATTGTTCTTGATATTGATTTTTCAGTTGGTTGAATTTTTTCGCAGTTGCTTGGTCAATTTCATGACCAAAATGTGCATATGTCTCAATGACCCGGTCATTTTTGAAGGCAGCTTCTGTCTTTTTGCCAGCCATAAAGGCTTGATATTCTTGCTCGGAGAATTCGGCGTAGACTTGATTGAAGGTCTCAAAATCAACGTCTAGATGGTGGTCTGTCGCCTGCATATCTCGGTAGGTTTCCTCATAGATGGTTAATCGGTTGTACAAGGTATCGTCTAAATCAAATCCAATTGCTTTCATATCTATCCCCTTTTCAATCATTTTCATATGATAACAAATAGCGGCCTTGAACGCACATATTACGAAAAAAGACGACCCAAGTCTGAAATTAGACCGGACCGTCAATTTGTCTACATTTTTTAGTAGATTTTGTCATTATCTTTTAAAATTTGAAAAAAGGATTTTGCTGAGTTTCTTATCGCCTTGCATTTCAAGCTGACAGGCACCGGCATATTGGTACTCATAAATGTACTGCTGGCCAATATTTTGAATACTTTTTAAGCTGGCTTGTTGGTAACCATTTTCACTAAGACTCGCTAAATCACCGCCTAAAAGACCTTCCAATTGCACTTTAAAATCTTCAAGTGCATTGGCTTTATAAACATCTCGGTCAGCTTTTAAATAATCAAAGACAGGTAAATCAGATACAATCGTGTTCACCTTGCTGGCTAATGCTTCAAGTAAGACGATCCCTTCTGTTTCCTCGTGCGTCATGAATAAATAGACATCTGCCATTTGATAGGCAACGCGGACCTGGTCACGGGGGATATAGCCGGCAAAAATCAAATTCGGCAACTCGGTGGCGATGGCTTTTTTGACATCTTTAGGTAAGGTATAAGGATTTGAATAGCCAAACCAAATAAAGGTAACATCTGGCATTTGCTTGGCCAATTCGACAAATTCAATAATCCCTTTACGCTCAATTTGTAGACCCACTGAAATGGCTACTTTCTGGTCCGGGCGCAGATTAAACCGCGCCCGCATGTTGGCCACTTCTTCTTGGCTAGCTTGCCAATAAGCTAGGTCAATCCCATTTGAAATGACATGGATAGGTTTATCGATATCGTATTTTTCAAGTAAGCTTTTAGCATACTGACTTGGCGTCAGGATCAGGTCTGCCGAGTTGTAGCAGGTGTTGAGCCAGTATTTAAATCCGAGCGATGCTTGGTTAGAAAAGGTGTAGGAATTCTTGAAATCTTCCATGGTTGAGTGGGCGTGGTAGATGACAGGTTTACCAGCGGCTTTTGCCTTTTTAGCAACAACAAGGGAATGAGGAAAGACGGTATTGGTGTGAACCATGTCGAAGTCATCCTTGTAGTTGGTTGTATAAGCAATGCCCGCAGATTCAAGGGCCATTTCCTGGTGCAACTGGGCGCGTCCTACCCCACTTTGTTGAATTGATTTCTTCATATCACTGTGCAATAAAATTTTCATCATAGACTCCTATATCCACTTACTCACTAGATCAACTAAAAAGATAGTTGAATAAGAGTAAATCAAAATGGTAACGGGTTTCCCTACTGCCAAGACTTGAACGAAACGCGACAGAGACAAATTGGTTAAACCAGCCACATAGCAAATCACATCAGCCGGCATAAAGGGCAAGATCAAACCTAAAATCAAGACCCGTTTAAAGCCCGACCGGTCATCCAGCCAACTTAAGGCCTTATTATAGTACTTATCTCCCACTAGCATATGGACCAAACTTCGGCCATACTTGCGGGCTAAGTAAAAGTTGAATATGGACCCTAGGAAAATGGGCATCAAGTTCCAAATAAAGCCCCAGACATCCCCAAACATGTATACACCAAGCGGGATGGTAATCGAACCAGGTATGACGGGCACAACGGTTTGGATAAATTGAATCACCACAAACATCAGCGGTGCGGCAATCCCAAAGTGGCCCATAAATCTTAAAAAGGCCACCTTATCTACTAACAAACCGTTCTGCCATGCCCAAACAATAAAGATTACAGTCGCAATCGTACCTAGAATATTCAGTAAATGAATCAACCGCTGTACGAATTGTTTACGATGCATATCCATAGCCAATCTCCCCTCAATAGTCTACGCTATTGTCTGAAATATTAATCACCTTTAGTATAACGTATTTCTTCGATTTTTATTGTAAACTTTTAAAAGGTAGAATCATAGGTCAAAAGTACCATTATAGATACAGAAAATAAAAAATAAACAAAAAAAGATAGCCCTATTGAGCTACCCCATTAGTCGGGAAAACAGGATTCGAACCTGCGACCCCTTGGTCCCAAACCAAGTGCTCTACCAAGCTGAGCTATTTCCCGCTATTAAAAAAATAAACATGCACCCAGCAGGATTCGAACCTGCAACCGCCTGATTCGTAGTCAGGTACTCTATCCAGTTGAGCCATGGGTGCATAAATATAAAATGCCGAGGACCGGGGTCGAACCGGTACGAGGTTAACCCTCGCAGGATTTTAAGTCCTGTGCGTCTGCCTATTCCGCCACCCCGGCATATTATAAAAAGTATTTAAATGTTTTGTCTTTTAGACAAAGCGGAAAACGGGGTTCGAACCCGCGACCCCCACCTTGGCAAGGTGGTGCTCTACCACTGAGCTATTTCCGCGTGTTTTTTGTGTCATCAACTGACGACTAGATAAGAATATCATCTGATAGCAAAGATGTCAATAACATTTCCGAAAAAAGTTTAAAAAACATGAAAAAACATTTTTTTACCTTCCGAAAATAGGCAAATGGAGGCGATTGGCAGAAAGTTTAGGTAAGATCCTTACAGTTCCCCATTTTCAGCTTTAAGCTTTATGCTTTAGTAACGTACTATTCCATGATCATGTCGTATTGACTTGCTGTTAGATCTACCTTAGTATGCAAGTCTTCTCTAACCCCCGTCGCACTCCCCCGTAATTGAGGCGGTGTATAAGGAATCAGATCTTCTTCAAAATAAATTGTTCCAAGAGATAAGGAAATGCCAATTGAGCTATCTTCTTTTCCTTCAAAGGCAGGCAAGGAAGCTAATTCATCGAATACAGCCATAAAATTTTCTTCAGAATCCAAATGTTTAGCCTGGCGACCAATATAGCCCCGTGATTCGCCAGGCGCTCGATAGGTTTCAACATAGTGTATTTCCCCAGTTACATAGCCGGTAATCCCCGCACCAATAGTCAATATTATCAAAAGCAAGCATGCATGCCCAATAAATTTCTCCACTATCCTTCACCTCTTTAAAATCCACAATACAATCCACTTATGCTGAAAACTGAAATTCTTTATTCTATTTATAGCAAATTCCTTGAAAACACTACCTTGGATGATCATTATTCTTTTAAATTCATCCTACTTGTATTACATTTATTTTTAACCCATATTAAAAAACGCCATTGAATCAGTGTTTTTTGAGAATTCACATTTTCTTCAATATTTTATCTCAAATCTTCACGGGAAATTCAAAGGTACACGCTATTATATAAGCATACCCAATATAAAAAATTTTCTTCATAAATCTTTCTCCTCCCAAACGAAAGATTATAAAGTAAACCACCTACCGCTTCCCAACGGTAGGTGGTTTTTTTATGCCCCATAAAAACCGCCCATCATAAGATAGGCGGTTTTCAAATCTATTCTTCTATCAACAATTGGTATACGGCCCCAATCAAGTTGGCTTCACTACCATATTTACACAAACCAATCTCAATCGGTTCAAATGAATTTTTGAACCATTCTACATGGTCTCTTATTTCATTATACTTATTTTGAATGCCTTCTAATAATAGTGGTTGAGCGGAGATTCCACCACCAAAAATAACGCGGTCAAGATCTAAAGAAATTTGTAGGGTATGGATGATATAAACGATATCTTGGCAATATTGTTCGAATAAGGCTGTAACTTCAGGATTGTCCCCCTCTTCTAAGGCTTGGAAAACTTCCTCCCCGTCACCAGGTGCTAATCCTAATAACGCTCTTGATTTGTTGATAGAGATAACGGCAGATCCGCGCCTTCCCATTGCGTTCTCTGTGGTCATATCGTTAGAAGATGCATACATATAGAACAGTTCGCCCGCTTGGAAATGACTGCCTTGGTGCAGTTGCCCATTTAAAACAATCCCACCACCAACACCCGTTCCTATTAGTAAAACTAAGCCATTTTTAACATCTGTTAAGTGCCCTTGCCATAATTCAGCTTGAGCTGCTGCCTTGCCGTCGTTAATAGCCACCGCTGGTAGGGCAAAATTTTCTTTAATAAAGTGTTTAAAATTTAAGCCATCGATAAAAGGAATTGCGCCCCCAACATGGACGACACCTGTTTCTGAAATCACCTGCCCTGGTGCAGAAAAACCAACTCCTTTTAGCTGGTCCCCCACCTGTGCCGTGCTTGATTAACAATATCAATGATAGCTAATTTTAAATCAGGCAAGTTCTGTGGCGTTTTCCGCTTATATTGGTTGGTAATCTGACCCAATTTGTCTACCAATCCTGATTTAATATTTGTCCCGCCGATATCAATGCTTAAATATAGTGCTTGTGCTGTCATTAAACCGCCTCCAATAATGTAATCGCTTACGATATATTGCAACCATTTTACGCTAACATGTAGCAAAAAAAACAGAAAATACACTCTGGTTCTGATCACACACCTTTAAATATGCGCTTCTATCAGGTCTGCCAACATCTGCGTTTGCTTAGGTAGTGGTACGTAAGCTTGGGGCGGGATTTTTACAATAGGTTTGGCCATCCGGTGGGCAAATTTGGCTAAGTTGTCAAAATACATCCGGGTCTGTGGGCTGACTAGATATAAATCAAATTGATCCTCTTCAATTGCCTTTTGTCCGGCATAGATGGAGGTTGCGGCGACCTCGATGTCTGTACCCTGTGTTTGAAATAGTGCGGTTGCCTTCTTAGCGACTAGTGACGATGACATCCCACCTGCGCATACAATTAATACTTTTTTCACTTATATACCCTCCAGTCCTACTTGTGTCCACAAAGGGTTCGCAAGGAAATGAAATCCTTTGCACCATTATCCATTTCCTTTCTCAAAGATACAAGAAAAACCGAGTAGGATCTTTCCCCACTCGGCCCTTCTTGATTATGCAAATGTGTTCAATATTTAACGAATACTTACTGGTCTAAGTGCCAGATGTCTTTGTTGTATTCTGCAATCGTACGGTCTGCTGAGAAGTAACCTGCGTTCGCGATATTAATTAATGAACGACGTGTCCAGTCGCGACGGTCTTCGTAATCCAAGTAGACTTTTTCTTTCACGTCAATGAATTCCTCTAGGTCGATCAAGGCCATGAAGTAGTCCTTGCTGGTCATGTCTTTATATAGACGGTTCAGACGTTCAGGAATACCGTAAGCCATCAATTCATCTGAGATAATGAAATCAACGATTGGTTGAATACGTTCTTGTTTGTAGTAGTCTTGTGGGTCGTAACCATCTGTAGCGTATAGGTTTACGATTTCTTCACTTGATTTACCAAATGGATAAACGTTCTCTTCACCTACTTGTTCAGCGATTTCAACGTTGGCACCATCCCAAGTCATGATAGTTAATGCCCCATTTAACATGAATTTCATGTTACCAGTACCAGATGCTTCTTTAGAAGCTAATGAGATTTGCTCAGAGATATTGGCTGCTGGAATTAAGTATTCCGCTTCAGACACGTTGTAGTTGTCTACGAATACTACTTTCAAGTGTGGTGCCACGTCTAAGTCATTTTCAATTAATTCTGATAACGACAAGATTAAATGAATAATATCTTTAGCAATTGTGTATGCTGGTGCTGCTTTACCACCGAAAATAATGGTAATTGGCGTTCCAGGAATGTTCCCTGCTTTAATTTCATGATATTTGTAGATGATGTATAGGGCCAACATTTGTTGGCGCTTGTACTCATGAATACGTTTAATTTGAACATCTACAATTGAATGACGGTCAATATTAATACCACGTGTACGTTGCAAGTGGTCTGCCAAGGCATTTTTATTTTCTCTCTTGATGCGACGTAATTCATCTAATGCCTTATCATCATTTTCGAATGCTAATAAGTCTGTTAAGTCAGCATCTTCACGCCATTTTGTCCCAATGTGTTCATCAATAAAGTTTGTTAACGACGGGTTAGCTGCCATTAACCAACGACGGAAAGTAATCCCGTTTGTTTTATTTGAGAATTTTTCAGGATAAATCTCATAAAAATGGTTTAACTCGTTATTTTTCAATATTTCTGTATGTAAAGCGGCAACCCCGTTGATTGAGAATCCAAAGTGAATCGCAATCGATGCCATATGCACAGTACCCCATTCATCAATGATGTGAACTGCTTCATTATCTGGGAATTGATCTTTAATGATTTCGTCTAGCTGTACAATGATTTCAGCAATCTCTGGTACAACTTCATGAATATCAGCTAATGGCCATTTTTCCAAGGCTTCTGAAAGAATCGTATGGTTAGTGAAAGCAACCACATTGCGTGTGATTTCTACTGCTTCTTCAAAATCAATGCCATGTTCCGTTGTTAATAAGCGAACGAATTCTGGAATAATAAATGTCGGATGCGTATCGTTAATTTGTACAACAACATATTCTGCTAAGTCATGGATGTTAGACCCACGCTCGATCGCTTCTTGAATAGCTAATTGAGCACCATTTGAGACCATGAAATATTGTTGATAGATACGTAATAAGTTCCCGTTACGGTCAGAGTCATCTGGATATAGGAATAAGGTCAAGTTCTCTTCAATCTGAGTCTTGTCAAAATTAATAGAACCTTCTTCGATAATTTCTGGATTTACTGTATCTAAGTCAAATAAGCGTAATTTATTGACGTTTGGTTGGTTGTAACCAGGCACATCAATTTCATATAGCGTTGATTGTAAAGTGAATTGACCAAACGGCACCTTGTAAGAAATGTCAGATTTTTTTAGCCACGTTGGATGGTCTAACCATTCATCGGGTTGGTAAGATTGTTTATTATTCTCAAAGTATTGGCGGAATAACCCGAAGTGGTAATTTAATCCTACCCCATCACCGTTCAACCCTAAAGTGGCAATTGAGTCTAGGAAGCAAGCTGCTAGACGGCCCAAACCACCATTTCCTAGTGACGGCTCTGCTTCAGCTTCTTCAACTTCAGCAAGAGAAGTCCCGTTTTCCGCTAATTCAGCGGCTACTTCATCGTATAAACCTAAGTTTAAAAGGTTGTTTGATAGTAATTTACCAATTAAAAATTCAGCAGAAATATAATAAAGTTTACGTTTACCTTGATTTTGTGGCATTGCAGCTGTTTTTTCTTGAACAAGGTCTAATAAAATTTTGTAGATTTCAGCGTGTGACAACTCGCTTAGCTCTTGATTAAATTGCGCTTTTGCACGTTCGTTTAAATTTAACATGATTGTCTCCTTATCTTTAACTGTGTATCAGTAAGTTCAAAATTTTCCAATTATTACATTCAACTAATCATTATCTTCAGGTAAAAAGGCCGCCTCCGCTGCTATACTATTTGTACCATTATTTTGATCATCTTGACTAACGAAAGCTTGATTTACTCTAAAGTATGTTTCAGTGACTGAACGCAAACGTTCTTCAAGGTCGACCGTAAAGTCTTCTTGACGGACTCGCCAGTCCCAGTTGCCGCCAATTGTAGACGGGATGTTAATCCGGCCTTCAGGTCCCAACCGTAACAAGTCGTTCATCATATAGATAGCTAATCTTGACGGCGATGCGGCGATCCCTCGAACAAAAGCGTCTGATGGGTGTTCCCCTACACCACGGTTCAAGTATTGGTCCGCTTGGTCTCGGTCTGCTTGGCTTGCCTGGTTCATATACCAGTCATAGGCTTGCATGGAATCATGGGTTGACGCATAAGCCACTGAATTAACTGGATAGTGATGTGGTAAGTCTTCTGAGTCTTGCCCATAGAAGCCATTCTGCAAGACTTTCATACCTGGATAACCAGTCTGGTCTCGCATGTCGTTGACAGCTTGGGTCATAAAGCCTAAATCTTCGGCGATGACTTTAATGTCACCTAATTCTTTCTTGAATTGGTCGAAAATCTTATTGCCCGGCCCCTTCTGCCATGAACCTGAGGCAGCTGTTGGCGAACCAAATGGCACTGCCCAGTAGCTTTCAAAGCCACGGAAGTGGTCAATCCTTACCACGTCATATAGTTTGAAGCTTTCCTTCATCCGCAAGATCCACCATGCATAATCCGTTTCTTCCATGTAGTCCCAGTCGTAAATAGGGTTGCCCCAATATTGACCGTCAGCCGAATAGAAATCCGGTGGCACACCAGCAACCAGTGACGGATTGTTCTTCTCGTCAGTAAGGAATAATTCCGGTTGTGTCCACATTTCAACTGAATCGCGGGCCACATAAATTGGAATGTCTCCAATGATTTCGATGTGGTTGTCATTGGCATATTCTTTTAAAGCTTTATATTGTTGGTTAAACCAAAATTGGGTTACCAGGTGGTATTCATACCGCTCAATATGGGCCTCGCAGAATTGTGTGACCACCGCTTCATCATAGTTCCGCAAGTTCGTTGGCCATTCATACCAAGGGTTTTGCCCCTGTTCTTCCTTAACCGTCATGTATTGGGCGAATGGCACTAACCAAAATTGATTTTCTTCATAGAATTGTAAGAATTCTTTGTCATTGTAAGCTTTTGCTTGCACAAAATTAGCCACGGCTTTTTCTAGAATAGGTCTTCTCTTTTGGAAAATGGTATTGTAAGCCACTTTCTTAGGATCATCACCAAAGTTGACCTCTTGATAGTCAGCTTGGTTTAGGTAGCCCTTTTTCATTAATAGGTCAAAATCAATAAAATGGGTGTTGCCGGCAAAGGCTGAAAATGATTGGTAAGGCGAGTCCCCGTATGACGTTGTAGTCAGTGGTAGAATTTGCCAGTATTGTTGCTTGGTTTTGACTAGAAAGTCGACAAATTCATAGGCTGACGCGCCAAATGAGCCGATACCAAATTGATTTGGTAGGGAAGATATGTGTAAAACGACACCACTTGCTCTTTCCATGCTTGAACCTCCTGTTTGCTGTTGATGTTTAATAGCTTTTCGCTTAATTCACTTTTATTTTACATGAAGCGCTTACACAATGCAACCGATTTCGTAAACTTTTTTGAATAATATTGAAAGCGGTATCAATTTTCGGTATAATAAATGCAACAAGCAGAGAGGATAACACTTTATGGCAATTACAATTCGAGATGTCGCTAAAAGAGCGGGTGTAGCGCCTTCCACCGTTTCACGGGTGATCGCTGACAACCCTTCGATTAGTGAAAAAACTAAAAATAAAGTGCGCGCTGTGATGAAGGAAATGAATTATTTTCCAAACATTTATGCGCAAGGGCTTGCAAGTGCCCATTCTAAAACATTTGGCCTTGTCCTACCCCTAGCCACTGACGCCTTTTACCAAAACCCCTTCTTCCCGACCGTCTTACGTGGGATTAATTTTGAGATGGCCAAACATGATTATTCTATCCTGCTTTCAGTTGGTTTAGATGATGATCAACGGCAAAAGCACATTGAAAAAATCGTGAATGGCAAGCAAGTTGAGGGCCTGATTTTTCTATATGCTTCAAAAAATGACCCCCTATTGCGGTTCGCCCAGAAAGTCAACTGTCCAGCCGTTGTCATCGGGTCGCCCGACAACACTAAAGTTCATTTCGTGGATAATGACAATGAACTGATTGGTTACCAAGCTACTAAGTCGCTGATACAACAAGGGTGTACCCGGATTGCCTATGTCGGTGGGGATATGAACCAGTTCTTTATTGCCGACCGTCACAATGGCTACAAACGGGCTTTGGAAGGTGCGGGTATTATTTATGACCCTAGCTTGATTTATAACGATATCAACTTCTTACCAAGTGATGGTTATGAATTAGCTCAAAATAAAATTGATTTTAGTCAAATTGACGGCCTGGTTATTTCCGATGAGTTGGTTGCTGAAGGGATTCGGAATTATCTGGATACCCAGGACATTCAAGATGTCCATCTGATTACTTTTTCAGCCTACCGCCAAGGCAATACCCAGTCGATGATTAAGACTTCTTATGTCAACCTGAATTCACATATTATCGGTTCAAGGGCCGTGGATATTTTATTTGAAGCCTTAGATCCAGACCAAGCTAGCACACGATTCATTCATGAATATGTCGACGCTGACTTACATACAACTTAATCAAACAACGTTAAAGACTGTAATTACTTGCAGTCTTTTTATTATGGTTAGTGACTTAATACTTCGTATTTTTTGAACTTCCAAAATTATTAGATTTTAAGAATGTATTGTACTTTTTCTAATTATGGATGTCTTTAATAAAGCTATAACGCAAAAAAGCCATGAAAACGAATCATGACTTCTTTCGAATTATCCTTATTTAAAACATTAATCTTTGAGTCTTTTTTTAAATGATAAGTCTAAAAACACCTTACTCTATCGTCAAATTAAAGCATTACTACCACAAATATGCTTTTAGCTTAACCAATATCAATAATCGTATTTTATAATTCGAGTTTTAGCTTCTACTCCTAATACCCGAGACTGACGCTTTCCTAACATGCCTACGTAGTCAGAACAGCCCTCAGAATTTTTTTCTGAGGGCTGTTCCGCTGCTAGTCGTGTTATTCAGGACAGACAGGTGTCCACTCAAAAATATTTTGCGCCACACTTTGTATGTCACGCACTATTTTTCCAAGGACTACTGTCTAAACGCCCTGGACTACATCCTAATTTTAAGGGAATGATAGAGAAAGCAAGGAGCCCAGGGTTTGTTAACACTATTAAATTTGATGAAGCACTTTTAAACTAAATAAAGTTTTTAAGCTAAAATACTATCAATCAATTGCATGACTTGGCGGACTTCTTCGTTTTTGACGATGGGTTCTGCGCCTAGTGTGACAACATCATAGAAGTTGCGGTAGAAGGAAACGTCTGCTGGCTTGCTTTCTGGTAATGGTAAGGTCTCAGTGACGCCATCAACTGGTGGTGCCATTGTTTTGGTCAAACCGACGCCTGCTCTAATCGGTGATGGTTTATTTTCCACATCATTACCGGTTGCTTTCACGATGCGCCCGTTCATTTCCCAGTCTTCAATGATGGCTGTTCCTTGGTTACCTTTGATATACCAACGAGGCAGGCTAATGAAGTTAGATGTCCCCACTTCAACATGGGCGCGGATGCCGTTTTCAAAGGTGATATAAGCCATAAATCCGTCGTCTACTTCGTCGCCGAGGATATAAGATAAGTCTGAGTAAACGGACTTGATTGGTGAATCTACTAGCCACAATAGTTGATCAAATAAATGGATTCCCCAGTCTAAGACCATACCGCCACCGTGGGCTTTTAGATGGCGCCAGTCGCCTGGAATGCCATTAGCGCCATGGACGCGTGATTCAATCTGGAAGACGTCTCCAACGGCTTGACGCTTTGTGAATATGTCTTTGACTTGTAAGAAATCTGGGTCCCAACGACGGTTTTGGTGCACCATGAGTACGCGTCCTGTTTCTTCAGCTACGGCGATCATTTCGTCGAATTCTTCGGTATTCATGGCGACTGGTTTTTCACAGATCACATGTTTACCGGACTTCATGGCACGAATAGCTAGTTCTTTATGGCTGTCGTTAGGTGTAGCGATTAAAACTGCATCGACTTTCGGGTCATCTAAAATGGCATCAAAGGCTGGATAGACGTAAGTGCCCGTTTCTTCCGCCACGTCTTTTCGGCTCTGATCGATGTCGTAAGTCCCCACCACTTGTAAGTAGTCGGCTTCAGCTGGAATCAGGCCGTGGACATGGTAGGTCCCCATGCCACCGTAGCCAACAGTTGCGATGTTTAATTTATTATTTACTTGTTTTGTCATCTATGCCCACCACATTTCTTGGGGTTGGTCTCGCATCAGAACAGATTTCAGGTTGGTAATGGCCCGGTCTAGTCCTTCACCTACAGACATAATTGGGTCTTCATGTTCAATTGAAAGCACGTAATCGTAGCCGTAAATCCGCAATTGGGCCAACATTTGTGACCATTCGGACATTGGGTGCCCTTCACCGACACTTCTAAAGGTCCAGGCACGACTAGCAACATCTTGATAAGGTTGCATATCGGTTAAACCATACATATTGATATTGTCTTGGTCTAAATAAGTATCTTTAGCATGGAAGTGGTTGATAGCACCCGCTTTACCCAATATTTTAATGGCTGCGACTGGGTCAATCCCTTGCCACCACATATGCGATGGGTCAAAGTTACAACCAATATTGTCCCCTGCTTCAGACCGTAAACGTAACATGGTTGCTGGTGTATGGGCTAAAAATCCACCGTGCATTTCAATCCCGATGTTAACGCCCGCTGCCCCTGCTTCTTGGTTAATGTCCTTCCAGTAAGGGACTAAGACTTGGTCCCATTGGTAGTGGTAGGCATCTGCATACTCTGTTGGCCAAGGAATGACAGGCCAGTTAACATGGGTATCTGTCGCGTTTCCGCCCCCAACACCTGAGAAGCCATTTACCACTGGCACGTTCAATAAGGATGCCAGTTTGATGGTTTTTCTAAGCAATTCATCATGGGCTTGTGCTTGTACTTTATCCGGCGAAATAGGGTTACCGTGCGCCGATAGGGCCGAAATAGATAAGCCACGGTCCGCCACTTTTTGTAGATAATCCTTTCTAGCGTCACTAGATGCTAAAAGGGTATCAATCTTCAAATGAGCATCCCCTGGGCTAGCACCCGTACCAATTTCTACAGTTTCTAATCCTTTTTCTGCTACTTGATCTAACATCTCTTCAAAGGATAAATCATTAAATAACGGGGTAAATACGCCTAATTTCATAAAATCCTCCTATACTCATCTAATTTCTTTACTTCAATTTTTAAACTTTATTATTTGTTTCAATAGGAAAATGACCATATGTAGGCCTTTCAGTCAGAGGTGCTGCCCAGTGGACGGCATTTTTAATGACCTGCTGGATAGTTGGATGATAATAAGTCGGAAAAGTTTCATGCCCAGGATGGAAGTAGAAAATCTTCCCATTCCCGCGCCGATAAGTCATACCACCACGGAAAACTTCTCCATTTGGATAGCCAGTAATAAAGATTAATTCATCCGGCGCTGGAACATCAAAGTGTTCTCCATACATTTCTTCTTGGTCTAAATCAATCCACTCGCCCACACCCTGGGTAATTGGGTGAGACGGATTCACATTCCACACCTTGGCAGAAAGACCGTCCTCGCGCCATTTTAAGTCACAAGTCGTGCCCATTAATTTCTGGAATATTTTAGAAAAATGACCCGAATGCAAGACAATCAGCCCCATGCCTTCCAAAATGCGCTGGTGAACCCGGTCAACAATCTCATCTGCCACTTCATCGTGCGCCATATGTCCCCACCAAAGGAGGACATCCGTTTGATTTAAGACTTCCTCGGTCAAGCCGTGTTCTGGCTGGTCTAAAGTCGCCATATTGACTAGAAAGTCTGCCGTTAAGAAACTGGCTAAGGCTTCATGAATACCCTCTGGATAGACAGCTTTCACGTCCTCATCCGTCAATTCATGACGAAACTCATTCCATACTGTTACTCGAATCATTAGAATCCTCCTATTGATTTAGAAATACGGGTTGTCCAGTTTTCGCTGATTGATAAATGGCTTCTAGAATTTCAGTCACTATCAAAGCTTCTCGCGGTTTTACAACCGGCTCTGTATCATGAATAATGGCTTGAATCCACTGCTCTGCTTCCAACACTTCGGGGTCATCAGCATCCCCTTCAAAGAAGTCAACTGCACCTGGGTCAACAATGACTTGCTTGTCGAATAATAGGCCATGGTCTTCACCATTAATTGTTAACCCATCGTTCATATCCGCACCACCCTTAGTCCCGTGCAAGGTCGTTTTCGCCTCACCTGACTTAACGGTATTTAAGGCCCACGATGATTCTAGATAAATGCTCGCACCATTTTCCATGACGATATACCCAAAGGCTGAGTCTTCTACGTTAAATTCTTTGGGATCCCAAGAACCAAAGGCATTTGCAGCATTTTCTGTATCAGCTAATTTTCTATAAGTATTTCCGACGACGTATTTGGGCTGATAATTGTCCATCATCCATAAAGTTAGATCAAGCGCATGAGTACCGATGTCAATTAAAGGACCTCCGCCTTGCGCTTCCTCATCAAGGAATACACCCCAAGTTGGGACAGCACGACGACGAATAGCATGCGCTTTAGCATTGTAAATTTCTCCTAATTGACCCTCTTGGCAGATGGCTTTTAGGTATTGGCTGTCCTTTCTAAAACGGTTTTGATAGCCGATGGTTAGTTTTTTACCGTTTCGTTCAGCCGCTTCGATCATCGCGCGACCCTCTTCTGCTGTTTTGGCCATTGGTTTTTCGCACATTACGTGGTTGCCTGCATCAAGCGCTGCAATGGATAATTCTGCATGCGTCGCATTTGGGGTACAGACATGAACCACATCTAAGCTTTCTTCAGCCAACATATTCTGGTAATCGGTATATACATTGGATTCGTTAGTCCCAAATTTGGCTTTTCCAGCTAGGGCCCGGTCTTCGACCAAATCACAAAAAGCCACCAATTCTACCTCTTCAACTTGGGCTAAGGCCGGTAAATGCTTCTGCATCCCGATGCCTCCGCATCCGATAATGCCTACCTTTAATTTTGTTACTGATTCTGTCATGTGAATCCTCCTTATAAAATATCATCTCAATCTAATGCAACCGGTTTCTTTATTTTCGATAGAAAAAGGCACATACGGTTCGTGTTAAGATTCGCATGTACCTCGGTTGTGCTATTTAATTACTTTGCCTGTTTCAACATCGAAGAAGTGGGCCTTATTCATGTTAAAGGCGATCTTGATGGTTGTACCAACTTCGTGGTAGTCACGGGCATCTACCACAGCAATGAACTCTTGTCCTTTAACATCTAAGTATAGGATAGACGTTGCCCCTGTTAATTCGGATACCGTAATGGTTGGTTCGACAACCGTTTCTGGTGTAGCGTCTAAAGCCAATTGTTCAGACTGCATATCTTCTGGACGAATACCAAAAGTCACTGTTTTGCCGTCATAACCTTTCTCATCTAAAATGCGCCGAGATGGTGGGGCCACTTCAAGCTTTGTGCCACCTCCTAAATGAATATGGCCAGCTTCATACTTCACATCCACTAGGTTCATGGCAGGTGATCCCATGAAGGCTGCTACAAAGGCATTTTCTGGGTTGTTATAGACTTCAAGCGGTGTCCCTACTTGTTGGATTTCACCAGCATTCATGATGACAATCCGGTCAGCCAAAGTCATGGCTTCTGTTTGATCATGGGTTACATAGATGATGGTTGTGTTTAAACGCTTATGTAATTTAGCGATCTCAGACCGCATGTGAACCCGTAATTTGGCATCCAAGTTGGATAAAGGCTCATCCATCAAGAAGGCTTTAGGTTGACGGACTACTGCACGTCCTAAGGCTACACGTTGACGTTGCCCACCAGATAAGGCGGCTGGTTTACGTTCTAATAAGTCCGTGATTTGCAGTAATTCTGCCGCTTCATCCACGCGCGAATCAATTTCTTTCTTGTCTACTTTACGCAATTTCAAACCGAATGCCATGTTTTCACGCACAGTCATATGTGGGTATAGGGCATAGTTTTGGAATACCATGGCGATGTCACGGGTTTTAGGTGCCACATCGTTAACGACTTGTCCGTCAATGACCAAGTCCCCTTTGGTAATATCTTCCAAACCGGCTACCATCCGTAAGGTTGTCGATTTTCCGCATCCGGAAGGGCCTACGAAAACAATAAATTCGTTGTCTTTAATATCTAAATTGAAGTCCGTTACCGAAAACTTCTCCGCATTGTCGTATTTTTTATAAATATGATTTAATTTTATTTCAGCCACAAGGCATTCTCCTATCTTCAAAAATGCACAGTTCAATTGTCATTTTCTTAAACTTGTTAAAGGTGGTACATGATCCATTTAAAGCATCTGGTCTAGGTTCAAACAGGCTTCAAAATCATACTGGATGAATTAAGCTTCCAACAGTTGAAATTCGTCCAAGGTTTGGTCGCGGAATCTTGTCTTCCACATGACTAAGAGCAGCATGGTCACTAGACCGATTGTCTGCAAGCTAGCAATTAAAGATACATCAAAGTTGTATAAACCGTAAGCCATAGCCAAGAAAGTCGGCAGTGATAAGGCATTTAGGATTAAATTGATGGACTCTTTATAAGTTTCAATAGACGTAACCGGGCTCCCCTTGGTCATATAGAACATGAGGGCTGCAATCCCAACTAAGAATAGGTTCATGGCTAGGAATATCAAGCTAATCACACTCGAGAAGATCAAGACCACTAAGACGCGGTTTTGGTCTAACCATTGCTGGCTCAAACTTTCCTGAACACCTGCTTGGTCAAGCCCTGTCAAGTCGAAGTCTTTGGTATAAAGGACCGTTGCCGTTGGCGCCCCAGCTTCCATTAAGACGAATTGATTCTCTTGGAAAATGAGTGCCGTTTTCCCGCTAGCTGCCAGTGTCTCTAGCTGGTCGTCTGCTAATCCAAAGGCGACGGTTCCTTCAGCGCTTTCTGAAACCACTGGTTGGTCGATCAGCATTTCTCCATTTTCAAAGGTGACTTGCTGAATCTCGTCTACCACTTGGTCGTCTACAAGGGCCATGGCATTGGGATAGTAGTCGGTTACGGGAAACTCGGTCATATTGGCATAGTTTAAGGTTACTGGAACTATCATCAAACCATTTAAGAAGAGGATGACCAGCAACATTTGCCACCATTTGAGGTCATGGCGGTTAAACCAAATTTTGCTTGGTGTCCAAATACTCTTAAAGTAATTGATGGGAAATATTGCTTTTAACACGTTCATCGCCTATCTTTCTATCTGCTAATTGCTTGCTTAATCCGTAAGTTACTTGTGAAAAATCATGTATTACCCTTTCGTACCACCAGCAGTTAAACCAGATACAAAGTTCTTTTGTAAGTAGAAGAACATGATTGAAATTGGTAAGGCGATTAAAAGCGCCCCTGCCGCGAATAAAGTTACCCGTTGTTCACGAGGGTTGGTAATAAATTGTTGTAACCCGATGGCTACGGTGTAATTTTCTGGTGAACGCAAGATGAAACGGGCTAGCATGTACTCACCGAATGGGGTCATAAATGCCCATAAGGCTTGCACTGAAATCATTGGACGCACTAACGGTAAGACGATTTGTCCAAAGGTCCGTAAGTGGCCTGCCCCGTCTAATTTTGCGGATTCATCTAGGTCAATTGGCACGGTATCAAAATACCCTTTCATCAACCATGAGTTCATTGGGATTGACCCGCCGACATAGGCGAAAATCAAGAACCATAATTTGTCTAGCCCCCCAACTAGTAAGGCCATAACGTAAAAGGCGGTCAAGGCTGCTGTTGTTGGAACCATTTGAACGATGATGAAGAACTTTAGGGATTGCTTCCGCCCTGCGAACCGGTATCTTGAGTAGGCATATCCGGCTAAGGTAATAATCGTTACCTGTAAGGCCATGGTAATCACCGCAACGATTAAAGTATTAATATACCACTGACCGTATTGGGTTTCTGTAAACAAGCGTTCAAAGTTACTTAGGGTAAACTGACCTGAGAAGTTCAAGTTAAAGGCAATTAAGTTTCCACCCCTGAAGGCTGATGTAATGGTAATCAGTAAGGGATAGATGATGATGATTGCCATAAAGACTAAGAAGGCATAGGTAAAGAATTGGGTCCAAAAGCGGCCGCGTTTTTGCGTGTTAGCTAATTTTTTCTCAGCCATGGCTTAATCCTCCATTTCAAAAGCATTGGTGTATTTAAAGATGATCAATGAAATCACAATAACTATAGTTGAGATGATGATGGTAATCGCGGATGATACGTTATATTGTGGCGATTGCCCTGTTGTCAACTTGTAGACCCATGAAATCAAGATATCTGTAGTCCCGGCATTGTTCCCTACTGAACCAGGTCCACCTTCATTAAATAGGTAAATCATTGTGAAGTTGTTGAAGTTTCCTGTGTATTGCGTGATTAATACCGGTGCCGCAACTGACAAGATATGCGGGAAGGTAATGAATCGGAATTTTTGGATTGGTGAAGCCCCGTCGATTGAAGAGGCTTCGTACCACTCACCTGGTATAGATTGTAGAATTGACGTGGTCAATACGTAAATGTATGGGAAACCAAGCCAACCCTGGATAGAAATCAAGGCCACCTTGGTCCAGAATGGGTCCGTTTTCCAGGCTAGTGCTGGAATTTCCAAGAATGGGATCAAGTTATTGATAAACGGAATGACCTGGGAGTTGATGGCTCCGGCAGATGGGTTGAACATATTTGAAAAGGTTAAGATTGAGATAAAGGCTGGTACCGCCCATGGTAATAGTAGGATAACCCCGAAAAAGCGACGGAATTTGATGAATGGTTGGTTCATCAGGATTGCTAGGAAGATGCCTAGTCCTACTTGTAAGGTTGTGGCTAATAGGGTCCAAATGACGGTCCATGAGAATACGGCACCGAATGTTTCTCGGTAGGTTGTTAGGGTAAAGATTGAACTAAATGTCTCAAATCCTGTCCACTCGATTAATTTAGCGGGTGGAATGTGTTGAAAGTCGTAGTTGGTAAATACGATTAGGATCGTTACCACTACTGGGAACACAATGGCAAATAACATTAAGATATAGGCTGGGATGGTTAATAGATAAGGGAAACCTGATTCGTAAAGGTTATTTAAGATATCCTTGGCTGATCGGTTGACCTTGTCTGGGTTGATGGCGTTTAGTTTAGCCACATTGCGCGCATCCCACATTTGTACGGCGTAGAAAATAAAAAAGATGACAGTTATTAATAATTCAAGTACCCCTTCAATTAATAAGAAGAGGGAATGATCTTCACGAGGTGTTACACCTAGGGTAATTAAGCCATTGAAGGCATCAAACCCAAAGCTGAATAAGTGGAGAATGTATAAGGCAAAAATCACTAAAAAGATGACGCCTTTAAGGACTTGCTTGTTTACAAATTGCCCACCACCAGGGATGATTGAGGCCAAAGTCGCTTGATTGATACGACTCTTTTGCTCAGAAGTGAAGTTCACTTTTTTTCTTTCTTTTGCAGTTTTAACCACTGCAACCAACTCCTTCACTAGAAAACCATGACAAGTATCATAGATTCTTTTTGTTTAATGGTTCATTACTTAAAAATTTATGCCACTTCTTATAATAAGAAGGATGGCTCAGCGATGATTACTAAACCATTAGCTAAACCATCCTCAAATGTTTTAAAGGGGTGTCACTTAGTATTTTTGTGCAATGTTATCTACAATCACTTGAACAGCGTCATCTGCTGATTGTTGTGCAGATTTGTTGCCTGATACTGCATCAAACATCATTGTTTCAGCACCTGTCCAAACTTCAGCCATTTCTGGAATATTTGGCATTGGTACAGCATCGTTATATTGCTCGATAACAGCGATAGCTAATTCATTTTCACCGGCATCCACAATTGCCTGACGGGCTTGTTGGTTAGCTGGTACTTCTGAGTTAAATTCATGTAGGCTATTCATATTTTCTTCAGTCGTTACATATTCTAACCATTGTTGTGCGGCTTCTTCATTTTCAGTATAGCCTGAAATAACCCAGCCCTTACCACCACCGAATGTTTGGTAAGCTTCCCCGTTTGGCAATGTTGGGATTGCAGCAACGCCGTAGTCAACGCCACCTTCTTGGTAAGACGCTGCAGACCATGGTCCGCCGATTACTGCAGCTGCACCGCCAGAGATGAAGGTTTCATCTACGAAGCTACCAGCTGAAGTTGTATCTAACATACCTTCTGGCCATTTTTCGTACCATGTTTGTGCGTATTCAATCCCTTCAACAGCACCTTCAGTATTTAAACCGATGTCAGCTGTATCAGTACCATCTTGTCCGAAGATGTAGCCACCGTAACCAGCAATTAAACCGTAAGCAGAGTAGAAGTCTACCCAGTTTGCTAAGAAGCCGGTGTTTTTGCCTGATTCAGAAGAGTAGTCATAAGCTGAATCTTCTGACAAGGCTTCTAATTCTTCAAATGTTGTTGGGGCAGTATCGATTAATTCTTTGTTGTAGTAAAGGACTAAGGCTTCAACTACATAAGGCATACCGTAAATTTCGTCATTAGCTGTTACTTGACGCTCATCTGTTTCGTCATAACGACCATCATCTGGCAGTGTTACTGGTAATAAATGTCCTTGAATACCTAGATTTCCAATCCGGTCGTAAGGGGCGATTGTCACGTCTGGCGCAATCCCTGCTGGACCATCTAATGAAAGTGAATCTAAGGTTTCGAACATTTCACGCTCAACAACTTCAACGTCAATCCCTGTCTCTTCTTCAAAAGCTGGGGCAATTTCATTTACGTAATCCACGTAGTCAGCACCAACTGATACCTGTAAGGTGCTACCGCTTGCGCTATCTGATCCGCCATCTGAACTAGCGGATTCTTCGCCACCATTCCCACATGCTGCAAGCACTAAAGCAGCTGACGCTGTTACCAAACCAAAGGCTGTTTTCTTCCACTGCAATTTACTCATTTACTTTTCCTCCTAAAATATAAATACCCATAATGTAATCGCTTGCACAAATTATTGCACACACTTTCGATCTTTGCAACCGTTTTCGTGTAAGTTTTAAAAATATTTTTTTACTTTTAATATATTGCAAAGTATTTTTTACTGTCGACTAGTTTAATTTACACTAACCATGTAGGTTCCCTGTCTCACTTTAATGTAACCGCCTTCAATACCTGCAAGGTTCGTGAGGACAATTTTTGTATTTTTCTCTAGACCAATCTGCAAGTCTTGATTACCCTGGTTAAAATAGGCGCGCAAGGTTTGTCCTCGGTAAGTCTTTGTAAAGGCTAAAATTCGCTCACTAGGCAAGTCTTGTGACCAGTCTAGGGTCCCCAAGTTGATGAGATCACTATAGTTCCGTCGCATTTGAATCAGATCCTTGGTAAATTGCCACATAGCTTGGTCTTGCTTGTCCTTTTCCCAGACCATGCATTTGCGGTTGTCTGGGTCGTTGCCACCGTCCAGACCGATTTCCGTGCCGTAATAGATGCAAGGCGTGCCGGTTTGAAGGAAGGTGAAAGCAAGAGCTGACTGGACTTTATCCTTGTCGTAATTGGCCCGGGTTAGGATTCGGTCGGTGTCGTGTGAATCTAATAGGTTAAACTGGGCCTGGTTGGTTTGCGTTCGGTAAAGCATTTGTTGACTGGTCATCCGGTCTATAAACTGCTGGTTGGTCAGCTCACGATTTGCTGTCTCGTCGCCTATTTGATCTTTTGATGTCAGTCCTATTGATCCTGTCGGTCCAAAAAAGAAGTCCTTGATTTGGTCTGTCATCGGATAATTCATGATGGCATGGAATTCGTCCCCTTCAAGGAAACGCTGGGCTGAATGCCAGATTTCGCCCACAATATAGAAATCTTCTTTCAAATTTACGCAAGTCCGATGGAAGTCTTTCCAGAATTGATGGTCCACTTCATTGGCAACATCCAACCGCCAACCGTCGATATCAAATGTTTGAATATAGTGACGGGCAACGTCTAACAAGTAGGCTTTTACCTCAGGGTTTGCCGTATTTAATTTGGGCATGTGGGGTTCAAATGCAAAGGTCTGATAGGTCAATTGCTGGCGGTCAAACCGCTCGCCGCCACTATAGTCAATCGCCCCAAAGGCTTGAACAGGAAAGTCTTGGATATGAAACCAATTTTTGTAGATAGACTGGTCTTGATTTTCCAAGACGTCTTGCCATTGGCTGGATGCATAGCCGATATGGTTGAAGACAGCGTCTAGCATTACTCGAATGCCCCGAGCATGGGCTTGACTGACCATTCTGCCAAATAATTCAGCGTCACCGAAGGCTGGATCGATGGTCATATAGTCGCTGGTATCGTATTTGTGATTGGTATCCCCTTTAAAAATCGGGGTGAGATAGATGCCAGTGATCCCCAAATCAGCCAAATAATCCAGATGGTCGATAATCCCTTGCAAGTCTCCGCCATAGAAGTCATCATGACGGGGATGGGCCCTTGAACCCCAAGGCAAGGTGTTTTCTGGGTCATTTGTGGGGTCTCCGTTCGCAAACCGTTCAGGGAAAATCTGATACCAGACCGTATCTTTCACCCAAGCTGGCGTCTTAACGCGGTCACTTTCATGAAAATACGGCAGGCGGAAATAAGCATTGACTTGGCCTAAAATATGGGTATCACCTCCTGGGTAAACTCCGCGGTCACAATAAAAGACCACATTCCCGTCAATGTCCTGGACCCGAAAGGCATAAGCTAGACGGTTGGGCGCTAATGGCCACTCACACTGCCAATAATCATGGAGGTCACTAGAGGCGACTTTCGTCATTTCCTGACTGGTCTGGTACCAAGCCTCCGAATAATGTAGATAGGTATCCCCCGCCAACAAGTCCACCTGGATTACGTCATTTTTCTTGGTCCGCAGGCGAATATGGACGGTATCTTCATCATATAAATAGGCAAATTCACTCTCCGGTCGGTGGTATAAAGCTGCTGCATCCATTGGTTCTCCTCATTTCTATGTTTTATTTTGACGCGCACAATAAGTAATCGCTTACATCCAAAGATAGAAAAATAGCTAATGGCCCATAACCATTAACTATCCTCCTAATCGACTTCGCTGACCCTAAGATTTACCTTCTTCAAGCGGTAACCATCAAGCCGACATTTTTCTTTATGACTATATTAAAAGTGAATTTTACCTACTTCTTGACCGCCATCGATTTGTTGGTCAACGCTAGCTAATTCAATCCGGTCAATAGATTCACTGTTCGTTACAACCACAATCACTGTTTTTTCTTTACCAGCCTCTTCGATCGCTTGTAAGTTCATTTCGCCAACCACTTGACCAGCAGTCACTTCTTGGTCCACGGCTACCGTTAAACCAAAGATTTCCGGGTCGAAATTGTTGGTATCAATCCCCATGTGAATCAATACTTCAAGGTCATCGCTCGTTTGAATCCCGATTGCATGATGGCTTGGGAAGATCGACACGATTTTACCAGCTACTGGCGCATAAACTTTAGCAGTTTTAGCGTCTGCATCAGGCTCGACAGCGTAACCGTCACCCATCATTTTTTCCGAGAATACAGGATCATTTACACGAGAGATATCTAATAATTGACCAGCAACCGGTGCAAAAACAGGTGATGTTTGACCAGATGAAGCCGATTTCTCAGACACAGCCGCCGGTTCACTGGAAGCCGCCTTGCCTGTTACCTTGTCAGAAGGTGCCGGAATTGCAGTACCAGCGTCCAACAAGTCGTTGATGTCAGATTTTAAGATGTCAGATTTTGGTCCGTAAATGGCTTGTACACCAGTACCGCGAACCATTAAGCCCATAGCACCAGCTGCTTTCCAATACTCATCGCTAGCTACTTTTTCAGTGTCCTTAACTGTCACACGTAAACGCGTCATACATGCATCTACATAGTCGATATTTTCTTTACCACCTAATAGGTAGATAACATCGGCAATTTGTTGCTCGTTCGCATTTGAGGCAATGGCTGAAGTTTGGCCGTCAGCTGATTTATCAGCTTGTTCAGCCCCCAATCCCTCTTCGTAGTTCCCTAAACGACCAGGTGTTGCATATTTAAATTTCTTGATCATGAAGTTTGCAATAAAGTATGTTAATACACCAAATACCAGTGTCACCAAGATGAAGTTGATCACGTCACCAATAATACCGGCTTGCGCTGATAATGGGATACGGGTCAAGAATTCAATAATCCCAAATGAATGCACGCGTAGGTTTAACACATCTGCCATAGCAAACGCCGCCCCTTGGATCACCGCATACACCACATATAAAGGCATAGCAATAAACATAAACATGTATTCCAATGGTTCAGTTACCCCAGTTAGGAAAACGGCAGCCGCAGCTGAAATAAACATTGGTTTATATTTATCTTTCTTATCTTGGTCAACATTGCGGTACATTGCGTAGGTTAACCCCATCAAGATACCTGAGGAACCAATCATTTGCCCAACTTTGAAACGAGCTGGCACCCAATTTTCTAGTACAAATTGATAATTTTGCGTGTCACCAGCATTGTTGAAGTTTGCTAAGTCAGTTGCCCAAGCTAACCATAATGGATCTTGTCCAACTACTTGTGCACCCGCTTGCGCACCCGTTAAAATTTCATAAGTACCACCAAGTTCGGTGTAGTTAATTGGAATAGTTAGCATGTGATGTAAACCAAATGGTATTAGTAACCGTTCTAATGTACCAAAGATAAACGGTGCTAAGATTGGCGCAGTATCTTGGGATGTTGCAATCCATTGACCGAATGCATTAATACCTGATTGAATTACTGGCCAAACTACAGCTAATCCTAAAGCTGTTGCTAAAGCCCATACAATCACAACAAATGGTACAAAACGCTTCCCATTAAAGAAAGATAACACTTCCGGTAGCTTACGATAATTGTAGTATTTATTGTAGGCACTTGCCCCAATAAAACCGGAAATAATCCCTACAAATACCCCCATGTTTAAAGCTGGCGCTTCTAGAACACTAGTAAAGTAGCCATTTACAGGAATCGTTTGACCAAATACCGTGCTTGTCACAGCAGCAGGATCAGCTAACATTTCAGCTGTAACGCCAAACAAGGCACCTGTAATCCGGTTAATTAAGACAAAAGCAACAGCTGCCGCAAAAGCCCCTCCTGCACGTTCTTTAGCCCAAGAGCCACCAATTGCAATGGCAAATAATAAATGTAAATTACCAATAATGGCCCAACCAATTGATTCTAAAACGCCACCTGTAGTAACTAAAAAACTAATATTTTCAGCAAACAAGGGAATGGTCTTACCAATTGAAATCATTAAACCTGCAGCTGGCATTACTGCAATAACAACCATCAAGGCCTTCCCAAACTGTTGCCAGAATTCAAATGTAAACAGTCTCTTCATTTTTTTTGCTCCTTCATTTACACCGTTTTGATAACGGTTTCATATCTCGAAATAAATTATACACCGTAAAACACTTTTGTGCAACCGTTTGCATCTTTTTTTAAACTATAGCAGAAAAACCGCGAGAATTTCCCACTCCCACGGTCCTTTTAAATGTTTTATTTAATTAAAAATACTGCCCTTCTTCTTGCTATTTCTAACATTTGTTAGCCTTAAATATTGTAGATAAATCAGAAAATCTAGCTAGTAATCATTCTAATGTTGCCATATTTACATACGTAGTTTCCATATTTATCTTTATATTTAGCTTCTAGTCAATAGTTTCTACCAGTACACCTGAATGGTCTGATACGGCCTGCTGACGTTCGCCATCAAACACAACTTCGGATTTCTTTACAGCTACCCCTTTTGGTACGAAGATATAGTCAATACGAATTTGTTCTTTAAGCCCGGTCCAGCCACCGATTTCTTTCAATACTGTCGGTCCACCGACAGTTTCTTCTGCAATCGTATATGAATCTGTAATAGGAATAGCCGTTGACACCATGTAGTCATAACCATCTGTACCGGCAGGATTATTAAAGTCACCCATAAAATAAATTGGTAACTTAGTTCTAGTTAGGTATTTTTCAGTTTCTTGCCATTCATAATGAAATTCTTCATTATTTTCCCCGTGCCACCATGAGAAGTGACCAGAAACCGCCATAAAGCTTTCGCCATTTGGTTTAGTGATCTTAGCCGTAAGAATACGACGAGTTTTATAGTCATACCAATTATGACTTTTTGACACGTTATAGCTAGTGACGCTATCAATCGGGTATTTTGATAAGATCGCTACACCCTCTTGCATTGTGTCATGCGCAATATGAGTCATAGCCCACGCCCAATAGTAGGTTTTGCCTAATTCCGCTAATAATGCTACTAAACGCATAGCAAAATTATCTTCTTTAACATTCACTTGCCCATCCATAGGGACAAAGTTCACAATATTTTTAACGTCTACTCGATGTCCGATAATTTTCTGATTAACTTCTTGTAAGCCCACTACATCGATATCCCATTCAGCAATCGATTGCGCAATAAAAGCTAATTTTTGATCTTGATTTTCTTCACCATAAGAATGAGTATTTAATGTTAACAGTTTCAACTAAATTAACGCTCCTTTTTATTCATTTTGATATCAGTAACTTGTCTATTTAATTCGATTATAACTCAAACCCTTTAATTCACAAAAACATAATGTGAAGTGAAGTCAAATCCTCTATTAACAATCAGACATTAGCTACCCGTACTAATCCGCCAGATAGCAAAACGAATAAAGGCTGCAATCAATAGCATGGCCATTTCACCAGCAAAGCGGCTAATATTATGCTTTGGTGATTTGAAAAGGACTTGGAAGGCATCTCCTAGTCTCACTTTTAAAATTACAACACTAAAGGCAATTAAAATAAAAATCAAGATGGCCATTCCGGTGTTGCCAATCAATAAAAACCCAATCAAGATAAGTAATAAACTGATATAAAATTGCCCTAGACTATCTTGTGTTTGGTCAATTTGATCCCACTTAGATTTGATTAAAAAGCCCCCAAAAGGCAGGATACATACAGACATTAGTGAAATCACTGTAAAGACATTCGTGGTCAAGTTTTCTAGTAAACCCAGTCCTTGCGCGTTGCCTTGGAAAGTTAATAGGGCAACATATAAGATGGGTGCAATAACCAGCAATATAATCACAAAATGTACCATTCTACTTAAATTTTTTCTAGTCATAGGTCACGCTCCTCATTTTCTTTCTGTAATCGTTCTTGTTTTCGCACATATTCAAAATAGGCAATTGCTAATAAGTTGGTGGCTTGGTGGATAGGTAACATAGATGCAAAGGCTTCATCCTTATAATCAAAGCGTGTTGTTTTAAAATAGATTGTATAATCGGCTAAGCTAGCTAATAAACTGGTATGCATTTCACTCACCGCGATCAGGATGGCCCCTTTACTCTTAAAGATTTTCAATTCTCGTTCAATCAAAGCCACATTGCCACTAAAAGACGCCACAATCAGCACATCTCCAGGTTTAATAGATGCACTTGCAATTTTTAGTTCCAAAGGTGCTGAAATATCGATAGAAAATTTATTGTTCAATAAAATACTTCTTCTAAAATCGTTTAAAGCGTTCTTTTGCGCCCATCCAGTCCCATATAAGAAGACATTATCCGCATCAAAAATACTTTCAACAATGGGGTCAACCTGCATATTACTGAACATCTTAAAGGTATCTTGGGTATCGGCTGCTAACTGCCCCATTGGATCAATTTCACTATCATGCCGTTGATTTTCTGCTTCATTGTTGAGGTAGAATTTGAATTCCGCATAACCTGAAAAGCCAATTTTTTGGGTGAAACGGGAAATCGTCGATTTTGAAACAGCCAAAATCCTTGCTAATTCAGTGATAGACATCTTCCTAACCGTCTGACTATGCTTCATGATATAGTCAAAAATATAGATTTCATTTTCAGTTAATTTACTATACAAGTCGTTATAGATATTTTCTATAGGTTTCATAAATGCCTCCAAAATAATAAGAGTGGACCTCGGCCCACTCCTATTATATCAAAAGCGTTTACATTTAATAGATTAAGATAACTCAGGCCAGTATGATGCGTTTGCCTCAATTAAATCATCCAGAATTTGTTTGGCTACACGTGCATTTGGCACGGTTCTTGATAAGGTAATAGCTTGCCATAATTTTTGATAAGAACCTTCGCTCCAAGCTTCAACCACTAATTTTTCAACGGCCACTTGTTGCTCCATTAAACCTTTTTGGAAGCGCGGAATTTCGCCCGTTACCAATGGTTCAGGTCCGTTTGATGTAATGATACAAGGGATTTCTACCATGGCTGTTGGATCAAAGTTCACGATTGATCCATTGTTTGGCACAATCAACAACATTCTTTCACGCGTATTATACGCCAAGGCTCTCGCTAAATCGACAATATATGAGGCGTGATCATCTGCTTTTAATGTCGTTTTAGCACCTGAACCATAATTCACTACTTGGTTACATTCTGAGAACACTTGTTTTTCACGGTGGTCCATTACTTCATTAGCCCGCGTATAGTCTGGATTAGCTATTGCTACTTCATCTTGAGGGTATAGGTAGTATTTTAGATAGGTATTTGGCAAGGTATCTTCATCCAGCCAAGACACTTCCTTTGCTTTTTCATAGGTATGCATCCAACTTTCTTCCACTTCCTCTTCAGAAGCATCAGCCAATTCTTCTGGCGTTACATAACCATGTTCATGAACCCACTCTTTTAATTTTGGCATTAAATCGTTGCCTTCATGGTCACGGATATCTGTCCACCAACCAAAGTGGTTTAATCCATAATAACGAACAACGAAGTCTTTACGAGATTTAAGTCCTAAAATATCCGCCATTCGGTATTCAATCCCTACAGGCATATCACAAATGTTGATAATACGGCTATTCGGACGTAATTTTCTAGTCGCTTCTGCTACGATTGCTGCTGGGTTAGAGTAGTTTAACATCCAAGCATCTGGAGAGTATTCTTCCATATAGTCAATCAATTCAAGTACGCCACCGATTGAACGCATACCGTATGAAATACCACCTGGTCCACATGTTTCTTGACCAATTACTCCATATTTTAATGGAATTTTTTCATCTTTTTCACGCATGGCATATTTACCAACACGAATGTGGGCCATCACGAAATCAATGTCTGTAAAAGCTGTAGCTGGATCGGTTGTAGCCACGAATTCAATTTCTGGTGCGCGTTCATTTAGGATAATTTCACAGGCATCGGCAATTTGTTTTTGTCGGTCCCCATCGTTATCGTAGAATTTAATTTGACGGATTGGGAATGTATCTAAATTATCCAGTAACATCATGATGATACCTGGTGTGAAAGTTGAACCCCCACCTGCTACAAGAATCGATTGTTTCTTTAATGTCATTATGAATTCCTCCTAATGCAATTGTTTAGTCGCTATTTTTCTATACCTCTATGCTAACAGAAAATTAAGCGTTTTCACTGCTCACTCAACCTTCTGTTCGCATTTCAGCATTTATGCACTTGTTCCAACTTACGGAAATTGTTCCTTAGTTTTTCGCTTTACCTGTCCGTTTAGCAATTTCAACGTCCACTTCATCACGAACTTGTGGGACATCTAGTCCAATAATCACTTGAATCGCTTGACCCTTACGTACCACCCCATGCGCACCGTTTGCTTTAAATTCTTTATCAGTGGCTAATGCATTTGGGTCTTTAACTGTTAACCTCAACCTAGAGGCACAGTTGTTAACGTCAGTAATATTTTCTGGACCGCCTAACAAGTCAACATAGTTAGATGCAGTTACCGCGAAACGTCCACGACTAGGATCATTTGCAGCCTCTTCAGCATAACTTGAAATAGCTTTATTACTTGCTTTTGATTCTGAAGGATCCTGGCTAGTATCATTCGGATCAAACCCAGCTGCTTCTTGTTTCTTCTTATCTTTATAATCTTGTTTAGTGTACATTTTCACTTCTGCTTCATCATCTTCACGTCCAGGTGTTTTCAAATCAAATTTATTAATCATCAAGCTGAAAATCACAAAGTAAATACCAGAGAAGATTAAACCAATCACTAGCCAAGTGATAATTGCACCAAAATGATTAGACCACATTGGAATAATAAATTTAGAAACAACTGCAATTAGACCAGAACCTATATCTCCTGCAAGTCCGAATAAGTACATAGTTGTTGCGAGTGAAGCTGCAAGTAAGGCATGGATAAAGAATAGTTGTGGCGCGATAAATAGAAAAGTAAATTCAAACGGTTCTGTAATCCCAGCCATAATCGCTGTGAAAGCTGTTGGCAATAGTAGAGATAATACTTCTTGGCGTTTTTCTTTTTTCGCTGTCGCATAGAAAGCTGCTGAAATACCAATCGGTGCGAAAATTTTTGACATATTATGCAACCCAAAAGCGCCTTCTGGGAACTGTTCACGTAAAGGTGCTGGATTTGAAGCAATCACATTTAATTGATCCAACCAAGCACGTTCTATTCCACCTTCAATCACTGCAGGGCCATAGACAAATGGTTGGTATACAAAATGATGCAGTCCTGTTGGAATTAAAATACGTTCTAAGAATACATATGCGAATACACCGAAGGCACCTGAACTCGCCAACCAACCCTGTAATGTTGCAATACCACCTTGAACCGCTGGCCAACCCCAAGCTGTTAGGAAGGCTAATGGTAACATGATAAAGAATCCTAAGATATAAACGAATGTTGACCCTTGGAAAACACCCAACCAGTCTGGTAGTTTAGTATCAAAGTACCGGTTGTGTAGCCAAACAACAATAGCCGCTACGGCAATGGCACCAATAATATTGGTATCCAATGTTTTTACACTACCAATCAGTTTTAACCCACTGACACCACCTGGTTCTGCGGTATAATCAACCCCAAAGTTCGTCCCCCAAATTTCAAGGATTTTAGCCAGGAAACTTTGAAAAGTCATGTAAACAATAAATGACTCCAAGCTGGCACGACCAGCCGCTTTTGTTGCTAACCCAATAGGTAAACCAATTACAAATAGCAATTCAATTTGATTAAATACTGTCCAACCACCAGATTCTAAAATCGACCAGATATTTCGCCAAAGACTGCCCTCGGATGCGATACTACCCATAATCAATTCATTTTGGAAAAGAATCGAGAAGGATAATATAATACCCGCGAACGAGAATAACAGCACCGGCACAAACATTGCGCCCCCAAACCGTTGTAATTTCGCCATCATAATTTCTTCACTCCTTTTTGTTGAATATTGCTTCCAATACTGTCATCTTAGCATTGCTTTTTTCTATATGCAAACGCTTACACATTTATTGAGACAAGTTTTCTAACCCGCACCCAGTTCCAAAGAAAGGAAATTGACCCAAAAAAAAGACCGTATAGCGATACGATCTTGTGAAGGTTAAATAGTTATCAATTTACACTATAAGTAAATGGTTATCTTAACCCTACTTACATTTAAATCAACTGAAACACAGGTTTTTTGGAGGGGCGAACCCGACTTAAGGGTGCGAGACAAGACACTAAGAAAGAAGTAGCGAAAGATTAGACTACGCTTCTGCTAAGTATTTCTCTTCAAATTCATCTAGCAATGCGCGTGCTTCTTCCGTTGATTCAGTTTCCATTAGGCCAATACGTAAGTCGTTGGCACCACGGAATGAGCGGATGTAGATTTTAAAGAAACGACGTAATGGTTTATATGGACGACCGTCTTTGGCAGCATTCTCGTCGAACAAATCTAGGTGGTATCTGAATAGGTCTAACAATTCTTTTGGTGTGTGGTCTCGCGCTTCTTCTTCAAAGGCGAACGGGTTATGGAAAATTCCACGACCAATCATGACGCCGTCAACACCATATTTATCCACTAATTCTTGACCGACTTGACGATTTGGAATATCACCGTTAATGGTTAATAAGGTTTGTGGTGCTATTTCGTCGCGTAGTTTTTTGATTTCTGGAATCAATTCCCAGTGGGCGTCTACTTTAGACATTTCAGTCTTGGTTCGTAAATGAATCGATAAGTTGGCAATATCTTGTTTTAATAGTAGACTAAGCCATTCTTTATATTCTTCTGTATTTTGATGACCAAGTCTTGTTTTCACTGAAACGGGTAGGCCACCTTCTTTAGCTGCTTGAATTAATTCAACCGCTACATCTGGACGGAGGATTAACCCTGATCCTCGGCCGTGTTTAAACACGTTAGGTGCTGGGCATCCCATGTTAATATCTAAACCAGCATAGCCCATTTCATTCATCCCTTTAGCCATTGCCGCAAAATGATCAGGATTGTCTCCCCAGATATGCGCTACGATAGGCTTTTCATCTTCTGTGAATAGTAATCGTGAATTTAATGAATCGCGACCTTTTGGATGTACATATGATTCTGAATTGGTAAATTCTGTAAAATAAACATCTGGTTTAGCTGCTTTTTGAACTACATGACGAAAAACAGTATCTGTTACATCTTCCATTGGCGCTAAAATAAAAAATGGTCGTGGCAATTCTTGCCAAAAGTTTTTCTTTTCTTCCACAATAAATTCCTTTCTCTTTTTCTTATATATTGAATACAAAATAAAAAAGCGATTCGCTTTTTTACTTACTCTAGAATTTTTGCTTACAGCGTTACATTATCTCAAATCTGAACCACAATTGGAAGCAAAATATCTTATATCATCATTACATTTTATTCTCTCAAAACTTAACCTGAAATATTACCCTTTTCTTTTTGTCTGTGATATAATTCACATGTAAATAGGGATAACAATTTTCCTA
The DNA here is from genome assembly GCF_001543285.1 of Aerococcus viridans. Lineage (NCBI taxonomy): Bacteria > Bacillati > Bacillota > Bacilli > Lactobacillales > Aerococcaceae > Aerococcus > Aerococcus viridans. The sequence goes on from NZ_CP014164.1 coordinate 2,108,252, forward strand.
CTTTTATATATGCGGTTTCTATTGTGAATTTTGTGACATAAACTAGGAGGTTTATTATGGTTAGGGTATTTGCAAGTCCGGCACATTATGTTCAAGGTAAAAATATTTTAACAAGTCAAGTAGCTGTAGACTACATTCAAAAGTTAGGTGATAAGGCCTTACTACTAGCAGATGATGTTGTTTGGGAAATTGTTGGGGAAACCCTAAATGACTCATTGACGGCAGCTGGCATGACCATTATCCGTGAGCCTTTCCAAGGTGAAGCTTCTACTGCAGAGATTGATCGCGTAACGAAAATTGGTCAAGACAATGATGTAAATCTTGTTTTAGCACTAGGTGGTGGGAAAGCTATTGATGCAGGGAAAGCCATTGCAGATGACCTACAGTCACCAGTGGCTATTTTACCAACCGTTGCTTCTACAGATGCACCAACTTCTGCGCTATCTGTTATTTACTCTGAGGAAGGCGCCTTTGAGAAATACCGATTCTACAAGAAGAATCCCGATCTAGTCCTATTAGATAGTCAAATTATTGCGCAAGCACCAGCTCGTTTCTTCGCTTCAGGAATCGCTGATGCACTGGCAACTGCAGTTGAAATGCGACCAACTATGACTGGTAACCACGATACCATGGCCGGTGGGAAAACAACTTTAGCTGCTCAAGCGATTGGAGACAAGAGCAAGGAAGTCTTGTTCGCTGACGGAGTTAAAGCTTTTAAATCCGTTGAAAAACATGTAGTCACACCAGCAGTTGAGAATGTTATTGAAGCCAACACACTTCTTAGTGGACTGGGCTTTGAATCTGGTGGTCTTGCAGCTGCCCACGCTATCCATAATGGTTTCACAGCTTTAGAAGGTGACATTCATCACCTAACCCACGGTGAAAAAGTTGCTTATGGTACGCTAACACAACTCTTTATGGAAAATCGTCCAACTGAAGAGATTGATGCTTACATCGACCTGTATCAAGCTTTAAACTTACCTACTACCCTAAAAGAATTACACTTGGATCCTGAAGACCGTGATGCCTTGATTCGCGTGGGTAAACAGGCCACAATTGAAGGGGAAACAATTCACAACATGCCATATATCGTCACAGCTGAAGACGTTGCAGATGCCTTGATTGCTGTAGATGCATACGTAACCGGCCGCAAATAAGCATAAAAATGACCAATTCCAAAATTGAAAGCGACTGAGATATACTCAGTCGTTTTTTTACATGTAACTTAAAAAGATGATTTAATGCCATAAGAAGTCCATGTATAGGTGGTTTTGTGCTGCCCATGTAGCTTCTGAGTGGTCCCCCCCTGCTGCTAAATGCATATAAGTTTCACCACCACGATCTAAGAATGCTTGCTCAAGATAACCAGCCTGCTCTAAGCGATCTTGATTCACTTCTTGGTCACCAAAGGACAAGTATAATCGAGTGTCTTGGTCGATAGATTGGCGTCCCAATTCAGCCACTAATTCATCAAAACAAAAACCAAAAGCTGGTGATAATGCGGCAACTTTAGAAAAAGTCTCATTATGAACAACTCCACCATAATAAGCCATTAAGCCACCCATAGAGGAACCAGCAATTGCTGTGCCCTCACGCCCCGCAATAGTTGGATAGTTATCATCAATAAATGGTTTTAGTTCATTAACTAGCCAATCCATGAAATGATCTCCATAACCATCAATTTGACCAAAATGTGCTGTATCTACTGAATAAGGACAATATTCACGGAGACGTTCACCGTCTTCATGGCTACACTCAACGCCTACAACAATCAGCTCTTTATTGTAGGTATCCAGAAAATCCAATAAATCCCAAGATTTTCCATAAGTTGCCATCTCGTCAAAGAATAAGTTATGCCCATCAAACATGTAAAGAACAGGATAGCGTTGTTTACTTTCTGACAAACGATCTGGTAAATACATGTGGACTTGTTTATCCACATCCTTAAATGGAAAATGAAAAGCAAATTGTTCATACATAGTCGCACAACTCCTTATTGATACTTACTTTAATACACCGTGTAGAAATAGCAGAAAGACTTTACTTAAATCCATTACATGATTTTCTCCACATCCGGGAAAATATAAGGCACAATTGTCATAAAATACTAACCAGCAATTGAATTAGGATTGACTTCTTCGGTTAATCGGCTACTAAATGATTGGAATTAACATAAATTTTACGCGTGCAACTGCAATAATTCCTTGCATGATTGTCGAATCTTTTTCTCATAATGAAGCCATTCCTTTTAAATAGTCCATTTCATTATAAGGCAAAAAAGCTGAAACAGGTATTGTTAATTACTTTTATTAGTTTTATACTAAACGAAACTTATCGATTGATAAGTTTATGAATTTTAAAACAACACAATTAATTCAACAAGCTCACCAAACTACCAGGACATTATGAGAAAGAAGGTCATATGATGAATTCAACAATAAAGGTTGGTTACGCCTGCTTGAACCTAGACTTAGATCGAGGGTTTAAAACTTGTCGTTTTGCTAATTTAACTAATGAAAAATGGATTGAGTTAATTAGCTGGAATTTAGAAACACTTAAACAAATGTTGATTTACACTGCAGACCACAACATTCAAATGTTACGGTTATCAAGTGATTTAATTCCTTTTGCGACTAAGGATAAAGATGAGGTTGATTTAAACTGGCAGGTATATTTTCAAGATGAATTCGATGCACTAAAGAAGCTCATAAAGAATTTAGACATCCGCATATCCTTTCACCCTGGTCAATATACTGTGCTAAATTCACCAAAGGAGGATGTAGTAGAGCGCGCAATTGCTGATTTGGATTATCATGCCGATTTGTTGGCGTTATTGGGCGGTGATCAAAGTAATAAAATGGTGATTCATATTGGTGGTGTGTATGGCGATAAAGACGCCGCAATTCAACGGTTTATTCAAGTAGCTAATAGCCTTTCTAGTAAGATTCGTCGTCATTTAATCATCGAAAATGATGAACGCTTATTTAATATTGAAGATGTCTTGTATATTAGTCAACTCACTCACTTACCTGTTGTATTTGATAACCTACATTTCAATATATTAAAACCCGAAAATAGCCGTAGCATGAAAACCTATATTGAATTAGCTGGTCAAACTTGGACTACTAATGATGGTAGACAGGTTATACACTATAGCCAACAAGCATTAGGTAAAAAACCGGGTGCGCATACTAGAACGACCGCACTTGATCCATTTATCCATTTCATTCAAAATGAATTAAGTGGCCCTATTGATATCATGTTAGAAGTAAAAGATAAAAATCGGTCTGCAGAAAAAATCCAATTATATCTTGACCAAGATATTGGGGCCGCCGAAAAGTTATGGGCACGTTATAAATATGACGTGATGGCAAAGTCTTTAAATATTTATCAAGCCATTAGAAACCTTTTAAAAGATAAAGAGCACACTGATTTTGAAGCCTTTATCCAATATCTTGAAACTGCTGAAAACTTACCAGAAGATATTGGTAATGAAATAAATGCTGGACAACATATTTGGGGATACTTTAAAAACCAAGCCACCGATACTGAGCGTGGTAAGTTTAAACGCAATCAAGAAAAACTACAAAACCAAGAAATATCGATTACACAATTCCGTCGATACTTGAATCAATTACTGAAAAAGTACCCAAATCCATATTTAGCTGACAGTATTTACTTCAAGCCATTCAAATAACTACTTAAGATAGGAAGATGATAATAAATATGGCAAAACATGTAATGGTAGTTGGGTCAGATATGGGCGGTATATCCGCTAGCCGATTACGACCCGCAAGCCATTAAGTAGATATCCATGAGAAAAATGATTAACCAGTTGGTAAGATGCCCCAATCCAAAAATGATGATCATATCTTCAGAAGTTTCAGAAATTATAATTGAAGGAAAACACGCTACACACCGGAAGATTTCAAAAGTAAATTTAATGTAAACCATGGAGCGACTTTTGGCTTAGGATCTTCTTTGGGGCAAAGTAATCACTTTAGGCTACCTTTAAAGAAAAAAAGGGCAACAATTTATACTTTGCTGGGTCAAGCAGCCCTCCAGGTGCCGGTGTAGCGATTATACTCTCCTCAGAAAAATTACTGCCGATGAAGTCATGTTGGATGATGGTATAAAATCCTCCTCATCATCAATTGTTGCAACATTACTATAGAAACTAAATTGAAAGGAAGATATTCATGAAAAAATATACCCAATGGCCCGTAATTTATCTCATCGCATTTGCTGTAATGATTTTTCTAAATTACTGGTCTGCCACTAACGTTGGGATTGTCGCAAATCAAGACCCTGCACTCATTCAACCTGCCGGCTACGCTTTCTCCATTTGGGGAATCATCTACATACTCACTTTTATTTGGATCATTCGCTTATTCTTTAATCGTCAAAAAGCGCAACCAGTAGTAGATAGATTAACTTTTCTGCCTGTTATCAATTTCTTTCTGAACGGTTTTTGGATTATTACCTTTACCCAAGAATGGTTGCTTGTTTCTACAATCATTATTGCTTTATTACTCATCAACTTAGTCACCATATATACAAGATTATCGGATATAGATAGCCGACACTGGCTTGATCGTTTACCATTCTCTATTTACTTTGCTTGGGTAACTGTTGCAACAATTGTCAATATCTTCACCTGGTTTATCGGTGCCGGCATTAATTCTTTCATTGGACTTTCTGAGTTATCTTGGACCAATATCATGCTAGTAGTAGCTAGTCTATTAATGGGTTACATCACCTTTAGATACAAAGACATTGCCTTTCCATTAGTATTCATTTGGAGTTATGTAGCGATTTTAATAGAAAACCAGTTTAACTACGTTTCTTTAGCGGTTATCCTTATCATCTGTATCATTGCACAGTTGGCTAGTGCCAGTCTATTGATGAAACAGTACTTAAGCAAATAATAACTTAAATAAAAAAGCTCCCTAAGTGCACGCTTAGAGAGCTGAGACAAAAAGTATTCGCGGTTAGCAGATGGACCTGGCTAACCTTTTTTTGTGCATCCCAACAACAAACGATACACCTAGTATAAACCGGATGCAAGTATAGCTAGGCATGGTTAAATTGTAATTGCTAGCTAGGGTGATTTACAAGTGAAACATTTCACATTTACAATATATGCCCTTTTTATCCCCTTCCCTACAAGGTTTTAACGAAAAAAAGCACATTTCTGTGCTTTTCATTTAATCATCTTAGAAAAAATATAGTCGCTTCCTAAAGACTAAAGGCCCAGTATAAAAAGACCAATCCTGTTATTACAGCAATAATCAAAAGAAAGATAATAATGTCAACGAAAGTATCCCTAGGATTATCACGAATCCGATCAGGTTGTTCTTTAAACCGCTCTCTTTGTCGTTGCCTAGCAGAAAGTTGTTCTAGGCGATTTCGGTCTCCATGTTTATCTTGCGCATTCATTTTTCTTCTATTAAACATTACCCCACCGCCTTCTCTTTCTCACTCGATTATAAATTGTATACTATTATAAAGAAAACTTACCTCGCTTCAAAATATTCTACCTATGACAAGCTCATACCTGGTTTAGCGTCTAACGCTAAAGAAGCAAATTGCTGTGTTCGGTATAAAGACTCTGCTGCAGCACCTATCATCGCCGCATTGTCACCGCAAAGGCTTAATGGCGGGAAATGTAAGGTGACTGGACGATCTAATCCTTCAACTGCTGCTGTTAATTGGCTACGTAAACCTTTGTTGGCTGCTACACCGCCTGCAACTAGTAAGTGGTTGATTTCTGGATATTGGTTTAAGGCAGAAATTGTCCGACCCACTAATTGATCAAGTGCTGCTGCTTGGAATGAAGCTGCGACATTGTTCATATCAACCGTTTCATTCTTTTGTTTGGCATTATGCATATGGTTGATTACAGCAGACTTTAAGCCTGAAAAAGAAAAATCTAATGTATCTTCCCCCTTCATAGCTCGCGGATATTGATAAACATCTTCCCCTTCATGAGCCATCTGGTCAATGATTTTCCCACCTGGATAAGGCACCCCGATGACACGGCCGATTTTATCGTAAGCTTCTCCTACAGCATCATCACGCGTATCACCAATTGTTTCAAAATCATTTTCTCCGCGCATAATAACTAGTTCAGTATGACCACCGGATACAACTAAAGCCAACAATGGATAAACCATTGGTGAAATCAGTTGATTGGCGTATATATGACCAGCCATATGATTAACCCCGATTAAAGGTTTTTGATGAGCAAAGGCTAAAGCTTTTGCTGCCGTAACCCCAATTAATAATGAACCGACTAGGCCGGGTCCTTGGGTTACTGCGACAGCGTCCACATCTTCCCAGGTCGCGTTACCTTCAGTCATAGCTAGGTCGATGATTTGAGTAATTTGTTCTACATGATGACGGCTGGCGATTTCAGGCACGACACCGCCAAACCGCATATGACTTTTTATTTGACTTGCGACAACGTTGGACAGCATGTCTGTCCCGTTCTGGACGATGGCAGCGGATGTTTCATCACAAGAAGATTCGATTGCTAGTATTGTTGCCATAGCAAAATGGCTCCTTTCAGTTTTTTTTTCAGATTTTATCCACTAAATTTCGTTGATAAATAATAGCGTCGTCTAAGTCTACAGGATAATAGTTGGGACGACTAGCAATTTGTTTGAAGGCTAGTTTTTCGTATAGTTGTCGCGCTGCTTGATTACGGCTCCGGACTTCAAGGGTCACTATTTTACCTTTATTTTGGGCAAAATAAAGCAAAGCCTCTTCAAGCAACCGGTAGCTAAGTCCTTGTCTACGGTAATCAGGCAATATGGCAATATTGAAGAGCTCTACCTCATCAATAATCAATTGAAAATGCGCTAGTCCAACAATCTCTAAATTTGCTGGATCGCGCATAATAAAGAAGTGATGGTATGGATTAGCCAGGCTATTCCCAATGGCTTCTGCGGTCCAAGACAGGTCCCCTTGGAAGGCTTGGTGCAAGCCAACGTGGATTTCGGTGGCTATTTTGCCTAAGGCTTTAGGGTCTTGGTCTTTGGCCCAATGGTGGTCTAGGTGGTCAATTTGCACAGATTACACCCCTTCGACGATTTCGATTTGCTCTACATTAATTAGGGGAGCTAACCGCATTTCGAAGGCATCTTCGTCATTGTCAGAGTAATAGTTCTCTTTGGTATCACTTTCGTAAAATCCAAAACGTTGATAAAAACGTTGTGCGCCATGGTTTGATGCCCGTACCTCTAGTGTCATAGCATTTCGGTCCAGTTGTTTAGCACAGTCGATAGCTCGGTCCAATAAGGCAGTCCCGATACCGATAGATTGGTAATCTGGATTTACGACTAAGTTTGAAATATGGACATCCGTCCGGTCACGGCGACAGCCAATAAAGCCTACTAATTCTTCACCTAAAAAGGCTTGGATGTAATAGGTATTAGGATTTTGGGTCATATCATACAGGAAGTCCCGGGCTGTCCAAGACATGACTTGGTGATAGGCGCGGTATTCGACGTCAACCATCTGATGGATCACGGTGGTATCTTGCATAACAAAGAAAATGGATTGGCCATCTGGTAAGGCAATTGACTGTTTGTCTAATATTAAATCGGATACTAATGAATGTTTCATTGTAAACAACACCTGTCGATTAAAATTTTTGAAAAATGCTTTAATTTGTTCTCTCCACGTACGTGCCTTCATCTGCCTTAGCCTCCTCAGGATTTTGAGCGACCCAGTTTTCTTCAGCTTCTGATAATTTTGCATAATCCGGAATAAAGGTATCAACGTCCACTTGTTTCAGTGGTAATGCACCTAGGTGGCCAGCATGGATCAAACCTGATTCACTTGGGAAAATAATGGCTTCTTCACCAAATTTGGCTTCAATGTCTTGGCGGAAGGCTTCAATATCAGGGCTGACAAAATTCAGCGGTAAGCTTTGTAAGTCCGGATTGTCTTTTAAGTAGGCCTCAACCTGGTCTAAAAACTGGGAAAATTGGCCGTGCAATGTTGTGAATAGTGGCGTAAAACGGTTGCCTTCTCTAAGGTAAACAGTCGCAAAAGCCGTCTTTCTTCTGGCATCGATGAATGGGACGATTAAAGCTGGGCCACTGGTTGCTTGTACGTTGCCCGCTAACGCCATCAGGGTTGGTAAGGTAAACAAGGGAATGTTTAGCGTGTTGGCCATGGTTTTGGCTGCTGTTACCCCAATCCGCAATCCTGTATAAGAGCCCGGTCCCTCTGTAACAACAATGCCTTCAAGGTCACTTGGTTGCCAACCGATTAATTTGAACATACTGTCAATTAAGGGGAGCAACTGGGTTGAATGTTTAATTTTGGTATTGGTGGTCGTTTCTGTCACAACCTGGTCCCCATCACGTAGGGCGACACTAAGAGCTTGAGTTGATGTATCAATTGCTAAAGTTTTCATAAAACCACCTTTTTAAAATTTGGAGGTGCGAGAAAAGTCGTTAAGACTTGCACCCTTTTTTCACACTTGGCCGAGTTCGATTCTTGCACACTGACGTCAGATCTCGCACCCTTTTTAGTTGAGCTCGCCAGGGCAGACAGGTGTCCGCTTCAGAATAGTTTGTTTCACACTTTGTGTGATACGGCACTATTCTTCCATCGTCTCCTGTCTAAACGCCCTGTCTCACATCCTTTTTCTTAGTATATCAAATTCTACCTTTTAAATGTAAAAACAATTGACGTTCTTATAGTTTTTACCCTATTTGACCGTCAATTGTTTTCATTTTTATTTATATTTAAGGTTTAACCATTGTCAATTGTATGACCTAGGTCTTTTTGCATTTCGTGGTAGTCTTCTTTTGAGATGTTAAATACTAATAAGTATGCAATAAACACCAAACCAAATCCAAACAATGGGAATAGGATTGACATGTTGTAGATTGCACTCACATTTGATGCGGTCCAAGTTGCTGCATTATTCAACTCTAATGAAGGGGCTGCGAATACAATTAATAACGGTACGGCTGCAGATGAGAATGCTGTACCGATTTTACGACAGAAGATATATGAAGAATATAACGATCCGTCTGAACGGAAGCCTTGTTTCCATTCGTTGTAGTCAATTGCATCTGAAATCATTGCCCATGATAGTAATTGGAAACCGAATGTAAACATATTCGCGACTGCCATCAAACCAATCCAAACGTAAACATTTTCCACTGGGAATAATAACATTGTTCCATAGATTATCAAGCTACCAATTAAAGGTACAATGATGACTTGGCGTTTACCAAATTTACGTACCAGTGGTGTAACCAATAACACCCCAATCACTAAAGGTGCAATTTCAATAAGGGTGAACCATGAGAATAATGAGCCATCGTTGTATTTAACTTGTAATGTCATTTGGTGTAATTGTGATGCTGAGTAGATGAAGATTGTTTGTGCTGTACCGGCAATAATTTGGGCGATTAAGGCACGGTTTGAGAATAATGTTTTGAACGTTTTGAAGATTGACGGTTGGTTTTTGATTTGTGCCATATCTGGCTGTACACGTTCTTCTACATTTGCATATAACAAGAAGAATGAGATTAAAGCGACAACCCCTAAACCTAACATTACTGGGAACATTAATTGTCCTTGGAATTGTGATACGACTTGTCCGTCGACTACTTTATCTTGATATATGATTAACGGAATAATTGCTACTGGTAATTTGGCAACCCCTGCACCAATTGAACGTGCTGTAGAAAGTTTTGTACGACCTTCAGATGAGTCAGTTACTACTGAGTTTAAAGTACCATAAGGGATATTTACTAAAGTATAAGCAAAGTCCCAAGCCACATAAGAAATGGCACAGACAGCTAACTGCACACCATAGCCCATTGATGAGGTATCAAAGTACATAAAGGCTGAAATGATGGCTAGCAATGGACCCCCAACTAAAATGAATGGTTTATACCGGTCACCTTTAAAAGGTTTAATCCGGTCAGAGAAATAGCCAACCAATGGATCATTCACAGCATCAAATACACGTATCAGAATCATTAAGGCAGCAAAGTGTGTCGCTTCAATTCCAATGTAAGATACATAGAAAATTGTAAGGTAGTAAGTTACAACAGAATAACTTAGATTACAACCAAAGTCTCCAAAAAAGTAACCAATAATATCACGGAAGCCAAAAGGGCGCTTATCAGTTGCATCCATCGTCGCCGAGTTTTCGTACGAGTTGCTCATGCTATTCCTCCTGTGTTTACGAAATTTACCTTCTGCACATTGTTACACGGCTATTTTACCAAATAAATTTGATAATTTTATTACATATTGCAACTTTACATAACCTTCACAAGAAACTAATATATACAATAAAGTATATCACTTAAGAAGTTTTCTTCTGTTTGAATAAACGCTTATAAAACTCAAAGAAAAAGACTTATTGATGGGCAATACAAACCTATTATTTGCCTATATTCTTGAAGTTATCATATAAAAGATATCTCCATCACTTGATTCGAATTCGAAATGATGATATACTCGTTTTATAAGTTAATTCGAATTAGAAATAAGTGTTTAAAAAATGATGATTAATTTTTAAGTTCCTAACCAAAAACCCCATTTTTAAGGAGGTCTTCCCGTGACTGAAATCATTGAAAAATTGCACCATATCACTGCTATTGTTGGCGCCCCTAACCAAGTGTTGACATTTTACCGTGACATCCTGGGTCTTCGTTTAGTCAAGAAAACACTAAATTACGACGACCCTTTCACTTACCACCTATATTTCGGTAACAATGAAGCTGACGCCGGGACCATCATTACCTTCTTCCCTTGGGAAAATGACCGCCTTGGTCAATTGGGTGACGGTCAATTGGCGACCAATTCTTTTGCTATTCCAGCTGGTAGTTTAGATTTCTGGGCTAACCGCTTGGAAGTCAAAGGCATTCAATTTTCCCGTGGCAGCCGTTTTGACAATGAGACAATTCTCGTCAAAGATTTCCATCATTTGAATATTGAGCTGGTTGAAAAGAATTGGGGCAAGGCTAATACTTACGCAGTCGACGACATTACGCCTGAGACGGCTATTCAAGGTTTTGCTGGTGCGGTTTTATATAGTCACCGCCCTGACCATACGATTGAATTGTTCGACCAAATTTTCGGTTGGCATAAGGTGGGCGAGGACGACCAATATATCCGTCTACAAGCACCTGGCAAACGGAAGGAATGGCTAGATATTCGAAAAACTGCTGATTCTTTTGGTAAAATGGCTATCGGTACAGTTCACCACATTGCCTTTGAAGTGGCGGACGAAGAGGCCTTAAACTATTGGCTAGAAGTAGCCCAACAACGTGGTTACCACACTAGCAATATCAAGAACCGTGACTATTTCAAATCCTTATACTTCCGCGAGCGCGGTGGAATTTTGATTGAATTAGCGACTGCTGGCCCCGGTTTTACTTGGAACGAAACGGTTGAAGAACTGGGTAGCCAATTATTCTACCCAGCCAAACATGAGGCGATTATCGACCAAATTAAAGCCAAATTGACACCCCTAGATTTCTAAAAAGGAGTTCATCTATGAGTTACGAATATATTTATCAAGCAGGAGAAAACCAAGCCGAAGCCAACACCCTACTACTTCTACACGGTACAGGCGGAACTGAGCGCGACCTACTAGACATTGCCCAATTCATCGATCCCAAGGCCAACATCCTATCATTACGTGGTAACGAGCCTGAAGGAGCAATGAATCGTTTCTTCAAACGCCACGGTGAAGGCAACTTAGACATCGAAAACTTGAAATACCATGCTAAAGACCTGTATAATTTCATAGGAGCCTTGGCCGCAGAGAAAGGGTTCGATCCAGCTAAAGTAGTGCCAATTGGTTACTCAAATGGCGCAAATATTGCTGGCGGTGTTTTATACCTATATGACAATCCTTTTAGGGGCGCGATTTTACTCCACCCTATGGTACCATTTAGAGATGAAACGATGCCAAACTTGACCCATACACCTGTCTTTATTGGTGCTGGTTTCAACGACCCAATCTGTGCACCAAGCGAAAGTGAAGAACTTAAAACCAGCCTAGAATCAGCTGGTAGCCCAGTTACCCTTCACTGGGAAAACTATGGCCATTCCTTATCTATGCCTGAGTTACAAGCAGCGAAAGGATGGTACGCTACCGCTGTTGGCTAATACAAAAAAAGGAATGATAATCAATGGATTCTGATCAATTATTAAAACGCATTAACGAGCTAGCTGCTAAGAAAAAAGCTAGCACGATCACTGAAGAAGAACTAGTGGAACAAAAAGAGTTGCGCCAAGTTTACTTGAAACAATTCCGTTCAGCCTTCAATGACATTATCTTAAACACGCGGGTAATCGACCCTGAGGGTACTGATGTGACACCGCGAGCCGTTCGCGACGCCAAGAAAAAACAAGCCGATAAACAAGAAACAAAGACTGAAGAATCAACAAATATAGATAAATAAAAGCTAAATATCAAAAAGATGGGTATCACCTAGCAAACCGGTGATACCCATCTTTCTATTAAATTAAGCTAAAATATTAGCACCATTTGATTGAATGACATCACGGTACCAGAAGAATGAATCTTTACGTGAACGGTCAAATGTACCGTTCCCTTGGTCATCTGCGTCTACATAGACGAATCCGTAACGTTTAGACATTTCAGAGGTTGACGCAGATACTAGGTCAGTACAGCCCCAAGGTGTATAACCCATTAAGTCAACACCATCTTCAATGGCTTCGTGCATTTGTTGGATGTGTGATTTTAAGTAGTTGATACGGTAGTCATCATGGATTGAACCATCATCTTCTACGGTATCGAAGGCACCTAAACCATTTTCCACGATAAACAATGGCACTTGGTAGCGGTCGTATCACTTGTTTAAGGTAATCCGTAAACCAACTGGGTCGATTTGCCAACCCCAGTCAGAGGCTTCTAGATAAGGATTTTCTTCTGAAATAGAGAAATTACCTGCAGTTGCGCCTGCGCCTTCATCCGGATTATGGCGTGCAATCGATGACATGTAGTAAGAGAATGACATGAAATCAACTGGATGGGCTGCTAAAATCGCTTCATCACCCTCAGCCATTTCCACATGAATGTTGTTTTCTTTTAAGAAACGTTTTGTGTATGCTGGGTATTTACCACGTACTTGAACGTCTGAGAAGAATAGATTTTCATGGTCTTTATGAACTGATTCCATAACATCTAATGGGTTTGGTGATGCCGGGTAAGCTTCCATACGCGCTAACATCATCCCCACTTTTAAATCTGCCTTCAATTCATGGGCGAATTTAGTCACTAACGATGACGCCACAAATTGATGGTGAGCTGCCTGATACATGTCTGATAAGTTTTGTTTACCATCTTCAAATAATAAAGCACCACCTACATATCCGGAAATCCCCATAATGTTAATTTCGTTAAAGGTTAACCAGTATTTCACCTTATTTTGGTAACGTTCTAGAACTGTTTGACCGTATTTAATGAATAAATCAATTACTTCACGGTTCTTCCAACCACCATAATTTAAGGCAATGCCGATTGGTGTTTCGTATTGAGATAAAGTCACTAATGGTTCAATACCGTATTTCAAACATTCATCAAAAGCAGCATCATAGAAAGCTAGGCCTTCTTCATTTGGCTCTTTATCATCACCATTCGGGAAGATACGTGACCAAGCAATGGATAAACGGAAAGTTTTATAGTCCATTTCAGCATACAAGGCAATATCTTCTTTGTAGCGGTGGTAGAAGTCAGAACCCCAACGTTTAGGGTATAAGCCTTCTTGATCTTCTAAAGCAAAAAGTACGTGCTCACGATTCATCGGTGCAGCGAAATCCGACATATTCTTCCGGTCTTCCGGTGCTACCGCTACCGCTGTATCAGAGGTCGCTGGCCCACGACCGCCTTCATTCCAAGCGCCCTCAAATTGATTGGCAGCTGTTGCCCCGCCCCATAAAAATCCTTGTGGAAATGCCTTGTTTGTTATATAATCCCTCTTTCTTAAGTTTTTAGTGTCTATGCAAATACTTCAATTAACTCATCTGTATAGGAAACTGCTCCTGCTTCAGTAGTTGCCACATTTGTATAAGCCGGCGTATTAGTAATGATAACCGGTGTAGTCACTTGGTAGCCAGCCGCCTTAATCGCTTCAATATCAAAGGATACTAACGAATCGCCCGCCTTCACATGGTCACCTTGAGCAACATGTGCTTCATAGAATTTACCTTCCAATTCAACCGTGTCCATACCAATATGGATTAAAATTTCTACCCCACCATCTGTAATAAAGCCGATTGCATGTTTCGTTGGAAAAAGAATTTGTACTAATCCGTCTGCCGGCGCCGTGACTAAACCTTCACTTGGTTCAATGGCAATCCCTTGACCCATTGCCCCAGTTGCTAACACTTGGTCTTCTAATGAAGCTAATGGCACAATGTTACCTTGTAATGGGCTATTTAAAATTTGATCTTTAGCATCTGACACGCTAGCAGATACTAAAACTGGTTGGTCGTCACTTGCTGTTACTTCAGTTGCACTAGTTGTTTCATCGTCTCCATATAAAGTAGGTACTTTAACAAACATTTGAATAGCAAAAGCTAAGACAAAGGCAATCACACTACCAATCGCTAAGTGGATTACTGAGTGGAATGATCCTGTAGTTGGTTCAATAAATGATGGGAATAAGAAGATACCCATACCACCCATAGCGTACATTGTTACATTAAAGATTGATAAGTAGACACCGACAATACCTGAGACAATACATGAAATGATAAATGGTGTACGCATTGGTAAAGTGTAACCATAGATTGTTGGTTCAGTAACTCCAAAGATTGCTGAGATTAGTGTAGGTAATATACCTTTTTTTAACTTTGTCTTCTTTCGTTTTTAAATAGATAGCTGCTAAGACACCAACTTGAGTGAAACTTGGTAATACTGCAGCTGTTAAGATAACAGATGAGCCGTTTTGCGCTACATCCAAGATGGCAATCGGTACAAGACCCCAGTGCAATCCGAACATAACCATGATTTGCCAAGAAACACCCAATACCAAACCGTAAACTATTGGACTAAAGTTGTAAATTGCAGAGAATGCAATACCAATCCAATCAGAAGCAGTATTCGCGATAGGTCCTACTAGTAGGAACGTTAATGGAATGGTAACTAATAAAGTAACCATAGGTACTGCGAATAATTTCATCACATCTGGTGTAATTTTTTTCATGAATCTCTCTACTTTAGAAGCTAAGAAAATAGCTAAAATTACTGGTAATACAGTATTGTAGTAGCCACCTGCTGGTAAGGTAAAATTCAAGCCCAAAATATTGGTTGCTTCTGTTAATGATTCAGCTAAACCTGGATAAACTAAAGCACCAGCAATGGCTACTGCCGTATAAGTATTCATCTTGAATTTCTTAGAAGCAGAAACTGCTAATACCATTGGTAGGTATTGGAACAAACCATCCCCGATTGTGTTCATTAAAAGGTAGATACCTGACGTAGCATCTACACCAGTTGCTGCCATTAAGGCTGTTACCCCTTTTAAGATACCAGCAGCTGCTAAGACACCAAGGAAGGGTTGGAATAAACCAGAAACAACATCGATAAATCGGTCAAACAAGTTCCCTTTTTCGCCATCGTCATCAGCGTCTACTTCACCACCATCAGCAAAGTTGCCTGCTTTTAATACTTCTTCATATACTTCGGGTACGTGGTTACCGATAACGACTTGGTATTGTCCACCAGCTTGCATGACTGTTACCACACCATCACGTTTCTTCAAATACTCTGTATTGGCTTTGCTTTCGTCTTTTAAATAGAAACGCAAACGCGTCACACAGTGTCTTACTTCCTTAACATTTTCCTTACCTCCGACTTTGTCGACAATATCTTCTGCTAATTGAGTGTATTTCGCCATTTTCTCTACTCCTCTTCTTTTATAAAATCTAACTGACTATTGATATAAAAAAGACCCACAAATCTATTCCTGAAATACCTTAAGATGGGCGTATGTGTAGGGAGGTACACACACGCCTATCCTAAGCTACTAATAAAATAGAAAATGCAGGTCTTGCCGGCCGAACCGTAACGAATCCAGTATTTTTCCGTAACTAGACATTATTTTATTTTTTTCTATTAGCTGAGTGACTAACGAGATTGCCAATATGTAGGATTAAATATAATAATTCCATATCATTGACTTGCCAGCCCTTGGCTTCTAATAGGTATTCCTTAATTTTATCGGCTGCTTCTTTCTCTTTAGGATAGGAAATGAAGGCCAATTCCACCATTCGGTCATTTTTAACCGGTTGGTCATTTTCTTGCTCTTGTCCCTGGCGTATTAAGTAGTAACGAATATGGGTGACAAACCGCTGAAAATAAACTGAATTTTCATCGATGTGGATATTCGTTGCGAACTCAACGATACGAATAATATCGTTGGTCAATGCCATCTGTTCATAAGCAGATTGGTTGGCCGTTCGGTCCAGTTGCGCGTTTACAAAATGCAGGGTGATTGCAGCGACTTCTGTTTGCGGAAAATTCGGTGACAATTTTTGTCGGACCAAGTCCACCGCTTCTTCAGCGATTGCATACTCTTTAGGGTAAATTCTTTTGATTTCCCATTGCATGGGATTCATCAAATTGGGATCTTGTTTTTGCTGATGTATCGCAAACAAGATATGATCGGTAAGTGTGAGGAAGAGATTGGGATTAAAGGCTACATCCATTTTTTCTTTAAATAAGGATACGATTTTATAAATCCAATATATTTCTTCATCACTGGCATTTGTCATCACCATCAAAATGTGTTCGAGATCAACGTCTCCTTCAGGATAATAACGTTTTTCAATATTGTTGCCATCGATTGGATCGCCAACCTTGGCTTGGAAGCCTAACCCTTTCCCAATTAAAATTATTTCACGTCAGTCATCATCACTTGAAAACACGACATTATTATTAATTCTCTTTACGATTTTAAAACAAGTTTCCCCACACCCTCTCTCGATGTTTTCATGGGAACAAGTTCTTATACACAAAAAAGACCAGAGCAATAATAAATTCTTCATATTCTCAAAATATTATAAAAATATGCCCTCAAAGTTACTCACACAACTTTGAAGGCATATTCTTATAGTTTTTCTATTGGTTCTATAATAAATAGTGTTGGTGAGAATTCATATTGAATCTCATTGACACTATTTTTGTGTACGCAAAAAGGACATGATATCCTTAATGCGTGTAAACCACTACGAATACAGAAAGAAGGAAAAATCATGTCCCATACATCTATTATAAAACAACTTTGCGGTATTTACGACAATAATATTGATATTACAATACCAAAATCTATGCATCTGTTGCCACTTGAAAAGTATCATGAAATAAATCATTTCGTTTTACATGGGGTTCTTACGTACAAGCCTAAGGCTTGTATGCACTGTGGTGTAAAGAATACTGGTAATCGAGATATCATCAAACATGGCTTTAAACCAGCTATCATTCGATTACCGAACACAGCTACTAATCCTGTTTTACTTAAATTACAGAAGCAACGCTTTTATTGTAAACATTGTGCACAAACTTTTATCGCTGAAACACCATTAGTTGAAAAATTTTGCTGTATTTCTAAAACCATTAAAAGTCAAATTAGCTCCGAATTGGTTGAAACGCAATCTATGCGGTTAATCGCTAAACGTTATCATGTCTCTTCTCCAACAGTGGCCAGAACTTTAATGAAAGCAAGTATGGGACTATCACCTAAGGGAAATTATCTCCCGAATCACCTCGGTGTAGATGAGTTTAAATCGACTAATCGTGTAGCCAATGCGATGAGTGCTGTCCTTGTGGACACGCATAATAGAAGGCTAATTGATATTGTCGTTGATAGAAAACAAGCGTCGCTCATCGATTACTTTTCTTCTTTTACCTGGACTGCTCGAAGCAGCGTGAAGACAGTTTCGATTGATTTATATACACCTTATCTAGAGGTCATCCGCACATGTTTCCCTAATGCGAAGATTGTCATTGATCGATTCCATATAGTAAAGCTGTTGAATGAAACAATCAATTCTATTCGTATTAAAGTGATGAATGCTATCAAAACAAGCCGTCCATCGGACTACAATAAACTCAAAAAACAATGGAAATTGTTGTTAAAGAACGCTGAAGATTTAAATTTCACGGATACACATTATGTTCGTCAATTTGGTGAAGCGATATCAGAACAACGTATTGTTGATTATCTTTTGAGTATCTCACACGAACTTTTAGTTACTTATACCCTGATGAATGAACTAAAATATGCCATTTCAACTCATGATATCAATATTTTCAATGAAATCCTACGTGGGACTAAGAACCAAACTTTGCCAAGTCGTACGAGAAGAACTATCAGAACATTAGCCAAATTCTTGCCTTATATACATAACGCTTTAAAATATACTGTATCAAATGGTCCTACCGAAGGTATTAATAATAAAATTAAATTAATTAAACGAACAGGTTTTGGATATTCGAACTTCCATCATTTACGTGCAAGAATTTTAGTCCAATTCAAATTAAATTACAAACCATCCAATCCTAAACCTTATACATTTGATGGGATGGCAAGCTAACCCAGGGATAGTGGTATATTTTTGAATAAAGAGGACTGAAAGTGTACGTCCTTAGCCGTGAACAAGCATGAAATCGAGACTAAGGCTCGATTTCAAAGCAGAGAGACCTTGGCTCTCGCTGGTGCCACGGCTTTTAAGGAACGTACACTGAAGGACAAAACACCATTTGTTAGAAATGTTATCCCATTGGTCACTTCCCTTGCCTAAAGGCAAGAAAAAAGCCAAACACATCACAGCGTGCATGGCATTTAACTTTATTGATTTCTTAATTATTATTAAAAACTAAAAAACGTATTCGTGTGCTTTAAAATTATTTACCAACACTATTTGTAAAAGAACCTTTCTATTTTATAGGCTAGTTTAAAACTTTATAAGAAATATAAGTTTTATCTAGTCATTGCTAGAGTGTTATTAACTCCATTGGTGAAAACTATTTGATGTAAATCAATTCCCCCTACATTAAAGTTAGCTGCACATGCAAGTAAATATAATCTCCACATTCTTACAAAACGTTCATCGAACATCTCTTTAACAGTATCTTCTTCTTTAGTAAAGTTATCATGCCAACAAAGTAATGTTTTAATATAATGTCTTCTTAGACTTTCAACATCAATTACATTAAAATCTCTGTCAACACCTTTAAATATTATTTCCCTTAGGCTCGGTATAACTCCACCTGGAAATATATATTTATCCATCCACTTGTCTGTTCCACTTTCTTTGCCACCACTTATGAAGTGTAATAAAAACACTCCTTTTGTTTTTAATACAGCCTTTACATTGTCTAAAAACAAACCATAATTTTCATTTCCTACATGTTCTATCATGCCTACACTTACTACTCTATCAAATAATAGTTTTGAATCTTTAAGATCTCTGTAATCCATCAATTTGACATCTAACCGATCCTCAAGACCTTCTTCTTCAATTCTACTTTTAAATCCCTTGTACTGTTCTTGACTTAATGTGATGCCTGTTCCTTTTATATTGTATTTTTTAGCTGCTACTATTAACAAGTCACCCCATCCACATCCAATATCTAGTAAAGACATACCATCTTTTAATTGTAATTTATTAATTATGTGATTTACTTTATTAGATTGGGCTTGATAAAGAGTGTCATCTGGATTTTTAAAATAAGCACAAGAATAATTCATAGTCTCATCTAACCATAATTTATAAAAATCATTTCCCAAATCATAGTGTGATTTTACTTCTTGTTCTTGCTTTTCCTTGGATACATCATTTCTCCTAGGTTCATTTTTTTCTAATGTTTTAATTTTTTCCAACAATTCTTTTCTTATGTGCATTATCATACTAAGGCATTTGTAAAGATCTCCCTCCACTTCTATTTTCTTGTCCATATATGCTTCACCAAGTACTATAGATGGATCTTTTAAAAAATCTTTTTTGTTAAATGATTCATTTAATATAATTGTAAACCCTACTTCTCCCTCTCCAACTTTTATTTCTTCTTTTGATTTGTCATTAAATACTATTTTAAAACTCTCTTCGAATAATTCTCTAGGATAAGTATCGAGAAATTTTTTTACTGCCATTTTTTCTACTAACAATTATTTCACTCCTTTACCTTTATTTTTACAAGACTATTAATAATTTACCCAATTATATGGACTTTATCCTTGTTCTTTATCTAATTGCAATATTATCTCTAGTTGTAAGCGTTGTCAACAAATTTCGTAAACGTTTTCTAAATATTTTTAAAGCTATAAATACCAAATCACTTTCAGACAAAAAATTCTGCATAATATAGAGAAATCACCCAGCTGAACTAGGTGATTCTTTATTCTTCTATTTCAATGTTCCTTGGCTCATATTTGTAAATCGTTTAAAGCCAAAGTAAGCCATAATAAATGCTACAACAACCATACCAACCAGACTCATCATAATTGGGAAGCTTGGTAGTTGCGGTGTTAAAACGTACCGAATAGCTTCATTTACATATACTAACGGGTTAATCAGTACAAGGTATTGGAACCAAGGAGTGGCTTCTAGTGCTTGCCAAGTAAAGAATACGCCACCCGTAAAGACTAGGGGCATTAGGAAACCAGGGAACATCGCAGCAATTTGATGTGGTTTTACAATTGTCCCTACCAATAACCCTAAACTTGCAGAAGTAATTCCTGCTAAAACGAGAATTAATAAGAATAAAGGTAAGTCATCCAACGTCATTTGAATATTTAAATTTGTGCCCATGAATAAAAGGGAAATTGGCAAAACGATTAACGCGCCAATCCAAGATTCTAGTATACCTACAAACATTTTAGATAATGCAATAATTCTAACATCAACTGGTGCTAATAAACGGTCCTCAATCGCTCGTGTATTATTGAAATCCATTGATAAAGGAATGGCAGTTCCATGAATACCAGTAATAACTAAACTCATCCCTACCATACCCGGAAACATTTGATTAGGGAAAGACTCATCTAATATACCAATTCTAGGTAAAATATATCCGTATAGAAGAATCAAAACAAATGGTAGCATGGCCACACGGAAAATAAACTCACCTTTATCACGCCATTGAATTACCAAGTCTCGTTTTACCATAGCCTTAAAAGCTGTCCACGAAATATTATTTGTTCGTTTACTCGCCATTATTTAACCTCCTTGTCTTCAGTTAAGTATATAAACACATCATTTAATGAAGTTGAGCTTAATCTAATATCCTCTAATTGCGTGTCCAATTGATTAACCCAATTCAAGATAGCATTTAAATCTGGTGCCTCATGTTCTGGATATAACTGAAGGATCCCATCTTGAATATCTGCATGATGAATGCCTGGTAGTTCATTAGCTTGGTTGGCGTATGCCTCTTTTAATTCACTCAGTTGAATGTACACAATTTTATTGGAAGGCATCATTTTCTTCAGATTTTCTACTGTGTCAATCGCCTTAATTTCTCCTTGACTGACTATCGCAACGGTATCTGCAAGTTGTTCAGGCTCCTCCATATAGTGAGTGGTTAGGAAGATTGTGGTTCCTTGACGATTTAATTCAAGCATTTGCTCCCACAAAATTTCGCGATAAGCTGGATCTAATCCAGTAGTTGGTTCATCTAAAAAGATAATTTCTGGATTATGCATAATCGCCCGTGCAATTTTTAACCGTTGTGCCATTCCACCAGAATATGAAGCTACGTAATCATTTTGTCTGTCAGTTAATCCAAATTTTTCGAGTAATTCATCCGCCCGGTTATTGGCCGTCTCTTCATCCATTCCAAAGTAACGGGCATGGTAAATTAAGTTTTCTCTTGCAGTTAACCCTCTATCTAAATTATTATGTTGGGCAACTACCCCAATTTTTAAACGAGCCGCAGCTGGATTTTTAGTAAGAGATTCTCCATCCACAAAAATCTCTCCAGAGGAAGGTTGCAATTGAGTTGTTAACATATTAATAGTCGTTGATTTTCCTGCACCATTAGGTCCTAAGAAACCATAAATTTCCCCACGTTTAATTGCTATAGAAATACCCTTTACTGCTTCATAAGGTTTACCAGAAGCTGTTGGATAAGCTTTTTTAAGGTTTTCCGTTCTTAAAATAATATCTGACATCATAAACACTCCTTTTCTGTTTACATTTGTAGTTATATAGTTTACATATGTAAACGATTAAAATCAAGTATAATACCTATTTTTTTCGATATAAATTTATATCAGGCAAGTCATTAGACCATGGCTAAGGACGGTCCCACTGCATTGAAGGCAATGATAGGAAGTGTATAGCCGAGGCTAAATAACTCTGAAATCGAGCGCAAGAAGGCAGAAGCCAAAGTCGAGTAATAACTTTCTAAATTTGCACTATAGTCGGGCTCACTCGACCAGCTCAAGTCCACTTCAGACTATGTTGCATCACACTTCGTGTGATACTACCATAACCTTCCAGTGTTTTTGAGCTTAGCGGTCTCGTTCGCACCCTTAAACAAAAAAACACCCTCATCGCTTTGAGGGTGAAAAAGGAAAAAACAAAAATGAAAGGATGATGCAATCTATTAGAGGTCTAGATTGCCTCAAAAACATTATAGCATGGTTCAAATAAAAATGAAAGCCTTTTTATGAAACGTTTTCAACGTTGGTATTATAGGATTTCCCTATCATTTGTGACCCAGCGAGTCATTAGACTAAAAATTCATATAATGTCGGATTTTCAGATACCGAAATGTAATTGGCGTCGAAATTTTTCAACCTTTCTAATAAACCGGGTAGGGTTTCATAATCACCCAGCAGGATACCGACTAGAGCTGGGCCATTTGACCTGGAAATTTTCTTGGTATATTCAAACTTAGCGATATCATCGTCCGGCCCTAAAACGTCTGTTACAAATTCTCTTAATGCACCTGGTCGTTGCGGGAAATTCACTACAAAATACTGTTTAGTTCCTGAATAAATCAATGCTTTTTCCTCAATTTCGGCCATGCGGTTGATGTCGTTATTACCACCAGAAATGATGCAGACAACTGTTTTGCCAACAAGGTCTTCAGCCATATTATCTAGGGCAGATACGGTCAAGGCACCTGAAGGTTCGGCTACGATGGCTTGCTTGGTGTACAAGTCAATGATAGTACCCGCAATCTTACCTTCTTCGACTGTTTCAATGCGGTCGATATTGTCTTTCGCATATTGGAAGGTGATGTCCCCTACCTTACCAACCGCTGTACCATCCGCGAATTTGTTCACTTTCTCAAGTGCTGTCGGCTGACCTTGGTCAAGGGCTAGTTTCATGGATGCTGCACCGGCTGGTTCAACACCAACAATTTTGGTTTCAGGCATGGCTTCACGGACATATGCAGAAACACCAGAAATCAATCCACCCCCACCGATAGGCACTAAGACATAGTCGGCAGTTTCCCCATCGGCAGTTAGGCTGTGGTGGATTTCAACAGCTAATGACCCTTGGCCTGCAATGACATTTTCATCATCGTAAGGTTCAATAAAGGTCATCTGGTTTTCAGCACCAAATTCATGCGCAGCTTGGCTACACTCATCGAAAGTATCTCCTTCAATCACAATATTCACATAGTCGCCACCAAAATATTTTACTTGGTTAATTTTTTGAGCGGGTGTCGTATTCGGCATATAAATCGTTGCCATTACTTGCTTTTCGTTACAAGCAAAGGCTACCCCTTGGGCGTGGTTGCCGGCTGAGGCACAGATAACACCTTTAGCTAGATCTTTTTCACTGAGTTCACTAATTGAATAGTAGGCACCTCTTAATTTAAATGAACGCACAACTTGCAAGTCCTCACGTTTCAAATAAATGTTGGCCTTATACTTATCAGATAAATATTGATCATATTGTAAAGGTGTCTGCTTGACGACCGACTGTAATTTTTTGTAGGCACCCAGTACCTTCTCCTTATTGACACTTTTGACCATGTAGTATCCCTCTCTCATCTTGACCCTTTTTGATTGGCTTGCCGCCAGTTCTAGTTGTTTGTATCTACCGCATTTTCTTTAACGAACGGCATCATTTCGCGTAAGCGACCACCAACTTCTTCAATTTGGTGCCCTTGCTCTTTTTCACGCATTGCATAGAAGTCTTTAAAGCCGTTATCGTAATCATCTGTGAAACGTTTAGCGAATGAACCATCTTGGATATCATTTAAAACATCCTTCATACGTTCTTTCACATCCGGTGTAATTAAACGCGGTCCTGATACGTAGTCCCCATATTCAGCAGTATTTGAACATGATTTACGCATGTGGTCCATACCACCTTCATACAATAGGTCTACGATTAATTTCAATTCATGCATTACTTCAAAGTAAGCAATTTCTGCTTGGTAACCAGCTTCAACTAAAGTTTCAAAACCTGCTTGAATTAAATGCGTGGTCCCACCCATTAATACAGTTTGTTCACCGAATAAGTCAGATTCAGTTTCTTCACGGAAGTCTGTTTCGATGATTCCTACACGAGTTGCCCCGATACCATCAGCCCAAGACATGGCTAAGTCGCGCGCATTACCTGTTGCATCTTGATATACCGCAAATAATGAAGGCACCGCTGAACCTTTCGTAAATTCACGGCGTACCAAGTGTCCAGGTCCCTTAGGCGCAACCATGAACACATCAATTGAAGGATCTGGTTGGATGTTTTTGAAGTGGATGTTGAAACCATGGGCGAAGGCTAAAGCATTTCCTGCTTCTAAGTTCGGCGCAATTTCATTGGCGTAAGTATCTTTTTGAATTTCATCTGGTAATAAAATCATGATGATATCCGCTTTTTTCGTCGCTTCGGCAACTGAATATACATCAAATCCATCGTTACGCGCACGGTTTGCAGAGCTACCTTCACGGATACCGATAATGACATTTTGGCCATTATCTCGTAAGTTTTGCGCATGCGCATGTCCTTGTGAACCATAGCCGACTACAGCGATTTGTTTACCTGATAATGCATTACTGGTCATATCTTTTTCGTAGTATACTTTTGCCATATTTTTTGCCTCCATATATATCTGTTGAGTGTTCTTGTGTCAATTCTTTGAAAAATAGCCATCCTAGCCAAGCTCAGATGGGTCTAACAGTGTTGCACTCACCACATCCACTTGCTTCAATAATTGTCTGGTCAAAAGAGTCGCCGCTTCCAAATCTTGGAAATTAATCCCTATCGTTATATAGGAAATCGCCGGATCGTCCGCCCCTGCTAGGGTTAAAGTGTCAATGTTATAACGCGGTTTAAGGACAACTTGTGTCACCCGGTTTAAAACACCAGGCCTATTCACTACTTTTAATCGGATAAATTGAAAGATCATGATAAGCCCTCCATTTCATTATTTGCCTTACCAGATGGCACCATCGGGGTAACCCGTTCGTACTTATCAATCAAGACTTCTAATACATAAGCCCCATCATAAGCCAACATCTCATCTACCGCCGCCTGCATATCCGCTGGGTCCGTTACCTTAGCCGCCTTCACGCCTAAAGCTTCCGACAACTTCACGAAGTCTGGCAAGCTCGATCCAAATTCAGAATGTGAATAACGGTCTGAATAGAAAGCATGTTGCCACTGATGCACCATCCCAAGCACCGTATTATTTAAAATAATAAATTTCGGTTGAATGCCATAATGTTGGATGATATTCAATTCCTGGTTGGTCATTTGGAATCCCCCGTCACCGATGATCCCTACAACAGGATGTTTCTCATCCGCCGCAAATGCCGCCCCAATCGTTGCCGGCACCCCGTATCCCATAGTACCCAGTCCACCTGACGTTAAGTTTTGGCCAGGGAATTGGTAAGGATAATACTGGGCAGCCCACATTTGGTGTTGGCCAACGTCGGTCACGATATAGGCCTGACCATCCGTCGCCTTCCCTAAGTAATCCAGTACCGCTTGTGGTCGAATCGCGTCTGTCATCTCAGGCACCCGAGTAGGATGTAAGGCTTGGTTAGCCGCTTGGTGAGCCAACCAGTCCGTCTTATCAGACCAGCCCGCGATAGCTCCTTGTAAAAGGGCCCCCAAAGCCGTTTTAGCATCTGCCAGTAAGGCAATATCTGGTTCCATAATCTTGCCAATCTCCGCTAAATCAATATCCACGTGGATAATCTTGGCATCCGGCGCAAAATTGTCAGGATTAGAAGCCACCCGGTCATCGAAACGGCTACCAATATTTAAGAGACAATCTGTCTCCATCAAGGCCATATTGGCTGCATACGTTCCGTGCATCCCTGCTAGCCCTAAGTTTAGGGGATCATCACTAGCAAGTAAGCCAATCCCTAGTAGGGTATGGGTTACCGGGATATTGTACTGATGAGCAAAGTCGCGTAGTTCTTGGTGGGCTTCAGATTTCACCACACCGTTCCCTACTAACAACAAAGGTTTTTCAGCTTGAAGCAAAGCTTCCTTAATCGCAGCTACCGCTCCCAAGTCTACCTCATGATCCATGTTGTAACCTGGTAAATCGAAGCTATCATCAATATCTTCTAAAGCTACTTCCTGCACGCCGATATCTTTCGGAATATCCACTAAGACAGGTCCTTTACGGCCGGAATTCGCTAAGTAGAAAGCTTCTTTGATGATACGTGGAATATCTTTAGCATCTTCAACTTGATAGGCATATTTCGTGATTGGCGTCATTAAAGAGACAACGTCGGTTTCCTGAAAGGCGTCTTTCCCAATACCAGATGTCGTAACCTGGCCCGAAATGACGACTAGAGGCACCGAATCCATCTGCGCTGTCGCCACCGCAGTGACAATATTTGTCGCTCCCGGTCCACTAGTTGTCACCGCTACACCCACTTGGCCAGCCACACGGGCGTAACCATCAGCCATGTGACCAGCACCTTGTTCATGACGAGCTAAGACGTGATTGACATTCTGGCGGAAAAATTCATCATATATATGTAAAGCTGCACCACCAGGATAGCCAAAAATAATCTCTGCCCCTTGATCTCGCAAGGCATTGACGAGTAATTCCGTTCCTATACTGGTCTTCTTCGTTCTCTCCACATGAGCACCCCATTTCTTTAAAATTTCATTTCCTTGGTATTGAAAGCAATTAAAAAGGCATCCCACAAACAGTATGTGGGATGCCAAGTCCCACTCAACATCGAATAGGACTCAAATTAACAGTAGTTAATTCCAGTCCTACGTCACGATAATGACTACAATATTAAAATTCGCTTCTTTGAACGATTTCATAATGAGTGAAACTCCTCTCGTCTTTTTGAATGATTCAATAACGAAAGTATACTGAGAACTCTTTAACTTGTCAATGGCTATTTTTAATTGTTTTCTCATTTATATATCTGTAATTCGCCATATTGACTTTCTTACTTGGTATGATAAGTTTAATTTAATAGAATATGCGACTACATTCAGAAAGGACACGCCCGTGACATCAACCACAAGAAAAACCATCATCGAACTCGACAATATCTGCTTCAACCGCCAAGATAAGGCCATATTAAAAAACATCCAATGGACCATCAACCAGGGGCAACACTGGGCCCTACTTGGTTTGAATGGGTCTGGTAAGTCGTCCATCATCAATATTCTAACCGGCTATCATTTTCCTTCTAGCGGTCAGGTGAAGGTTCTTGACCAGTTGTTTGGCGTATCCTCAATCCCTGACCTACAAAAACGAATCGGTATAGTTTCTGCTAGGATCAACCAGGAAATCCCAAGCCACTTATCTGTATTAGATACCATTATTTCGGGTAAATTTGCCAATCTAGGCCTTTATCAAAAAGTAACGGATTCTTTAATCCAGGAAGCTGAAGATCTCTTAGACACCTTTAATTTCGCCGCATTTAGGAACCGCAGGATGGCGACCCTATCTCAAGGTGAACGACAAACCGTTTTGATCTTACGGGCCTTAATGACCCAACCTGAATTATTAATCTTAGATGAACCTACTAGTGGACTAGATTTATTTGCTCGCGAAAGTCTTCTAGCCATGCTGGACAAATTGGCCAAAGAAAAGCCAGAAGTCACCCAATTAATGGTGACCCACCATACCGAGGAAATCATTCCACTTTACCAAAAAATTTGTTTATTAAAAGATGGGGAAATCTTTGCCAAAGGTGATCGGCCCTTGATGCTAGACCCTGATAAATTGCATGATTTCTACGGCCAACCAGTACTTTTACGTCCCTTTAAAAAAGGTCGCATTTTGGTAATGCCAAAATAATTTATACAAGAACTATCAATCCTTCGGCCGGACTTTCTCGATCATTGCTTTTAAGAAAATTCGCCAGGAAAGCTTTTGCCTCGGCTATACCTTACTTTCAATATTTTCCATTCACAAGTAAAGGCATTCTTTCAAAGAGGCTGATGGCTAAAATCATCAGTCTTTTTTGACGTATTTAAACTACCGATGCAGTATTGCATAATATCTTTGAACGACATTTATGGTACTCAAAAAGCCGCGATAGTTCATCACGGCTTTGAAAGGTGAATATGATTATTTGAGCTTTTAACGGAATGAATGTCACCCAAATTTAGACAATAGGTTCAGAGACGTATATGAAGTCTAGTACCTATTCATAGTTTGCGCGGTAGTATTGGTTAACACGCAGGTTTAAGTTTTCCAAGAAGCCTGTACCATCTGTTAGGCCATCTGTTAAAGCAACTAGGCTATATTGAGCTTCGTCGTTTTCATAGTAGATACCACCGTCATTTAAGGCAGTGCCGTAGTTACCATATTTATTCGCCATCAAACTGCTGTTCACATATGTTGTAAATAAGCGGTCTGGTGAAGTATTCAATAGATAATCCACAAGTGGTTGATAGGCACCATCCGTTGCTAATAAATCATAGTAAGCTGATAGCAGTTTAGCAGAAGCAACGTTGTCGCTATAGAATGCCTCATCAATTGCGACATCCACACTACTAGCAATGCTTGTTTTATATGTTTCTGATCCGTAAAGTTCATTATAGTATCTAATCAACATATTCGTTGCTGTATTATCTGAATACATCAAGGCGTTAGCGATTAAATCTTCGATAGTATAGGCTGCTTGACCTGTGCCGCTAGCAACTGCTGCGGTAATAGTCCCATCACCCTCCTCATAATCAGCATATGTATAAGTCACTTCTGTATCCCAATCAATGGTACCTTCATCAATCGCATCTACATAAATAACTGACAATGGTAATTTGATAGTAGAAGCAGCTGTTTGAAAGTTATTTTCATTAACCGTGTAACTTTCACCTGTTTGGTAATTGATGAATTCTAATGAAATTTGACTTTCATCTACACCAAATTCGACCATTGTATCTTCAATGACATCAGCCATTGAGTCATAAGAAGTTGGGTCAATCATGGCTACACCATTGGCCTGCATCAAATCCAGGTTGTATACTTCTTCATCACTTAAGGTTAATGGGGTGCTACCTAAGGATTCACTTGCAGTAGATTCGTCTACTGTCGCTGTTAAAGAATCCCCTTCACTCTCATCATTATATTTAAATATAGCAATTAATACCGCTACTAAGGCCACTCCTAAAATAAAGAAGGGCACTAGCGGTTTAATACTAGATTTTTTTCTTCTTTTCGACATGCATTACTCCTTATTCATTTTTAATATTCTATGGTTCTCGTTCCATGCATTTGCATTTTAACAATAAAATATGATGATACTGTGACAAATTGTCACTTAATATGAATGAATGATGTTTTATATTTTAAGAGTATGTTAATTCTATATCCCATCTCTAAAAAAACAGAGTTGTGACTTCATATCACAACCCTATCCTCTTTAACATTGCTCACATTATCGGGTTTAAAAAAGTCAGAATTTCCCGACGTTTTTCACACCTACCTATCATTAATAAGCACGTGCATACCACACAGTGTATTTAGCAGGTTTACCTGAATATAGGTCAACTGTCTTTTCTATTGGTGGGTTGAATGGAATATTACGCGAAGTAAATCCTGTGGCTTCTTTGATGGCTGCTTCTGATTCGTCAGTACCATCCCAACCAGCTAAGATCCAACCTGGACGCTCGCCGTTTTCTTCACAAGCTTCAAGGTGAGCGGTTAATTGATCCATTGTATCAATGTCAAAATGTTCATTCTCAGCACGGAAAGCTACCGCTTTATCGTAAAGACGTTGGTGCATGTCATCAAAGCGTGTGTTGATTTCAGCAAGTAAGTCTCCGTCTAATGAGAAGGCTTCTTTACCATCAACATCACGCATTTTTATCATGACCTGGTTGTTTTCCATATCACGTGGACCAAATTCAATCCGTAATGGTACACCGTGTACTTCAGACTCATTGAATTTATAACCTGGTGAGTTGTTTGAATCATCAAGGTTTACGCGTAAGCCAGCTGCTGATAAAGTGGCTTTAATTTCTTGTAATTTCTCAAGTACTTGTGGATTTTTCTTGATATTGCCAACAGGGATTAGGGATACTTGTGTACCGGCAACGCGTGGCGGTAAGACTAACCCTTGTTCGTCACCGTGGATCATGATCATGGCACCGATTAAACGAGTTGATGAACCCCAAGATGTTGTGTGTACGTATGTATGTTGGTTGTCTTCATTCAAGAATTTAATATCAAAAGCTTCCGCAAAGTTTTGGCCCAAGTAGTGAGAAGTCCCTGCTTGGATGGCTTTTGTATCTTTTGTCATCGCTTCGATTGAGAAAGTATCAACCGCACCCGCAAAGCGCTCTGATGGTGTTTTTTGCCCTTCGTAAACTGGCATCGCAAATACTTCTTTTACCAATTGTGTATAGTAGTGCAACATTTTCATGGTACGTTCGCGTGCTTCTTCTTCATTCGCATGCGCTGTATGACCCTCTTGCCATAAGAATTCTGACGTACGGATGAATGGTAATGTCCGTTTTTCCCAGCGGAAGACGTTAGCCCATTGGTTTAATTCCATTGGTAGGTCACGGTATGAGTTGATCCAGTCAGACATAGCGTTTCCGAATAAAGTTTCAGAAGTTGGCCGTAATGCCAATGGCTCTTCTAATTTTTCCTCACCTGCTTCAGTTACCCATGGCAATTCAGGGGCGAAACCTTCTACGTGGTCAGCCTCTTTTTCAAAGAAGTGTTTTGGAATTAACATTGGGAAGTAGGCGTTACGAATACCTTCCTTCTTCAACATTTCATTGAAGGCATCTTTATATGATTCCCATAATAAAAAGCCATCTGGTTTAAAAATCATTGTCCCACGGGCAGGACCGTAATCCATCAAATCACCCTGTTGAATTGCTTGTAAATACCATTTTGAAAAATCTGTTTGTTGTAAATTTTCTGTTGCTTCTTGCTTCGCCATTTTCATGCTCCTTTTAAAAATATGCTGATAACCAAAAAAGCACTTCATCCATAAAGGACGAAATGCTCGCGGTGCCACCTTTTTTAGCCAGGAAATCCATCGTCCCCAGCTCTCTCAAATGCGTTAACGGCGCCACCGTGCCTCTTTCAAGGCGATTTTTACATGTAGCAGGTTCATGTAGTCAGTGGGGATGTGCTTACACCTGGTCACATCTCGCTTAATCCTTGACGACACTACTAGTCTACAAATCGTTTATTTATTCGTATAGCTTACAGCCTATATTTTGCTTGATTACCCGCTAAAAGTCAATATCTCAAGTCCTTTTCCTTTGAAAAAAGGCGCCCATTACTTAATCTAGTAACTCAACTGTTAGCTGACTGATCAATTCTTTAGTAGCTTGACGGTTGTCAGCGTGTGCCGTTTTCCGGGTTTCATAACCCTTACATAGATAGATTTCCTCATCTGTATGTGGCACAACTTCTGGTAAGTGATAGTCGTCATCTACATAATCTTTCAAGACCACGTAGGTTAAAAAGGCAGTCGCAGCTAAGTACCGCTCGCCTGTGCGATTTTCGCCAATTACCTTAGCAAAAATCTCCATTGACCGTTTACCGGCACCTGTTACATAAGTTTCAACGTGGGCAATATCCCCTTCTGGTAAGGGGGCTAAGAAATTAATATTATCCATGTTGGCAGTCATAGTACCAAAATCTGTCAGTCGACCCGCCGAAACAGACGCCACGTTATCCATAATATATAACAATTGACCCCCGTACATGTTTTTGTAGAAATTGGTTTGATTAGGCATAATTCGATGTGATTGTACTGCCTTTGTTCGTTTGCAAGTTACTTGTGTCATAAATCTGACCTCCATTTAATCATTCATTCCGGACCTTTTAAGTAATTTACTTAAGGGTAACGATAGAATAGGCGTTAAAATCCCTGAAGTGACAGCTTCTAATAAACCATTACTACCAATAGTAACTAAAAAAGTAGCAATTAAAGCAGATGTTGGGATATTTAGCGCATTCGCATAAGCTTCTGCTGAAAATAGGTAAATCGCACCTAAAACAGTAACTGTATTCACAATAGAGCCGATAACACCTGTAATGATAAATTTTGTTCTATCTTTTACCTTACCATCAAGATAGACAGCTAACCAACCTGAAATCAAACCAACTAACATCCTCGGAATAACGGATACCAAAGGGTTCAAGAATACCACTGACATGATATCTGGCACAATCGCCGCCTTGATCATCCGCAAAATACCCCAAGAAGCACCGAGGATAAGTCCAGTTTGTGGTCCAAATAAACTAGCACCGATAATAACTGTTACATGAATAATTGTTGCCTGGACTGGTCCAATCGGGATATAGCCTATTCCAGGAACAAAAGTTTGAATAATTAAAATCGCCAACATCAAACTAATCACAGTTAATCTGGCGGTCCGTTCTTTTTGATGATCCATAATAAACCTCGATATCTAAATTTATAATATATGTGGCGTTATCATACCACGAATCCGCCCAAAAATAAAAGGCTAACATTGAGCTAGCCTTCCTTGTCATCCTGATTAAATGAAAGATGTTTACCCTTCAGTATATCCACAAAACGGGCAGTTAATTTAGCAGTCATTCCCCATAAATGTTCCCCTTGAATATTGTAAAAAAGAATTTCCCCTTGTTCAGATCGACTAAAATTATATTGTTTCCCACCTGGAATTAGGTTAAAAGGGAAATCATCCGCCACTTGCTGGTGGTGGGCCACATAATGGACGTCAGGTATCATGGTCTTCAACTCACGCAAAGGGATGGTAAAAACATGGTCCACTTCATACTTATTGAGGGCCAAAACATCCAAACTTTCAATGGCTAATTCACCAACATAACAACCGATCATTCGTTTGCCCATGACAATATAATCCATTTCCCCAACCACGTCGATCTTATCAGGGCTTAGCCCCAACTCCTCCGTCGTTTCACGGACCGCGGCTTGCTCAAACCCTTCGCCCGCTTCTACCCGACCACCAGGAAAAGCGGCATCCCCAGCTTGGGAAATGCCGTTTGCCCTGTGTTCGAATAAAATATGCCATTCCCCGTCCAATTTGGCTAGAGGGATTAAGACGGCATATGCTTTTTCAACGTCGAGAGGGCGTGGTTCGTAGGTTTGAAAGATACGTCTAACCTCATCCATCACAATCGCCCTTCCTTCAATTGATGTTGATCTTTTGATAATAAATTATTTGTCGCGGTTTTGGTAAGCTTCCCAGTCAGCTGTAAAGCCTTCGATACCTTTGTCAGTTAAGACGTGACCCCATAATTTAGGGAATAGGCTACCTGGAATAGTACCAATGTGAGCGCCCGCTAAAGCAGAACCTTCAAAGTGGACAATGTGACGGATAGATGCCGCAATAATTTCAGCTTCGTAACCGTAGATATCTAATACTTCACGTAATTCAGCAATTAATTTCAAGCCGTCTTGACCTAAGTCATCGATACGACCGATAAATGGTGAAATGTAAGTTGCACCAGCCTTAGCCGCCATTAAACCTTGAGAAACTGAGAAAATCAAGGTAACGTTTGTTTTGATACCTTCTTTAGAAAGTGTGTTAACAGCTTTCAAACCAGCTTCGGTCATAGGGATTTTAACAACAACGTTGTCAGCCCATTTAGCGATTGCATGTGCTTCTTCAACCATTTCTTCGTAAGTTAAACCAGTAACCTCAGCAGAAACTGGACCATCAATTGTACCAGCGATGTCTTTAATTACTTCTTCAAAATCGCGTCCTTCTTTAGCCACTAGAGATGGGTTAGTTGTTACACCGTCAACTAAACCTAAGTCATTAATTCGTTTAATTTCATCAATGTTTGCAGTATCTAAGAAAAATTTCATTTTTTCAAAAGCCTCCTGTTAGCTAATTCATAACTGTCGTAGTGACAAAGGCGGTAGCTGACGAATTAGTCAGCTAAACCCTTATAAGTATTGGCAACATTTTCAGGTGTAAAGCCGTATTCTTCTTGGATTAAAGCACCTTTACCTGAAGCACCAAAGCGGTCAATACCAACAATTGCACCGTTTAAGCCAGTGTATTTAGCCCATCCGAATGAAGAACCCATTTCAACAGCTACACGTTTAGTGATTGCTTTTGGCAATACAGACTCTTTATAAGCTTCGTCTTGTGCATCGAAGATTTCTTGAGACGGCATAGAAACAACAGATACGTTGATGCCTTCTTCGGCTAATTGCGTTTGCGCTTCAATCGCTAAGCTCACTTCAGAACCAGTCGCGATTAAGACACCTTCTTGTTCGCCAGCAGCTGGTGAAATCACGTAAGCACCTTTACGAACGCCTTCTTCAGCGTTTTCTTTAGTACCTTCAATAACCGGTAAGTCTTGACGACTTAAGACTAACATTGTTGGTGTTTCTTCTGATTCTAAAGCTAATTTCCAAGCCACACCTACTTCGTTTCCGTCTGCAGGACGAACAACATTTACGTTGTGCATTGCGCGGAATGAAGCTAATTGTTCAACTGGTTCATGAGTAGGACCATCTTCACCAACACCAATTGAGTCATGCGTAAATACATAAGTCACTGGTAATTTAGAGATTGCCGCTAAACGAACTGCTGGACGTAAGTAGTCAGAGAATACGAAGAATGTACCTGCGTATGTTTTAGAACCGCCGTGTAAAGCAATACCGTTCATAGCTGCAGCCATTGCAAATTCACGCACACCATACCAAATGTTACGGCCTTGGTATGAACCTGCTTGGAATTCTTCGTCTGCATCGTTCATTGTGTTGTTAGATGAAGATAAGTCAGCTGACCCACCCCAGAATTCTGGTAAAGCTTTACCAATTTCTTGAATAGCTGCTTGAGAGGTTTTACGACTTGCTGCTGCTTTATCGCCTACTTCATAAACAGGGATGTTAGCTTCCCAACCTTCAGGTAATTTACCTGCATAAGCACGTTCATATTGAGCCGCTAAGTCTGGGTAAGCTGCTTTATAGTCAGCAAATAGCTTGTTCCAAGCTTCTTCTTCAGATTGACCACGAGAAGCTACGACTTCATTGAAGCGGTCATAAACTTCTTGTGGAATATCAAATGCATCGTAGTCCCAGCCAAATTTTTTCTTAGCGAAAGTAGAGCCTTCAACACCTAATGGCGCACCGTGAACGCCAGAAGTACCTTGTTTTTCAGCACCGAAACCAATAATTGTTTTAATTTCAATTAATGTAGGTTGATCAGTGTTAGCTTTAGCTTGTTCAATTGCAGTATTGATTGCTTCTAAATCATTACCGTCTTTTACTAAAATGTGTTCCCAGCCGTAAGCTTTGAAACGACCACCAACATTTTCAGTGAAGGCCTTAGAAGTAGGACCATCTAATGAAATATCGTTTGAATCGTATAAAGCAATTAATTTGTTCAGTTTTAAATGACCAGCTAGAGATGCTGCTTCTTGCGTCACACCTTCCATTAAGTCACCGTCACCAACTAGGGTGTAAGTAAAATGATCCACAACATTGAAATCATCTTTGTTGTAAATAGCCGCGTCATGCGCTTCAGCCATAGCCATACCAACTGCATTAGCAAAACCTTGACCTAATGGACCTGTTGTTGCTTCTACACCGTCAGTTACGTGTACCTCTGGATGTCCAGGGGTTTTCGAACCGAATTGACGGAAGTTTTTCGTATCTTCTAAAGATACATCAAATCCTGATAAGTGAAGTAAGCTATAAAGCATTGCGGAACCATGTCCAGCCGATAATACAAATCGGTCGCGGTTAGTCCACTTACTGTGTTGTGGGTTTTGACGCAGGTGTTTAGACCATAGGGCATATGCCATTGGTGCAGCACCTAAAGGTAAACCTGGGTGTCCAGAATTCGCCTTATCCACCATATCTGTGCTTAAAGCACGAATAGCGTTTGTTGCTAAAATATCCGTGTTGTCAAACATTCATTTCACTCCTTAAAAATCTGTTCAATTTCTCATTTAAAGCTAACAGCTTGTCATACTGTCAGTATAACAAAAATTCTCTAAAATCACTATTTATAGCCGTTAGAACTTATTGGTCACGCAAAATTTTATTCTGTGGCGAAGACCAATTTTTCTAATGCTTTTGCAATCCCTTCATCATCATTGGATGCTGTTACGTATTGGGCATTGTCTTTTAATTCATCAATTGCATTACCCATCGCAACCCCACAACCAGCCCATTTAATCATGGATAAATCATTCGCTTGATCACCAAAGGCCATTGTTTCACTTTGATCAATACCTAAGCTTTCTGCTAACTTAGCTAAAGCTTCTCCTTTGTCAACGCCTTTTGGCATAATTTCTAAGAAGAATGGCTCAGATTTCATGATCGAGTATTTTTCGAACAATTCAGGGTCCAATGTTGCGATAAAAGTATCTAATTTTCCTGGTTCAGCAGTAATCATCACTTTTGGTGCCGTAACTTCCCCATCAAAGAAATCAACTGTTCTGATTGGCATCTCATTCAATTTAGACTCAACATCTACATATTGATCTTTAGGTGCATCTTGTACAATCACATATTGATCATCGTGGGCATGCACATCTAAATCGTGTGCCTTTGCTAATTCAACCCAACTTTGTAATTCACCGTTGGTTAAGGCATGTGAAAAGACGGTACGATCAGTT
This sequence comes from Aerococcus viridans, assembly GCF_001543285.1. NCBI lineage: Bacteria > Bacillati > Bacillota > Bacilli > Lactobacillales > Aerococcaceae > Aerococcus > Aerococcus viridans. The sequence continues at coordinate 2,145,291 of NZ_CP014164.1, forward strand.
GCTACTTCTTTTACTAAGCCACCATTAAAACAAGAAACAAATGGTACGATTTCACGGCCAACTAAATCTGCATTTAATAATACACCTTTGTAAGGTCGACCCGATGAGATAACTACATGAATACCCGCATCATGCAATTTATGTAAGGCTTCCTTGGTCGCTTGTGTGACCTCTTTCTTTGAGTTGACTAAAGTCCCATCAATATCAAACGCGATTAATTTATACATCTATACATTTCCTCCGTCTTCTTTAAAGTACTCCGGCAGTTGCATGTCACCTTCATAAGAAATAATGACCGGCTTCTCACCCAAGGTTACACGGCCATTGACAACCCGGTAACTTTCTTTAGTAATTTCATTCTTATATTCACCGTTGGGTATACCTAATTCAATCGTAGCGGGCTGGCCATCTTCTTTTAACTTGAATACCCCAAACAAATGTTGGTTATAATAATGGTAAGAAAGGACTACAGTCGCTTCCCCTGCTGGCATAATCGTATAGTAACCACTCTTACAAACTTCTCGTTTCTTAATTTGTGACATTCGATTGATCAATGGGGTTAAATCTTGATTAATAGTCCAGTTAATCATCTCACCGCTTTGGAAGTTAAATCGTTCTTTTGATCCATACTCCTGTCCCATAAATACGCTGGCTATCCCTTTTTGGAAAAAGGAAAAAGCTGTCCAATTTTCTAGTTCACTACCTGGTTTAACACATTCTGCAAAGCGTGGGAATTCCTCAAATTCTAAAGAATGCATACTTACGTATGTATTTGGCAACATCAACTCTTGGTAATTTAAGGTACCAACAAAGTTTTCCAAGGACAAATCTCCATGATAAAAACGATTTTTATAGAAGGAACCTGGAATTTGATCAACTACGTCAAAGTTAGGATATAATTCCCCTTCTGTCCAATAAGGCATATTCATTTGTTGTAACTTCGTTAGGATTGATAAAGGCATGGTTGCAGCCACCCAATAGAAATATGGATGAACATCTTCCACTTCAGCCCGTGCTGACGCCCAAAATTCAGGACGAACCAGTTGGGCATGGTTTGCCGCAAACCCATCCACAAATTTAGCCCAATATTTTAGATTTTCAATGATGTAATCCCATAATTTAGGGTTGGTATAGTCTAAATCGTAGGAACTATCATAGATGTCCAATCGAGAAATCATTTCGCCCTGTTCATTATGTAAGAAATATTCAGGATGTTCTTTAACTAACTCCGAATCCTTTGCCAAATGGAATAATTGTAGGTTTAACATCACTTGCATCCCCATCTCATGGATACTGTCCACTAATTCTTGAAAATCATCTAGGCTCCCATACTGCTGGGAAACCTCAGAAATATTTTTCACGATCATTGGATTACCTTTCAAATTATCAGCAACCCTCAAGTCAGTAGTTGGAAAGATAGACTGCAGTAAAATAATGTCTACGCCCAAATCTTTTAAACGTTGAAGCTCTGGAATAATCGATTTGAAAGTCCCTTCCTTTGTAAAATTGCGAACAAATAACTTATACAACGTTTTGTGACGTAACGTTAAATTCGTTACTTTAGCCATGGCTGACCTCCTATATTAACTGCGGCTCTTTTTGCTATCTTCATTCTAGCATACGTGCATCAAATTACTCACCATAATCATCCTTATCACTAGTAAAAATGATTTTATTAGTTTAACAACGTGTAAAAGGCTTTTTTTGCCCGTGAATAAGCGGAATTTATACATAAAAATTTTTGCGAACGATTGAAAAATAAATTAACTAAACATTCGTGTTTAGTATTGATTTTTCCTCTCGAGTCTTTATAATGATAGGAGTAGTTAATTAAATTCATAAAAGGAGCAAGAAAAGTGAAAAAAATAGAGGAATTTTTCCAATTGAAGGAAAATGGGTCAAACTTTTCAACTGAATTGATTGCCGGTTTATCAACCTTCTTTGCAATGAGTTACATCATTTTTGTAAACCCAGCAATTTTATCTCAAACAGGTATGCCTTACCAAGGAGTATTCTTAGCAACCATTATTTCATCAGCTTTAGCGACATTATTTATCGGATTATTTGCTAACGTACCTTACGCATTGGCACCAGGTATGGGATTAAATGCTTTCTTTACTTATACAGTAGTTTTCTCACTGGGCTTTACTTGGCAAGAAGCGTTGGCAATGGTATTTATCTGTGGTTTATTCAACATCTTCATCACAGTAACTAAATTCCGTCAATTAATTATTAAAGCAATTCCAGACTCATTACAACATGCAATTGGTGCTGGTGTTGGTTTATTCGTTGCTTACATTGGTGTTAAAAATGCCGGTTTCATCAACTTTACAACTGAAGCAGCAAACATCACAGCTGTTAACGGTCAACCATTTGATGCCACTCAATCTGTATTCGAAGGCGGTCTAGCGACAATCAACTCTACTGGGTCAACACTACCAGAAATTTCTACTTTTACAGACCAAACTTCATTATTAGCATTATTCGGCCTAATCCTAACCATCATTTTATTATTGAAAAATGTAAAAGGTGCGATCTTAATTGGTATCATCGCGGTTTCAACTATCTACGTTATTTTAAACCCAGCTGCTTTAGCCACTGTCAACTTCGACCAATCTGGTTTAGGCGCTGCCTTCCAAGACTTGGGTGTTACTTTCGGAGCAGCCTTTGGTAAAGAAGGATTACTATCACTTTTTGCTGATCCATCCCGTTACCCATTAGTAATCATGACAATCTTTGCTTTCTCTTTATCTGATGTATTCGATACAATTGGTACCTTCATTGGAACAGGTCGCGCTTCGGGTATCTTTACTAAAGAAGACATTGATAATATGGATCAATCAAGCGTCATGAACACTAAATTAGATAAAGCACTTTTTGGTGACGTTGTTGGTACCTCATTAGGTGCGGTCTTCGGTACTTCAAATATAACTGTATATGCTGAATCTACTGTAGGTATTTCCATAGGTGGCCGTACAGGTTTAACATCTGTATTTGTTGCTATTGCTTTATTCTTATGTGCTTTCATCTCACCTTTCGTTGGTTTAGTACCAAGTGCTGCAACTGCACCAGCCTTAATCATCGTTGGTATTATGATGATGTCAGCTATTCGTGAGATTGATTGGACTAGCTTAGAGGTTGCAATTCCTGCCTTCTTCGCTTCAGTATTTATGGCTTATGCTTACTCAATCTCATATGGTATTGCAGCAGGATTCATCACTTACTGCATCGTGAAAGTAGCACTAGGGAAAACAAAAGAAATTCATCCAATCTTATGGGGTGCATCATTCTTGTTCTTAGCTAATTTCATCATCTTAGCCATGATCTAAATCACTAAACTAATATTATTCGCTATACCTAAAGACCAGGTTCTCTGGTCTTTTTTCTTGCTTTTTAGAAACATTTTTGTATTCTTTTTTCATTCAACATGATATAAAATTTCTTTGAATATTTATGAAAACGTAACAATTCAAGGTTTTCTTAAGGATACTTTGCAGAAGTTGATTTCAAATGATTTATAAACCATTAAACCGTTTCCTTTTTGACATCATAAGCGCTAAAATAGGAATGTTGATAGATTTGTCTTGCTCTATTTATTTTACATTTAGGAGGAGAGAATATAATGAATAACAATGACATTGAATATAATGCACCTAGTGAAATCAAGTACATTGATGTTGTCAATACTTACGACTTAGAAGAAGAAGCAAGTAAAGTGGTACCACATGGTGGTTTTAACTATATTGCCGGTGCATCTGGTGATGAGTGGACTAAACGCGCTAATGACCGTGCTTGGAAACATAAATTACTATACCCACGTCTAGCGCAAGATGTTGAAGCGCCCGATACAAGTACTGAAATTTTAGGTCATAAAATTAAAGCCCCATTCATCATGGCACCAATTGCTGCACATGGTTTAGCCCACACTACTAAAGAAGCTGGTACTGCACGTGCAGTTTCAGAATTTGGTACAATTATGTCCATCTCAGCTTATTCTGGTGCAACATTTGAAGAAATTTCTGAAGGCTTAAATGGCGGACCCCGTTGGTTCCAAATCTATATGGCTAAAGATGACCAACAAAACCGTGATATCTTAGACGAAGCTAAATCTGATGGTGCAACTGCTATCATCCTTACAGCTGACTCAACTGTTTCTGGAAACCGTGACCGTGATGTGAAGAATAAATTCGTTTACCCATTTGGTATGCCAATTGTTCAACGTTACTTACGTGGTACAGCAGAAGGTATGTCATTAAACAATATCTACGGTGCTTCAAAACAAAAAATCTCACCAAGAGATATTGAGGAAATCGCCGCTCATTCTGGATTACCAGTATTCGTTAAAGGTATTCAACACCCAGAAGATGCAGATATGGCAATCAAAGCTGGTGCATCAGGTATCTGGGTATCTAACCACGGTGCTCGTCAACTATATGAAGCTCCAGGTTCATTTGACACCCTTCCAGCTATTGCTGAACGTGTAAACAAACGTGTACCAATCGTCTTTGATTCAGGTGTACGTCGTGGTGAACACGTTGCCAAAGCGCTAGCTTCAGGGGCAGACGTTGTTGCTTTAGGACGCCCAGTCTTATTTGGTTTAGCTTTAGGTGGCTGGCAAGGTGCTTACTCAGTACTTGACTACTTCCAAAAAGACTTAACACGCGTAATGCAATTAACAGGTTCACAAAATGTGGAAGACTTGAAGGGTCTAGATTTATTCGATAACCCATACGGTTATGAATACTAGATTTTAGCAGTCATTTTATATATAAGATGAGGTCAAAGGGAATGTAGACATTTTCTTTGACCTTTTTGTTATCGCTAATAAAGGCGAGTATTTAAGCACCTGTCCTAGTATTAGCAATCCCCTCACCTTAGATACTAGTCTTTGCATTCCTGAATCGACACGCTTATAATACTTACTATAAGTAAATTGTAGAGAGGAGCGTTACCATGGGTATCGAAAGCCATAAATCTACTGAGTTAGAAGACTTATTTGCCTCTATCGTTAATATTGACGGCGATGGAGATAAGAATAAAAATCAAGATGATCAAAAAAACGAATCTGAAAACGACAAATCAAGGGACGATAATAAATAAACCACTACAAGGGAGCTATTTTTCTACATGGAAATTACAATTTGGTCTGACTTTGTATGTCCGTTCTGCTACATTGGACAAGCACATTTAGAACGCGCAATAGAAAACTTTGCCCACGCTGATGAGATTACAATTGAGCACAAATCATTTGAATTAATGCCTGGTGCAAAACATGATCCAAATAAGAACTTCTACGAATCATTTGCTGACTTAAAGGGCACTACACCTGAAGAAGCGAAACAAATGAACGACCAAGTCAAACAAATGGCAGCTGCTACTGGCTTAAACTTCAATTTTGATATTATGAAAATGGCAGATACCATGCCAGGCCACCGTGTATTCCAATATGCGAAAACACAAGGCAAAGATGACGAATACTTCAAAGCATTCTACACTGCATATTTTGAACAAGGTGCTTTAATCAGCGACGAAGACACTATTATTCGCTTGTCTGAATCTATTGGTTTAGACGGCGACAAAGTCCGTCAGATTTTAGCCAGCGAAGACGAATTCAAAGCTGAAGCCACAGCTGACATCTTCCGCGCAGGTGAAGTTGGCGTTCAAGGTGTCCCTTTCTTTGTATTTAATGATAAATACGCGGTACAAGGTGCCCAACCTGTAGAAGTATTCCAACAAGTTTTAGACCAAGTATACGCAGAAGAACAAGAAGCATAATACAACCTTATGGCCCGCAGCTTATTAGCGGGTTTTTTTGTAAAAGAAAAAGGCTAGGACAACTGGACCCTAGCCAATAATTACTTATATTTGTGAATTTGTATCCAATGAATGTACAGGTGTTCGTTCATTGATTTGCCAATGGAGAACGATAAAGGTCGCAATCCAAACAGCAGCGATATCCAAGCCTAAACGAGCTACTAAGTCAAAAATGCCGACATCATAACGTAGATACATCATGGCATAATTGGCTACTGCAATCCAAGCAAAGAACTGTAGGGCAAACTGATTGGTTTTGCCAATATGGTTCTGCCGGATGATATAGCGTTGTATTGCACCAAAAGATAAGCCAATTGAAAGTCCCATAATACCGGACCAAAGAATAGCTACTGGTAACTGCCCATCATCCGCTCCATAAATATCTAGGCCTAGATAAGCCACTAGCCTCATAATCGCAAAAACTAGTATGTAGACACGTAAGCCTCTGGTATAGAAAAAAGGTTTTGGCTTATACATTAACCGTTGGCGAGCCATTAGCCGGTAAATCAACTGACCTTGTATCATGAAAATTAAAATCGCTTTAACCGGATTAATCATCCAGTCCGTCTCCACTAAATGGGGCATGGGTTCAGCTCGGTAAACTAAGAAGACCAATAACTCTGAAATAACATAAAGTATTACCTTAGTTCCTTTGGTTCCTGGCAAGCGAAAATCGACTAGATAGTAAGCATAGGTCATGAATGTATAAATCAAAAAATAAATTATAAATAAAGTTGGATAATAAATCCCTTGTTGAACCGCTATACCATCTCCAAGAATTGCTTGAAAACTTGGATTTGGGAACCACATCTCTAACATCACATGCAACAGGCTCATAACACTCGCTATAAATGCGCTATATAGCCATCTTTTATTTCTATTTCGCATATTCCCTCACTTCTCAAACCATTATGAATAGCTAGCATGAAAAAAAGACAGCCAGCATTAAACATATGGATCATCATTAATAAGTCTATTCTAACATGCTATAATAAAAGTGAGAACTATGACAAATTCAAAAAAGGTGACCTATGGAATCAAAACGAACACAAGCAATTCAAAAATTTAATTACTGGACTACGCGCATGACCTGCCCTATCTGCAAAAGCAATCTATCTTTTAGCCATAATCAAGTCCGTTGCGATCACAATCACAGCTTTGATATCGCTAAACAAGGTTATATTAACCTTGCACCTAATCACCAAGAAGCACACTACAACAGCGACCTATTCACTGCTCGCCAACGAATCATGCAAGACGCAAATCTATACGCCGGTGTTTACCATCAAATCTTAGACCTGATAATGGAAAAAGGGGTAGACTTGTCGCAAGTTAGCAACCTAATTGACTTAGGCACTGGAGAAGGTAGTCACCTCCACCAGCTAGCGCAAACTTGGCAGGCACATGTGGCCAACGATCAAGATCAAATGCCACAATTCTTAGGCTTAGACTTAGCTAAAGATGGTATCCTTTCCGCTGCCAAACACTATACCAACGCCCTTTGGGTGGTTGCTGATTTAAGTCAATTACCCTTTAAAGATGGACAAGTAGAGGGTACGATTACCATCCTTTCACCCTCTAACTACGCTGAACTAAACCGAGCACTTTCAGAACAAGGTTGGGCCCTAAAAATTGTACCCGGCCCTAACTATTTAAAAGAATTACGGAAAATCATTCTACCAGTGGATGAACAAAAGCACGACACTTCTGCGTCCATTGCTAAATTTAAAGCAGCCTTCAATGACTTTGGTCAAAGCCACTACCAACAATATCGACCATTAAATAAAGAGCATATACGCGATTTAATTCAAATGACACCGTTAATGTGGCATGCCAACGAAAGTCAAATGACAGAAGCTATGGCATTAGATGGTATTACTATTGACTTACAAATTCTATTTGGACGCAAAAAGGAAAAGAGTTAGCCCTTTTCCTTTTTTTAATCTATCTCACTGATAATCAACCTAGACGTTTATTCTTTTGCATCCTCAAACACATAATCTGGGAAATACTTTTCTAAAATAACCGGTAAATCATAGTCATCCGGGAAAAATCTACTATATACCTCTTGTCCTTCATCAAATTGACCTTCAAGTCCTAAAACTTCAAAAACATCAACAACTTTAGCAACTGCCCATTGGATTGAAGTGCCTTCAACCACTTCATAAGGTTCTTCCAAATTATCCTCTTTGATAAAACGAATCAATTCTTCTTTTGGCATGTCTTCATCCAAATGATAAAGTAAGATTTGGTTTTCATAGGAATGACGCGGACTTCCATCATCCACATTATAAGCTTGTTTGATAATATTGATACTATATACATTCTTCATGTATTTCAACATCCTCTTCTACAAAGCTCTTTACCCGTAAAACATATTTACATGACTGCAGCCGCACCACCATCAATATTAAGTGCCACACCTGAAATATAAGAAGCTGCATCAGATACTAAGAAAGTAATGGCATTAGCAGCTTCCACCGTTTCACCAATACGACCTAAAGGTGTATTGGCTGATTGACTTTTAGAAAATTCTTCCCAAGTTTGATCAGGAGCGTTATCTTGCCAACGTTTTTCGATTTGTTCACTACGCACTAAACCAATAGATACAGCATTCACACGAATATTATACTCACCTAATTCTTTACTTAATTCCTTTGTTAAGCCAAGACCAGCAGCACGGCTAGTTGACGTTGGCAATGAATTAGCTGGAGGTGTTTTTCCGGCGATAGCAGTTAAATTCACAATAGCGCCTGAATTTTGTTTCTTAAAATATGGCAACACTTCACGAGTAAAATTCACTACACCAAAAACTTTAATATTCAAGTCTCGTTGCCATTCAGCATTATCCACCGCATCGAAACTATGGGCTGATGATCCACCTGCATTATTAATTAAAATATCAATACGACCAAATTGATCAATTGTCTCAGCAACTACTTTTTTAGCATCTTCTTCGACAGTTACGTCCCCAACGACATAGTGGACTTTTCGACCTGTGATTTCTTGAATAGCTCTTTGCGCATCGACAAGACGATCCTCACGGCGGGCAACAATTGTCACGTCAGTCCCCTCGCTCGCTAATGACTTAGCTGTCTCAAATCCGATTCCACGGCTGGCCCCTGTAATAATCGCTACCTTTCCTGATAAACCTAATTCCATCAAAAGACTCCTTTCTAAATTGTATTTCTATATATATTATAATCGAAATATTTTTAAACCAAAATAAAAACCCTTACAATCAAAAAGACCTATGACACGATAGGCATAGGTCCACTTCCGTATTGCTTGTTAGCCGATACCAAATTTGGCATTTTCTAAACGGGCTACATCCATTTTTTTCATTTTAAATAATGCATCTAGGACTCGTTTCTTTTGTTCTTCATTGGCTGTTTCCATGATTTGTAAGTAGGCTTGTGGGACCACTTGCCAAGAAATACCGTGACTGTCTTTCAACCAACCCATCGCCTCAGATTCTTCGTGGGCAGATAATTTGTCCCAGTAGTAATCTACTTCAGATTGCGCACCGGCAACAATCAAGAAGGAAATAGCTTCAGAAAACTCTTCATCACTACCAAAACCATGGTCCATAAAGACTAATTGTTGGTCGCCAACATTTAACTCGGCATAATTCACCTTAGCACGCCCATCTTGAGCTTCACCTTTTTGGTAATAATTGATGTGGCCGGGCGCTGCCATTTGAAAAATAGTGGCATAATCCTTTAAAGCTTGCTCTGCTTGACCACAATACTGACCGGCAAACAATAGAGATACACGGATTTTATGGTTTTTTGGCACGTCTGGTGCCAGCATAATTTGCCATGATAAACCAAATTGATCTTCTACCCAAGCATAGCGGTCGCTAAACGGATAAGCATCCAACGGCATCAAGTCTTTTCCACCTTTTGCTAATTTAGCATATAAAGTATCTACCTCTTCAGCAGTATCTAACGATATCATCAAAGAGAATGAGGGGTTCATTTTAAAATCACTATCCCCATTAAAAGCCGCAAATGCTTGATTTTCGATCGTAAAATCGTAAGCAACAGATTCACCTTTAGCCATTGGATAGTGGATTTCACGAGTAATCTCACTTTGACTAAAAACTTCAGTGTAGTATTTAACTGCTTCTTCAGCTTGGTTGTCGAAACATAACTGGATCGCAATTTGTCGCATATTTATTGCTCCTTCAACATTGAACTCTTCCAATACTTATAAGTAAAGAATAAGCTAAAAACCAATGAATGTCGAATAAAAACGGCTATACTTTTTACCAAGAAGCAACTACTGCACCTTTGAATGTTTCTTCGATAAAGGTTTTAACTTCGTCTGTCTTATAATATTCTTCTAGTTGTGCGATAACGGGATCTTCGGCGTCCTCAGTACGTGATACAACCCAGTTTACCCATGTAGTATCTTCAGGATCTTCCATAGCAATGGCCAACTCTTCTGCACTCAAACCGGCGTCTAAAATATAATTTGAGTTGATACCTGCCGCAGCCACATCGGGTAATTGAGCGATAAATTGGGCCGGATCTCCTGTAATAAAGTTTAAATTCAAATGATTTTCTTCAATATCATCTACTGTAGCAGCAATGCCTAACCCTTCAGGCAAAGTAATCACACCAGCTCGTTCTAATACTAGAAGTGCACGACCTTCTTGAGAAGGGGTATTTGGTACTGCAATCGTATCGCCTTCTTGTAATTCATCTACTGTATCGTACTGTTCAGAGTATATCCCCATTGGAATCGTGATATTTTCAAAGGCCTGTGTAAATTCATATCCTGTATCTGCGATCACGGTTTCTAAATAAGGGCCAGTTTGGATAGAGTTAAGATCTAATTCACCATCCGCTAAGGCGGTATTTGGTGCAATAAAATCATTGAACACTACTAATTCAATATCCAAACCATCCGCTGCTGCCCTTTCTTTTACTAATTCAAAAATATCTTCGTGGGGACCAGCTGTGACACCAATCTTTAGAACGCCATCTTCTAACAAGCCTGACGACGTTGCCGTCTCATCTTCACTTGTAGCTGTTGATTCACTTGCTGGATTAAAGCACCCTCCTAATGCAAGTGTCGCCGCCCCTAATACCGTTAGTAACCCTTTAGTCCGTTTCTTCATCTGTTATTCTCCTCCATATATAATGATTAGTTATTGAATTGCTTGTATACTCGAGCAATCCTACTAGCCGCTTCTTGCAAAATAGCTGTATCTGCGATTAAGCCAATTCGGATATACCCCTGACCTGCAGTACCAAAACCATTACCCGGCGCCACTGCCACATGCACTTCTTCAGCAAGAATTTGCACAAAAGTTTCTGCATCCACCCCTTTTGGTGTCTGCATCCATTGGTAAATGGTCCCTTTGGATGGCGTCACTTGAATGCCTGCTTGGTCAAATTCCCGAATGACCGCGTCCCGTCTAGCTTGGTAAGTGGCTTTCATTTTGCTAGTAAAGTCTTGATCTTCGTCCGCTAATAAAGCTGCGACGGCTTCCTGGATAGCCCCGTACATACCAACTGTCGTATGGTCCTGCAAGCTGTTCAGATAGCCGACTACTTGCGGGTTACCCACTGCGAAACCGACGCGCCAACCTGGAATGTTGTAAAACTTGGATAGAGAAAATAGCTCAAGACCAACTGCCTTAGCACCCGGGGTTTCAAGATATGATAGGGGGGGTGCCTGGTCAAAAACATACGGAGCGTAGGCAAAGTCATGAACCACGAAAATCTTGTTGTCCTTGGCTACAGCCACCGTGTCCTCGAAAAATCCCGGCGTGGCTAAAGCGCCCGTTGGATTGTTGGGGTAATTCAGGTACATGACCTTAGCACGGTCGCGGTCCCCTTGGGCAACCTGGTCAAAATCAACCAGGTAATTATTTTCCGCCAGTAGGTCCATAAAAATCGTATCCGCTTGGGTTAAACCAATGGCCGATAGATAGTCTGGATAGGTAGGATTGGGCAGTAAAATTCCGTCCCCCTTGTTGACTAAGACCTGACTCACCTTCATAATGGCCTCTTTAGACCCGTGGAATAGAGCCACTTCTGTTTCTGGATCAATGTCTACCCCAAATTGATGGTGGTAAAACTTGGCCACCGCTTGCTTTAGCAAGTCTTCCCCGCGATACGGGCCATACCGGTCATATTTCGGATTATCGATAGCCGACCGTAACACCTCTTTCAGGGCTTGTGGTGCCGGTAAATCTGGCGTCCCAACCGCTAAATCGATCACGTCATCATAGCGACTCTTAAGGTCCGATATCGCTGCTGTTAAACTTGAGAAATATTGACTTGGCAAGGATTGAAAAATATTTGAAGGTTGAAAATCAACCATATGCCACCGTCCTTTCTGATAAAAACTATGCGGTCTCTATCCAATGAGTTATAGCCACTTTACCTTTTAATCTCCTCCATATCAATTATTTAAAGATATCGATTTCCGTCGTATATTGAACGGTTATAACTATCACAAATCATTGAAAAAGGGGATTGCAACCGGACATTGCAATCCCCATCTTAATACGGTTATTTCAAAATAACCTGCCTGGATCATTATTTAATTTTACTAGCAATTTCAGCTACTAAGTCAGCGTCTTCAAGACCAGTGACCGTTTGAATAACTTGGTCAAGTGGTTGATCTGCTAACATTTTTTGCAGTTCTTGGCTTTGTTCATCGTCTGCGTCACTGTATTCAAAAATGTATGCGACTGTTTCAAGTAAAGCGTCGTAAGCTAGGCCACGTTCTTTTGTCTCACGAATTGGACGGATAAAGCGTTCGTCGTAACCTAATTTACGGATTGGTGTACGGGCAACACGTGTAATAGCATCTGAAATATGGCTGTTTTGGAAACGGCCTACGATTTTGTTGGCATAAGCTGCGTGTGCTTCTTGGTCAAAGCCCCATTTTTCAACTAATAAGGCACCAGTTTCTGCTAGCACTGCTTGTAATTGTTGTAAGACATTGTCGTCTTTTAAGGCCTGGTCAATTGTTTCGTAACCATAGTGTTTACCTGTATAAGCTGTCGTTGCATGCCCGGTGTTTACAGAGAATAGTTTACGTTCGATATAAGGTAGTAAATCTTCAACGTATAATACGCCCTCTAGCTTGATTTGCGTCCCTTTAACCTTAGTTTGGTCGATAACCCATTCAGAGAATGGCTCAACGGATACAAACAGAGGATCTTCGTGACTTTGCATTGGGACAATACGGTCAACTGCCGCATTGGGGAAACCAATATATTGGTCAACGTAGATACGATCAGCCTCATCGAAATAAGCTGACACTTTCTCATTTAAGAAATCAGTCCCACCGATCATATTTTCGCATGCGATAATGTCCATTTGACGAGTGTCGCCATTTTCCCGGCGTAACTTAACCCCATTGGCAATTAATTCAGCAATATAAGGTAAGATATTAGGTCCTATAGCAGTTGTCACAATATCTGCTTCAGCTACTGCTTCAGCTACCGCTTCAGGTTCTTTACCGTTGTTTAAACCACTGAAACCAGAAACAGTTAAACGTTGGTGCGCATCATCAGCGTATTCAATTTCGTAACTATCACGGTCGTTTAAGGCATCGATTAACGTTTCGTTGATATCGACAAAGGTGATGTCGAACCCATTCTTATGTAAGATTTCACCTATAAATCCACGACCAATATTGCCAGCACCAAAATGTACAGCTTTCATTTATGCTTCAACCTCCTTCAACATATCAATAACTTCTTCAGCCGTTTTTGCATCTCCTAGACGGACAACATTCGCCACATCTGAACAGTAGGCTGCAATTTTAGACAATAAATCTAAGTGATCATCACCAACGCCAGCAATTCCAAAAATAGCCACAGCTAATTTCTCTTCTTTACTATTATCAGAGAAGTTAACGCCCTTTGGCACTTGCACAAAAGAAATTGCCGTATGGTTGACGTGGTTTTTACTATCGTCTGTACCATGTGGGATAGCGACAAAATTGCCCATGTATGTAGACACAATGCCTTCACGCTCGATCATACCCTCTACATAATCAGCATCTACCGCACCGTCTTGTACCAATAATTGGCCAGCAGCGCGAATGGCTTCCTCTTTTGTTGTAAATGTATTATTCAACTGAATTAACTCTTTTTTCAATTCCATTCAATCACATCCTTCTTTTGCTTGAGCTGAACTGTAAAGTCCAGACTTAGTTTCCTTGCGCTCACCCAGTATTGAGTTCGCACCCTTTTTAATCTCACTTGTAACTTAAAGTTACGGGCTCTCGCACTCGCACCCTTTTTGTCTCATCCTTTATTCAAATGTGGTGGTTTCTTCTACAAACAATGCACTCAATAGTTGTAATACGATGGCCTTTGTCCCACTTCTATAGATTTCCGTGTTCAAATCATTATCAATAATGGAAGAGGATATCTTACCCAGCAATAGTTCATTTTCCCAAGATAATGGTTCTGGGGCTAGTAATAACAAGATTCGTTTCAATTCAATTGTCGTCCGGTCCATGCCCAATATTTCAAACGGTCGGTCTAATTCATATATGGAGAAGAAGGCTTCCTTGACTTGTGGGTTGGTCGAGTGGAATAAAGCAATGTTTGAATGCGGTATCCCAATGGGCGCTTCCAGATAGCGCTGAATCACTCGTTTCGTCACTCGGTCAGGTTCCTCCACCACTTGGTCAGATAATCCCTGGATGATTTCTAACAAACTAGCTTCAACTGTTTCCTTAGATTGAATTTGGTGAATATCAAATTTCTCGAGAATCTTATTGGCCGTGTTGACCAATTGATAAAGTCGTTCAAACTGCATGTCCGCTGACCCATTTGCCTGTTGACTCGCCTGGGTACGCTCTTTTGACTGCGATAAGTGTTTAATTTCTTGCCGAATCGCCATAATCTCATCATCCAAAAGTAAGGGCGAAATCACCTGATATGGATAATTAAAGCCTGCCAGGAAACTAGTCGATAAAATCAAATCATACTGGTCATAATCGACCTTGGACATCTGCGAAACCTTCACAATATCCAACTGCTTCACTTCTGGAATCTTATTGGAAAAACGGCTCTCCAAGATTTTGCTGGTACCAAACCCGCCAGCACTTAGGATGACAATCTTCAAGTTGCGGGAGATCGGCTGGCGCTCAATAGACGAGGCGTAATGGATAATAATATAAGCCATCTCTTCCTTAGTAAAGGTAATATCCGGAAAGACCTCTTTCAATGATAGGTCCACTGCTTCATGTAAATTAGGGTAGCCTGCAATCATTTTATCTAAGATAATATCATCACTAGTAATCGCTTGGTCTAAACGTTTTAAGGCCGCATTTAAATGGGTCAATAAGTCTTCAAACAAGCGGTTGTCCTGTCTAAAATCGTAACCTGTTTTGGTCGAAATTTTTCTAGTTAACTCCGCCACCCGATAGGACAATTCCGTATCAAAGTTGTTGGAGAAGATATTTTGTGGTCGGTTGAAATTCATCCCTTCCAACTGACGCGCAAACATATGGCGTTCATTGAAATCAATGGCCAGCTTCATTTCCTTGGCAATAATCTCATACATTTGATGAGACAAGCGGATGAAATGACTCGATTGGTCTTTAGCTAGGATTTCACTATGAATACTGTGCCCTTGTTGGATACGGAAAATATTCACCACAAAACTCAGGATAATCGTCTTCAATTGGTTATCTGGTAAGTTGGACAACTTTTGGTGAATCAAGTTCGACTTAAATATCTGGTAAGCAATTTCATATATGTCACTCGGGATTATCTGGATGAAAAAGGCATCCTCTGAATGGGGCAGTTGCCCTTGTTCAGTCATTTGGTTGAAATACAGAAAGAAATCAATTTCCTTGATATTGTAATCCAACAAATTGACAATTAATTGCCGGATAACCGTCTCTTCACCCTTCACCTTCAAATTAGCATGACTAGAGCTTTCAATTTGAATATCATATTCACTCAAACTGGCTTTTACACTAGCCATATCCGTGTTGAGCGTCCGTACACTGACGGAAAAATCATAGGCCATGGCTTCAACTGTGCTAATCCCTTGACCCGACAAGACCATTAAGGCAATGGCATTTTGTCGTTGGGCCTTAGATAAGTCACCATAAGGATGGGCATTGAGCTGGTCCCTCAACGCCGCCTTATCCTCATCGCTACCAATTAAGTAATACCCTTCATTTCTTGGCTTGTCTAACCGCAAGTTCAACTGTCTAAGCGACTCTTCAATATGGCTAATTTCACGATACACTGTGCGTTTGCTTATATCGAGTTCATCTTGAATGTCTTTTTGGGTCACACCTTTTGGATAGGCCAGCAACAAATTCAAGATGCTCTTTTCTCGCTCTGTAAAATACACTTCCATCGCTCCCTTAGTCAAAACCTACATGTTTTCGATATGACTAATTTACCTTATTTAACAGCTTGTTGTACTGGTTTTGCTCATATAATTTCGAAACTTCTTCAAATTGTGCTTCCGGTGCCACTTCTTTAGCAGGGTGAACCGTGTCTGCATCAACGATAATCAAGGTTTGCGAGTTATTTTGTAATTGTGCAAAAGGTACTGCTTCAGCTACAAGGTCAGATCCCGCTTTCTTCAATTCATTACGTAAGTTTGAAGCTGCCATAACTGAAGCTGATGGTTTATCTTCATGGAAAGGCACTTGAATTAACCGCACATCTGCATGAACATCATCTGTTGTAGTGGCTGCTGGACTTACCGGTGCTGCTGGGCTCGTCTCTTCTTCAGATGCTACCTGCATTTCACCTAAAATTTCATCATAACGGTCACCATCTAAGAAGTTACCCACAGATACGTGAGATGCTAAAGGTGCTTGTCGCTTAGCTCGATCAGTCAATTCTTCTTGAGTGATAACAAGGACACCTGCTTGATTTTCTAATTTCGAAATAGCCGTATTTGTGATAGACATGTCATAACCTAATTTTTTCGCTTTCTTACGTAACAATGAGGCACCCATGGCACTAGATCCCATACCTGCGTCACATGCGAAAATAATGCTGTTAATATCTTCTGGTGCAGGAATTTCACCTTCAACTGACGCTGAGCCAGCATTTGTTTCCTCAGAAGATTGGCCTTTTGAATCTGCTTTGGCTGCTTTAGCCGCCGCTTGGCTTTCTTCAAAGTTGTCTTGGTCTTGTTCACGGTCCATTTTAATAATTGGTGCCGCTACCAAGAATGAAACAAGTGTTGCAACTAATACTCCACCGATAACACCGATGTATGCACCTGGTGCTGTCATACCAAGGATAGCAATGATTGAACCTGGTGATGCTGGACCAGTTAAGGCTGCGTTTAATAGTTGGAAAGTTAATGTACCTGATACCCCACCAGCAATAACGGCTAGGAATAATAAAGGTTTCATCATCACATATGGGAAGTAGATTTCATGAATACCACCTAGAAAGTGGATAATAATCGCACCCGGTGCTGATGATCTTGCTGAGCCTTTTCCAAATACAGTAAAGGCTAATAGAATACCTAGACCAGGACCTGGGTTGGCTTCTAATAGGTAAAGAATTGAACGACCTGTTTCTGCTACTTGTTGTGACCCTAATGGCGTTAGAATACCATGGTTCAATGCGTTATTAAGGAATAGAATCTTGGCTGGCTCGATAAATACATTAGCCAATGGTAGTAATCGTCTTTGAATAATCCAGTCTACACCTGTTGCAAAGATGGTTGTCATTCCTGAAACGAATGGCCCAACTGCATAGAAACCAACTAATACTAATAAGAAACCGATAATCCCGATTGAGAAGTTGTTAACCAACATTTCAAAACCTGACGGGATTTTATCTTGAAATTTCTCATCAAATTTCTTGATGGCCCAACCACCTAAAGGACCTAAAACCATTGCTCCAATAAACATTGGCACTGTTGCTTGACCTGTTACAATTTCTGAGGCCCCTACAACCGCACCCATTGTGGCGATGGCACCAGTTACAGCCCCACGTTGACCATAAACCATGGAACCACCGGTATAACCGATTAAAATTGGTAGTAGGTAGTCACGCATTGGACCTACTAAGTTTGCTAGTGCTTCATTTGGCATCCACCCATCTGGAATGAACAGTGCTGTAATAATCCCCCAAGCAATAAATGACCCGATATTGGGCATAACCATACTAGATAAATAAGAACCTAATTTTTGAACCGATGCCTTTAAACCTGAATCTTTTGTTTTCTCCGACATAAGCGTTCTCCTCCTTTGTTTAATTCATCTATTATCTTATTCGTAATCGGAAGCGGTTACAATGATTTCAGCATGTAAGTTTGGCACACTTAAGCATGACACTTTTTCCTTGTTCCGGTTTCTATCTTTCTATGATAAACTGACAGTAAAGATTATGTATTGATCAAAAAATCACATTTTAGGAGGATTATTTATGGATATCAAGATTTTTGATACCGCAAAAGAAGCATCTAAAGAGGTTTTCCATGAATTTGAGCAAGCATTAGCCAGCGGTGCAACAACTTTTGGTTTAGCAACGGGTTCAACACCAGAAGATTTATATGAATATTTAACATCTTCTGACTTAGACTTTAGTAACGCAACTGCTTTAAACCTAGATGAATATTTTGGCTTGCCTGCTGATCATCCACAAAGTTACGCAACTTTTATGGACAAGCACCTTTTTAGTAAGAAACCTTTCAAAGAAACTTTTATCCCTAACGGTTTAGCAACAGATGTTGAGGCAGAAATTGCTCGCTACAATGCACTATTAGAGGAGCATCCAATTGACCTACAAATCCTAGGTATTGGACAAAATGCGCATATCGGTTTCAACGAGCCAGGTGCTTCTCGCCATATGAAAACACAGTTAGTAGACTTAGCAGAAAGTACTATTCAAGCAAATGCTCGTTTCTTCGATTCTATAGAAGATGTACCAACCAAAGCTTTCTCTATGGGCTTAGCGTCTATTATGCAATCTAAACGTATCCTACTACTCGCTTTTGGTGAATCTAAAGCACAAGCAGTTAAGGATATGGTTGAAGGTCCTGTGACTGAAGAGGTACCTGCAAGCCTGTTACAAGAACATCCTAATGTGGCCGTTTACCTAGATAGGGCTGCTGCAAGCCTCTTAAATAAATAGTCACCGAGTTTTACTTATAAATAAACAAATAGCCTATGACAGACTTAGAGTCGGTGTCATGGGCTATTTAATTGTACATTCCTTATTACTACAATCCTTCCTTTAGTCAGTGTATACAACTTTCAACCATTTTGCCTTTCAATGATTCATACTTATACTATACCCTGTGTCTTTTATTTAATGCATCTTCCTTTTACAAAACTTTTGTATGCACATTGAAGATTAATAGAGGAAATCGCATAACGCCTTGTAAGAATATGGGTAAATATTTGCAAATCTAATAAAGCGTTGTTATAGTGAATAATATAACTAATATTGGATAGGTCATATAGGAGGAATTTCATATGTCTAACTTAAAAAATCCAAAGGAACTATATCATAAAGATGGATTCCCCAAGCAAGACCAAGAGGGACCGGCTCTGCAAAATAAAATGAAACCTGTACCTGACTGTGGTGAAAACACTTATAAAGGTTCAGGAAAACTAACCGGTCGTAATGCGCTAATTACAGGAGGAGATTCAGGTATTGGTCGAGCGGTAGCGATCGCTTTCGCAAGAGAAGGTGCCAATGTGGCCATCCATTTCTTACCAGGCGAAGAATCAGACGCTGAGGAAGTAAAAGAGTTGATTGAAAAAGAAGGTCGTAAAGCACTCTTATTACCATACGATTTTAAGGAAGAGGGAAATGGCGCTAAAATTGTGTCAGAAACTGTTAAGGCCTTTGGTGCACTAGATATTTTAGTTTTAAATGCGGCGCAACAAATTGCTCATGAAAAGCTTGAAGATCTACCAATGCAACAAGTAAGAGACACCTTCCAAGTAAATATTATCAGTATGTATGAATCCGTGAAAGAAGCTGAAAAATACCTAGAGCCTGGCAGTACAATTGTTACAACTTCTTCCGTGAATTCATTTAATCCTTCTGTTTCATTCTTTGATTACGCCGTAACTAACGGTGCAATATCAACTTTCACTGCCCTATTATCTGGATACTTTGCACCAAAAGGCATTCGGGTCAATGGTGTAGCACCTGGTCCAGTATGGACACCTTTACAATTAGATGGTGGACAACTAGAAGGTGGACTCGAAAGTTTTGGGCAAGATACTCAACTAGCACGTTCTGGTCAGCCAGCTGAACTTGCACCGACTTATGTCTTACTTGCTTCAAATGATTCTTCTTATATCAGTGGAGAAATTATTAAAGTTACAGGTGGTAGCACCATCTCTACTGAATAATCAATGTGCATCATTAAGTGATTATGACAAATAAAAGCTTTAATAAGAGGTCAAGCTTAGCTTTAGGGATAAGCTTGAATCTCTTATTATTTATATAATCGACTAAATCGTTGCTAGCCTTAATTAGGTTACTAAACTGAAAGTAACACACCAATCACATAATAAAATACTGAGCAATATAGTCATTATTCCCTTTCTAAAAAAACGGTTCTTTTACAAATAGTGTTGGTAAATAATTTCAAACCAAGCGAATATGTTTTTTAGTTTTTAATAACAATTAAAAAATCAATAAAGTTAAATGCCATGCACGCCGTGATGTGTATGGCTTTTTTCTTGCCTTTAGGCAAGGAATGCGACCAATGAGATAACATTTTCTAACAAATGGTGTTTCGATCTTACAGTGTACGTTCCTTAAAAGCCGTGGCACCAGAGAAAGCCAAGGTCTCTTTTCTTTGAAATCGAGCCTTAGTCTAGATTTCATGCTTGTTCACGGCTAAGGTCGTACAGTTTCAGTCCTCTTTATTCAAAAATATACCACTATCCCTGGGTTAGCTTGCCATCCCGTCAAATGTATATGGTTCAGGATTGGATGGTTTGTAATTTAATTTGAATTGTACTAAAATTCTTGCACATAAATGGTGGAAGTTCGAATATCCAAAACCTGTTCGTTTAATTAATTTAATTTTATTATTAATACCTTCGGTAGGACCATTTGATACAGTATATTTCAAGGCGTTATGTATATAAGGCAAGAATTTGACTAATGTTCTGATCGTTCTTCTCGTACGACTTGGCAAAGTGCGATGCTTAGCCCCTTGTAGGATTTCATTGAAAATATTGATATCATGAGTTGAAATGGCATATTTTAGTTCATTCATCAGGGTATAAGTAACCAAAAGTTCGTGTGAGATGCTCAAAAGATAATCAACAATACGTTGTTCTGATATTGCTTCACCAAATTGGCGAATATAATGTGTATCCGTAAAATTTAAATCTTCAGCATTCTTTAACAATAATTTCCATTGTTTTTTGAGTTTTTTGTAGTCCGATAGACGGCTCGTTTTGATAGTATTCATCACTTTAATACGATTAGAATTGATTGTTTCATTCAGCAGCTTTACTATATGGAATCGATCAATTACAATCTTAGCATTAGGAAAACTAGTACGTATTACTTCAAGATAAGGTGTATATAAATCAATCGAAACTGTCTTCACGCTGCTTCGAGCAGTCCAGGTAAAAGAAGAAAAGTAATCGATGAGCGACGCTTGTTTTCTATCAACGATAATATCAATTAGCCTTCTATTATGCGTGTCTACAAGGACAGCACTCATCGCATTCGCTACACGACTGGTCGATTTAAACTCATCTACACCGAGGTGATTCGGGAGATAATTTCCCTTAGGTGATAGTCCCTTACTTGCTTTCATTAAAGTTCTGGCCACTGTTGGAGAGGAGACATGGTAACGTTTAGCGATTAACCGCATAGATTGCGTATCAACCAATTCGGAGCTAATTTGGCTTTTAATGGCTTTAGAAATACAGCAAAATTTTTCAACTAATGGTGTTTCAGCAATAAAAGTTTGTGCACAGTGTTTACAATAAAAGCGTTGCTTCTGTAATTTAAGTAAAACAGGATTAGTAGCTGTGTTCGGTAATCGAATGATAGCTGGTTTAAAGCCATGTTTGATGATATCTTGGTTACCAGTATTCTTTACACCACAGTGCATATAAGCCTTAGGCTTGTATGTAAGAACCCCATGTAAAACGAAATGATTGATTTCATGATACTTTTCAAGTGGCAACAGATGCATAGATTTTGGTATTTTTATATCAATATTATTGTCGAAAATACCGCAAAGTTGTTTTATAATAGATGTATGGGACATGATTTTTCCTTCTTTCTGTATTCGTCGTGGTTTACATGAATTAAGGATATCATGTCCTTTTTGTGTACACAAAAATAGTGTCAATGAGATTCAACATTGAACTGCACCCTGTCAAGTAGACAGGTAAATAAACAAAATTTTTGTGCCATGTATGATACTTTTCATCCATGGCTTTTTTTATGCCGGAATGCTTAAGCCCATTTTTAACGTCACCCGTTGAGTGTTATAAAACCCAATATATTGTTTAATATCATTCTCTAATTCTTCAAAGCTCACATAAGTCTTCAGCCGATACATTTCTTCTTTAATAATTCCCCAAAAGTTCTCCATTGGACCGTTATCAATGCATTTCCCCACACGAGACATACTGTGGGTGAGTTGATGTTTCTTCACAAAATTATTAAAGTCGTATGACGTGTATTGATATCCCCGATCGCTATGAATAAGCGTTTGGGTTGATATAATCTTGTCTTCAATTTGGCGAACTGTATCACGAACTAAGGCATTATCATTACGTTTCGATAGTTTAAAGGCTACGATCTTATTTTCGCCATAATCCAATATGGCACTAAGATAAGCTTTGGCGTTCTCTCCATACTTAAATTCAGTCACATCGGTTAATAAGACTTCCATCGATTGATAGTCCTTTCGGAATTCTCTATTGAGGACATTATCGGCGATATGTGCAGGATTGTGGGGCTTGTAACGATATCGTTTCCGACGGATAACAGCTTTCAAGTTCAGTAATTTCATCAAACGATAGACACACTTATGGTTTACTTTAGCGTTCATGAAGTAGTTCAGATAGATAGTTATTCGACGATAGCCATAAATACCTTTATGCTTTTCATAGACTTGAAGGATTAATTCAACAAGCTTTCGAAGCCGTTTTTCCGACGCAGTCGGCTTGCGTTTCAACCACTTATAATAACCCGCTCTGCTCACACCCAAAGCATCACAGAGATGGATTACTTTGTATCCTTCTTTTTGTAGTTTCTTGATCGTTTGGTATTCCGCTTCATACCTCGTTTGCGTGACATCAACTCTCTTTCCACTTCTTCTAACTTTTTTAACGCTACGTTCTCCGTTTCTAGATACTCATTTCGTGCTCTTAAAGCTGCATTTTCAGCCCGGATTCTTTCTTCTTCCGTTTGAACAGAGTTTGGTTTGCCGCGACCTCGTCCATCTACTAGTCCGTCAGGACCATGCTTCTTATATTTTTGAACCCATGAATACACGTTATTGTAGGATACCTGATACTTCTCAGCAGTTTTTTTATAAGATAAACTATTAGCTAGGCAGTCTTGGACTATTTTGATTTTTTCTTCTTGTGTTGATTTTTTATCTGTCATCGTATACACCTCGGATTTTGGAGAATAGCTCCTCATTTCTTCCCCTTTAGTATACTTGTTTATCCAGCTCCTGACAGTATCAACTTTTGGGATATTATATTTAACAGCTAGCTGACCTATAGGTAATCTATCTTCTAAATATTCTTTCACAACTAAGTCCTTAAATTCTTTGCTATATTTATTGTACTTAGATTTAACTTGAATCCCACTAATTCCATGCTCTTGGTATCTTAAGACTTTATCCCAAAAGGACGTCCAATTAATTAATAAACCATAGGCTTCTTTTAATTCTTTGAAACTGATTCCTTCATTCAGATACATCAAAATATATCTTTCGATTTCTTCAGTTGTATGTTTACTGTTTGAACGCATAAAAATCCCCCTAAAGTAATTTTTCTTTTTTAAGTGTCTACTTTAGGGGGAGCATATCACATGAAATCTCACCAACACTATTTATTATAGAACCAATTATTCCAGTCAATCCGCAACAAAAACAACACCTGCCGAAACAATCCCTTTTACTGTCCCGACAGGTGCTTTAATTAATTCAGTCCAACACGTTCAAATATTTCATCTACATTTTTCAGATGGTAGTTATAGTCAAAAGCATCTTCGATATCTTCAGCATTCAGAATGGACATAATCTTCTCGTCCTCTTCAAGCAGTGGTTGGAATGCTGTCTGTTCATCCCAAGCAATGGCAGTTTTGGGCTGAACCAGGTCGTAAGCTTCTTCCCGGCTGAGGCCTTTATCGATCAGCTTCAGCAATACACGCTGGCTGTAGATCAGACCAAGTGTTGCATCCATATTGCGTTTCATGTTCTCAGGGAACACGGTCAGATTGCAGACGATATTGGCAAATCGGTTCAGCATGTAGTTTAGCAGGGTCGTGCTGTCAGGCAAAATAATGCGTTCCGCAGATGAGTGCGAAATATCACGCTCATGCCATAAGCTGACGTTCTCGTAAGCTGTCACCATGTGCCCTCTGATCACACGCGCCAGTCCGGCCATATTCTCAGATCCGATCGGGTTACGTTTGTGAGGCATTGCTGAGGAGCCTTTCTGACCTTTAGCAAAACCTTCTTCCACTTCTCTAGTTTCCGACTTCTGCAGGCCTCTGATTTCGGTCGCAAACTTTTCAACGCTGGTTGCAATAAGGGCAATGGTGCTAATATATTCCGCATGCAGATCGCGCGGCAGAACCTGGGTCGAAATTTCCTGAGGACGCGTTCCCAGTTTATCGCAGACATACTTTTCAACAAATGGCGGGATATTGGCAAACGTTCCAACTGCTCCACTGATTTTTCCGGCTTCTACGCCTTTAGCTGCGTGTTCGAACCGTTCGATGTGGCGTTTCATTTCTGAATACCAGAGCGCCAGCTTCAGACCAAAGGTAGTCGGTTCAGCGTGAACACCGTGCGTGCGTCCCATGGTCACCGTATGCTTATGCTCTTTCGCTTTTTCACCGATAACTTCAAGCAGCTGCTGAAGGTCTTTTCTGAGTACATCATTGACCTGTTTCAGCTGGTAACCGTAAGCTGTATCAACGACATCTGTACTGGTTAATCCGTAGTGGACCCATTTCTTTTCGTCTCCCAACGTTTCAGAAACGGCTCGTGTGAAAGCGACCACGTCATGTTTCGTTTCTTTTTCGATTTCCAGAATACGGGCAATATCAAAAGAGGCATGCGCTCGGATCTTCTGAACGTCTTCTTTAGGAATCTCTCCCAGTTCGGCCCAGGCTTCATCAGCTAGGATCTCAACTTCCAGCCATGACTTGTAGCGGTTCTCCTCTGACCATAATTCTTTCATTTCAGGTCGCGTGTAGCGTTCGATCATTATACCAGTCTCCTAATTCCAGATTTTCGTTTCTTCAATGTCTTTCAGTGTCTTCTCGGTGTCAGCCGTCAGTATGGTCACGTGCCCCATCTTTCGCCCGGTCTTGACCTCTTTCTTGCCGTAATCATGTACATGCCAGGCTGGCTGACTGCTGTTCAGTTTCAGTGCCTGGTCAAAGTGCTCACCCAGGATATTGACCATTACAGCAGGCTTGAGAAGGTCCACTTCAGCAAGAGGATAGCCGCAGATTGCACGTATGTGCAGGTCAAACTGTGAGTCTGAACAGGCTTCGATAGAATAATGTCCGGAGTTATGCGGACGCGGCGCCAGTTCATTGGCATAGAGCTTTCCTTCAGAAGTCAAAAAGAGTTCCACACCCAGGACACCTGATAAGGTCATCTTTTCAGCGATGGTATCAGCAATCTGTCGTGCCTCGTCCATCACCTCTTCTGACACGCGTGCCGGTACGATACTCTTAAGAAGGATATTGTTCTCATGGATGTTTTCTGAAACAGGCAAGGTGACCACATTCCCTGAGGCATTACGAGCCACCATAATAGAAAGTTCCTTTTCAAATGACACCCACTCTTCCAGGACACATGTCCCTTTTTTTATAAGAGCCGAGGCTTCTTCAAAATCAGCATCCGATTCCAGAACGACTTGACCCTTCCCGTCGTAACCGCCTTGAACAGTCTTCAGGACACATGGATAGCCAAGACCTTCTATGGCTTTCTTCAAATTTTCTTCCGTTTCAATTTTAGCATAAGCGGCAATAGGAATCCCTGACTTTTTCAGAAAATCTTTTTCAGTCAGGCGATTCTGGGTATTAAGTAAAAGCTTGGTTCCCTGGGGAACTGCAATTTCCACTGCCTCAAGAACGTGTTCGATTGTTTCGGCATCGACATTTTCAAATTCATAGGTCAGCACATCGCTTGATCTGGCCAGTTCTTTCAAAGCGTCCAGATCATCATAAGCTGCTTCAATATGCAGATCCGCCACTTGGGCTGTCGGACAGTCTGGAGTCGGGTCAAGCACAGCAATCCGATAGCCTCTTTCCTTAGCAGAAAAAGCCATCATCCGTCCCAGCTGTCCCCCACCTATAATGCCTATTGTACTTCCCGGTCTGATCAGTTTAGACAAGTTCATCACTACTTTCCATTACCTTCTGTTTCAAGGCTTCTCTTCTATTTTCGATTCGGTCGGCCAGTTCAGGCTGAAAGGCTCCCAACATCTGAGCGGCGAGGAGACCGGCATTCGTTGCCCCAGCCTTGCCAATGGCTACGGTAGCAACAGGGACTCCTCCCGGCATCTGTACGATCGACAGGAGTGAGTCCAGACCGTTCAGCGCCTTTGACTGAACAGGCACGCCGATGACCGGCAGCGTCGTCTTCGCTGCCAGCATTCCTGGAAGATGTGCTGCGCCTCCCGCTCCAGCGATGATCACTCTGATCCCCCGCCCGCGCGCTTCTTCAGCATAATCAAACATCAAGTCCGGTGTCCGGTGAGCGGAGACCACTTTTTTCTCGTAAGCTACCTCCAGTTCATCCAGCACCTCACAGGTATGTTTCATCGTCTCCCAGTCGGATGTGCTTCCCATGACGACCCCTACTTCAATTGCCAAATCAAACGCCTCCTAATAGTTATGGTTCCATTTTACCTTATTGCTTATTTCCCGTTCATAACCGCTCTGTTTCCGATATCTTCCCTGTAGACATACTCGCTTGTATCTACGGCTTCAAGCGCTGAATAGACAGCTTCCTGCGCTTCTTCGATTGTTTCCCCAGCTGCTTCGACTAAATAGACACGGCCGCCGTTTGAAACCAGCTTTCCTGCGGTTTCTGATACGCCTGCGAAGTACAGGTTCATCTGATTGCCTATTTCAGGCAGGTCCAATGGTCTATATTTTTCGTAAGCTTCTGGATAGCCTTTTGAGGCAACTACCACCCCAAGACTGATGCCCTCCTGTTTCCAGACTAGACCGGGTTCCTGGTCATTAAGAATAGCTGAAATGGCTTCTGCGAGATCGGATTCCAGACGGTTCATCAGCACTTGCGTTTCCGGATCTCCAAAGCGGGCATTGAACTCGATTGTTTTAGGTCCATCGTCTGTTGCCATGACTCCGGCATATAATATACCCGTAAAAGGCGTCCCGTTTCTTACCATCCCTGTCGCAGCCGGCAGGAGTATCTTTTCAGTCGCTTCTTTTACTACAGCTTCAGATATATGCTTAACTGGAGCATAGGCCCCCATTCCTCCAGTGTTCGGACCTTTGTCCCTTTCAAGCAGGCGCTTATGATCCTGTGAAATCACCATCGGATAGACCTTCTCATTTTTAACAAAAGCCATAAGGGAAAACTCTTCTCCCGTCAGGTATTCTTCGATGACTACACGCGTGTTCTGGTCCCCGAATTTTTTATCCAGCATCATGTCATCAAGGGCATCAAGTGCCGCTTCCATCGTTTCAGCTACAACGACTCCTTTACCTGCGGCCAATCCATCAGCCTTGATGACGACTGGAATGTTTCCTTTTTCAATGTAACGTCTAGCTTCTTCATACTGATCGAAAGACTTGTAATCTGCTGTCGGAATAGCATTGGTGGTCATCAGCTCTTTAGCGAACGCCTTTGATGATTCTATCTGAGTCGCAGTTTTTGATGGGCCAAAAATTGCGAGCCCTTCAGCCTGGAAATCATCCACGATGCCATTAAACAGGGGGATTTCCGGGCCAACGATGGTCCATTCAACACTTTCTTTTTTGGCAAAATCAATTAACGACGCATGGTCTTCCTGACTGATATTCAGCACGGTTATACCGTCACGAGTCATCCCCGGGTTTCCCGGTGCACAGAACACCTGCTCGACTTGGCTGCCCTCCAGCAGTTTTTTGGCAATCGCGTGTTCACGTCCACCTGATCCAATCACTAGTAACTTCACATGTTTCTCCCCTTTAAAATCCCTAAATATAATCTATGTATAAAACGAAAGAGAGGTTTCCCTCTCTTTTATTGATCAATGTCTAAAGTGACGCATTCCTGTAAAGACCATGGCGATGCCGTATTCATTCGCCTTGTCGATCGACGCCTGATCCTTGATGCTCCCACCTGGCTGAATGATTGCTTTAATCCCGTTCTTGGCAGCATATTCCACACTGTCATCCATCGGGAAAAAGGCATCGCTGGCCATGACCGCACCTTCTGCCTGCTTCCCTGCCTGTTCAATGGCAATCTTGACTGCTCCGACCCGGTTCATCTGACCGGCTCCGATGCCTAAGGTCTGCTTGTCGTTCCCTACGACAATGGC
Organism: Aerococcus viridans; assembly: GCF_001543285.1. Taxonomy (NCBI): domain Bacteria; kingdom Bacillati; phylum Bacillota; class Bacilli; order Lactobacillales; family Aerococcaceae; genus Aerococcus; species Aerococcus viridans. The sequence goes on from NZ_CP014164.1 coordinate 2,173,830, forward strand.
GTTGCTCTTCACATGCTTCACTGCTTTCCAGTTCAGTTTCAGTGCACGCATCTGGCTGTCAGTTGGGGCCTTGTCCGTAACAACTGACCATTCAGGAGCATCTTCTTCGTTGACCCAGTCCTGGTCTTGGACCAGCAGGCCGCCAAGTACGGACACGGATTCTTTTCCACCTTGTCTGGCTTCAGAAAAATCCAGTTCAAGCAGACGAATATTTTTCTTCTTGGTCAAGACTTCCAAGGCATCCTCAGAAAAACCAGGAGCAATGACGATTTCAAGGAAGATTTTACTTAATTTGTCTGCCAGTTCAGCTGTGACTGTTTCATTTACTGTGACGATGCCACCGAAAATAGACACAGGGTCTGCATCATAGGCTCTGTCAAAGGCTTCTTCTATCGACTCACCAATTCCTATTCCACACGGATTCATGTGTTTAAGCGCTACAGCTGCTGGTCCGTTAAATTCACGAACGATACGTATAGATGCATCTGCATCCTTGATATTATTATATGACAGTTCTTTTCCGTGAAGCTGCTTGGCCTTAGCAATGGAAAAACTGTTTGCTTGGGGAGCCTCATAGAAAACGGCAGTTTGATGACTGTTTTCGCCGTACCTTAGAGTCTGCTTCACGTCAAATGTCTGTGTATAACTGTCTGGCTGAGTTTCTTCTTCAACCTGCGCAGTCAGATAATCAGCTATCAGAGCATCATAAGCGGCCGTGTGACGGAAAACTTTAGCTGCCAGACGTTGTCTAGTCTTGAGAGAGGTCTCACCGTTTTGTTCCAGCTCCTTGATCACTTGACTGTAGTCATCAGTATCTACAATGACTGTAACTGCTGCATGGTTTTTAGCCGCACTTCTAAGCATGCTTGGTCCGCCTATATCGATCTGTTCGATGGCCTCTTCTCTAGTCGTTTCGAGTCTGGCAATCGTATCTTTGAACGGATACAGATTCACACAGACAAAGTCGATCGGAGTGATCTCATGTTCAGCCATAGCCGAACGGTGAGTGTTCAGATCCCGACGGCCCAGCAGTCCCCCATGGATCAGCGGGTGTAACGTTTTGACCCGTCCGTCCATCATTTCAGGAAAACCGGTGACCTCTTCGATCGACAAGGTTGGAATCCCAGCCTCGTCCAGGACTTTTTTCGTCCCTCCTGTTGAAATAATCTCTATGTTCTGTCTGACTAATGCCTGAGCAAAGTCAACGATATTGGTCTTGTTTGATACACTGATAAGTGCACGTGTCATAGTTAGGCATACTCCTTCTGCAAATTTTTTATATAAGTCTGAATGACTTCAGGATACAGCACATGCTCGACAGCATGAAGCTTCTCCTCTAGTGATTCTATCGTATCATCTGGATCGATAACAACTTTTTCCTGAGCCAGTATCGTCCCGGTATCGATGCCTTCATCCACTAGATGTACGGTCACACCCGTTTCTTTGGCTCCTGCATCAAATGCATCCTGTATTCCCTGTTTCCCGGGATAAAGCGGAAGCAATGACGGATGAATATTAATAATTCGATTGTCAAATGCTTCCAGTAAAGTCTGCCCGATGATTCGCATGTAACCGGCCAGGACAATCAGGTCGATGTCTGCTTCTTTCAAATGATCTAAAACCTCTCTCTCAAAGACTTCTTTTGAAGGAAACTGTTTCGGGTAAAATGAAACAGAGGGAACAGCCAATGTATCGGCTCTATTCAGAGCAAAAGCGTCAGGCTTGTCACTTACGAGCAGAGCCACTTCTGCTTCTATCGTCTGTTTTCTAATCGCCTTCACAAGTGCTTCAAAATTCGATCCGCTCCCGGAAGCAAAAACGGCTAGTCTGATTGGTCCAGCTTTACTCAAAACGGATCGCCTCATTTTCATCTGCTCTGACTTCTCCGATGGTGACTGCTTTTTCTCCGGAATCTTTTAAGCTTTTAAGCACTGCTGCTTCGTGTTCTTCCGGAACAGCAAGAACCATGCCGATTCCCATGTTGAAATAGCCGTACATTTCATCACGGTCAAGTTTTCCATACTCCTGAAGCAGAGTAAAAATGCCAGGTATTTCCCAAGTATTTTTTCTGACTACTGCGGATAAGCCTTCTGGTAACATGCGTGGCAGATTTTCAATGAATCCGCCGCCTGTAATGTGAGAAATGCCGTGTACCCAGCCTTCCTTTAATAGAGGCAGTACAGCAGACACGTAGATTTTTGTCGGCTCAAGCAGAGCCTGGCCTAAAGTGTCGTCCCCTAAGGTCGCATGCTTAAAATCATAACCCAACTTATTCTGTTCAAAACAGATTTTTCTGACCAGTGAGTAGCCGTTAGAATGTATGCCGCTGGATAACAAGCCAATCAGCTTGTCGCCGGCTTTAACGTGATCCTTAGTCAGCATACGGCTTTTTTCCACCACACCGACACAGAATCCCGCAACATCGTAGTCCTCTTCCCCATACATGTCAGGCATCTCAGCCGTTTCTCCGCCGATCAGGCCTGCACCTGCCTGGACGCACCCATCAGAAATGCCTGCAACGATCTGTTCCATTTTCTCAGGAACCGTTTTCCCCGTTGCAATATAATCCAGAAAATATAGTGGCTCAGCACCTTGAGCTAAAATATCATTCACACACATCGCCACACAGTCGATGCCGATCGTATCGTGTCTGTCCTGCTGGATCGCAATCAGCAGTTTCGTGCCGACCCCGTCCGTCCCAGATACGAGGACCGGTTCTTTCACGTCGACAACAGACAGATCAAATGCTCCGCCGAAACCTCCCAGCGCACCCATCACACCAAGGCGTTCCGTTCGTTCAGCGTATTTCTTTATTCGTTCAACTGTTTCGTATCCTGCTTCGACATTGACGCCTGCGTCTGTGTAGGCATTTCCCATATAACAGATCCTCCTGTGTTTTTCTGACCGGCTGAAGTCTGACCAGCCCGGTCTTGTCTTGTTTTTTATACCCTTAACGGCTTGCTTTCTCTGAGTTTAGCCAGAGTATTCATATAGTCTGTTTCATAGTCATATAAAGGTGTCGGGTAGTCTCCAGTAAAGTAAGACATACACAGACCATTATGTGGCGCATCGAACTTCAGTCCGATCGAGTCCACTGTCCCTTCGACACTTAAAAATGACAGACTGTCTGCACCGATTTTCTCTCGGATTTCTTCCACTGAATAATCTGCAGCAATCAGTTCTTTCTGGTTCTGAATATCGATTCCGTAGAAACATGGGTATTTCAAAGGTGGAGATGAAATGCGGACATGTACCTCCGCTGCTCCAGCTTCTTTCAATAACTGAACGATGCGTCGGCTAGTCGTGCCGCGAACGATGGAATCATCCACCATGATCACTTTCTTACCGGCCACCACACCTCGAACAGCAGAGAGTTTCATTCTTACACCTTGTTCTCTCAGTTCCTGAGTCGGCTGGATGAATGTGCGTGCAACATACTGGTTCTTGACTAGTCCCATTTCATAAGGGATCCCACTCGCTTCTGCATACCCGCTAGCTGCGGATAAAGATGAGTTAGGGACACCGATAACCATATCTGCATCGACCGGTGCTTCTTCAGCCAGACGTTTGCCCATATTCTTACGTGCAGTATGGACATTGACTCCAGCAATATTTGAATCCGGGCGAGCAAAGTAGATAAATTCCATGGAGCAGATCTGAAGCAGTGTCTGGTCAGTATAGGTTTCGATTCGGTAACCCGAATCATCGATAATAACCAGTTCACCCGGCTGAACGGCACGGACAAATTCTGCTCCGACAACATCAAGGGCACAGGTTTCACTTGCAAGTACGTAGGCACCATTTTCCATCTGTCCAATGGATAAAGGACGGAAACCGTTCGGATCCAGTGCACCGATCAATGCATCAGGCGTCAGCATGACATAAGCAAACGCACCTTTTACGGTATTCAGACTTTCTTTGATTCGGTCGATCAGTGTATCCTGCTTGCTTTTGCGGATCAGGTGCATCAGGATTTCAGTATCCGAGTTTGAATGAAAAATCGCCCCAGCCTGCTCGAGTTCCTGGCGCAGACTCACTGCATTGATCAAATTCCCATTATGGGCCAGCGCCAGCTCCTCATCGTGAAACTTGAACAGGAACGGTTGAATGTTTAAGATACTGTTGCTACCGGCAGTGCTGTAACGGACATGTCCAATCCCAGCTTCTCCCGACAGGCGGATCAGTTCACGTTCATCTTTAAACACTTCAGATAAAAGTCCCAAGTCACGGTGTCCTTTCAGACGCCCATTGCGATTGGTCACAATCCCTGCGCCTTCCTGACCGCGGTGCTGCAGGCTATGCAGACCGAAAAAATTCAGCTGAGCTGCATCCGGGTGTCCCCACACACCGAATACGCCACATTCTTCATTTAAGCTTTTGATTTCAGCAACCAAGGAATGGCTCCTTCCCATAAGTCTTTCAATTCTTTAACATCAATAGTCAGCTCTTCCGTCTGCGTACGGATTTCAGCGATTCGTGTATCTTTTACTTCACCGATTTTAACGGCATCTTGTCCAAATACTTCTTTGACTGCTTCGGCGTTTTCAGGTCTGACAGATAGAACAAAACGGGACGGCGATTCTGAAAACAGCCACTCTGACGGCATATCTAGTGTCGCAGACAGCCCCAGCTCATTCCCAAAGGCTGATTCCATCAGCGCCACGGCCAGTCCACCTTCAGAACAGTCATGCGCACTTTGAATAAGTCCTTCACGAATCGCCTGCAGAACTTTATCCTGAATCATTTTTTCTTTATCTATATCAAAATCGAAAAGCTCTCCTTCGATTCTCCCCAGTTGCATTTTCTGCAGTTCAGATCCGTTAAAGTCAGCTTCTGTTTCCCCAATGACGAAAATTTTATCCCCAGCCTGTTTAAATTCTGATGTTGTCACATGATCTAGATCCTTGACCAGTCCGACCATGCCAATCATAGGTGTCGGATAGATCGCTTCCCCATTTGTTTCGTTGTATAGCGATACGTTTCCTGAAATGACAGGTGTATTTAATGTCGTACAGGCTTTGGCAATCCCATCCGCGGATGTCCACAGCTCCCAGAACACTTCAGGCTTATCGGGATTCCCGTAGTTCAGACAGTCCGTTATTGCCAGTGGCTCGCCCCCGCTTGCCACGATATTTCTTGCTGCTTCTGCTACAGCCATCTGTCCACCTTTCTCCGGATCGAGATAAAGGTAGCGGGCATTACAGTCAGTCGTCATGGCAAGCGCCTTGCGGGTCCCTCTGATGCGCAGAACTGCCGCATCGCTTCCTGGACCGACCACGGTGTTTGTTCTGACCATTGAATCATATGTTTCAAAAATCGATTTTTTTGAAGCAACTGTAGGCTGCTGCATGAGTTGTTTCAATGTTTCTTCTGTATCAGTGATGTCCGGTTTATATGGATCAAGCTTTTTAAATGCCTGAATACGTTCCGGCTCAGTGTATGGTTTATGATAGACAGGTGCTTCTTCCGCCAATGCGTCTACCGGTAAGTCAGCGACCAGTCTTCCTTCATGGTACAGACGATACTGCCCGTCACCAGTCACTTCTCCAATAGTTACTGCATCCAGTTCATAACGTGAGAACAGCTCTTTAACACGATCTTCAGAGCCTTTCGTCACACAGATCAGCATCCGTTCCTGAGACTCCGAGAGCATCATTTCATAGGGCGTCATGCCTGCTTCACGTTGCGGCACATCGTCCAGATTAAGGATCAGTCCACTTCCCGCTTTTGATGCCATTTCTGAACTGGATGAGACCAGTCCCGCGGCTCCCATATCCTGGATACCGACGAGAATATCGCTGTGGTCCTGGATCAGTTCCAGGCATGCTTCCATCAGAAGTTTTTCCATAAACGGATCGCCAACTTGTACAGCTGAACGCTCAGCCTCTTCTTCATCACTGAATTCTTCCGAAGCAAAGGTTGCGCCGTGAATGCCGTCACGACCTGTTTTGGCTCCGACATACATGATCGTATTACCGATCCCTTTAGCCTGGCCTTTTTGAATATCCTCATGGTCGATCAGACCGACACACATGGCATTAACCAGCGGGTTCCCTCTGTAGACGGGATCAAAGGCAATTTCTCCGCCGACTGTCGGAATCCCGATACAGTTGCCGTAGCCGCCGATTCCTGCCACGACTTCTTCAAGCAGATACTTTGTCCGTTCGTTGTCGAGTTCACCGAACCGTAAAGAATCCAGCATCGCAATCGGACGGGCACCCATACTGAAAATATCACGAATGATGCCTCCGACACCTGTCGCCGCCCCTTCATAAGGTTCAACAGCGGATGGATGGTTATGACTTTCCGCTTTAAACACAACGGCCTGACCGTCTCCAATATCAACGATTCCGGCACCCTCACCAGGACCTTGAAGCACTTGAGGTCCCTCTGTCGGGAATTTTCTCAACACCGGTTTGGAGTTTTTATATGAGCAGTGCTCGCTCCACATAACTGAAAACAGGCCAGTTTCCGTATAGTTAGGCAGATGTTTGATTATGTCCTCGGAAATCATGCGGTATTCTTCATCCGTCAGTCCCCACTGAGCATAGATTTTCTGATCTCTGATCTGTTCGGCCGTCGGTTCATGTAATGTCTTCATACCTCTGCAGTCTCCTTTATAAAGTTCTTGACCATCGATTCGAAAAAGCGCAGCCCGTCACTTGAGCCTAAAAGATCTTCGACTGCCCGCTCAGGATGCGGCATCATACCCAGAACATTGCCTTGTTTGTTTATAATCCCTGCGATATTTTCAACTGAGCCGTTCGGATTGTCTGACGCATAGGTGAATACGATCTGATTGTTGGCTTTCAGTTCCGCAAGTGTCTCTTCATCACAGTAATAATTCCCTTCGCCATGAGCGACGGGTATGGTGAGGAGTTCCTGCTTGTCATATTCAGAGGTAAATTTCGTCCGGTTATTGACCACTTCCAGTTCCACTGTCTTACAGATAAAATGAAGGTTTTCGTTACGCTGCAAAGCCCCAGGCAGAAGTCCTGCTTCAACTAAAATCTGGAATCCGTTGCAGGTACCAAAGACTGGCTTGCCTTCCTCTGCAAAGCGAGTCACTTCACTCATCACATTTGAAAAGCGGGAGATGGCACCACTTCTTAAGTAATCACCATACGAAAAACCTCCAGGAAGCAGGACACCATCAAAGCCGTCCAGACTTTCTGCAGTGTGAGGCACGTATTCAGCTTCTTCTCCTACACCGTCTCTGATTGCATGAAGCAGATCGACATCGCAATTGGAACCTGGAAACTGGATCACTGCAAATCTCATGCTTAGACCGTCTCCTTTACTCGTTCAATTTCATAGCGATAGCTTTCCATCACGACATTTGCCAGAAGCTTGTCGCAGATCGTTTCAATGACTTCTTCAACTGAACGGTCGGCAGTATCTGACACTTTGATTTCAAAATACTTCCCGATACGAATATCTTCAATTTCATCGAAGCCCATACGGTGAACGGCTCCTCTTACCGCTTCTCCCTGAGGATCCAGAATTGATTCTTTATAGGTTACATATACTTTTACCTTATACATGAGTCACTTCTCCTTTTGATCTCTCGTCAGACGGTCGAGTACTTCCTGATATAGTGGGATAATGTCGCCGAGATCCTGTCTGAAGACATCCTTGTCCAGACGATCGTTCGTCTTTTCATCCCATAGACGGCATGTGTCCGGTGAAATTTCATCTGCCAGAACGATTTGTTCTTTCGCAGCCTTTCCAAATTCCAGCTTGAAGTCGATCAATCTGATGCCGGCCTCACTGTAAATCTCAATCAGCGACTGGTTGATGTTGTGAGCCTGTCTTTTAATTTCGTCAATTTCTTTCTGGTCAGCCAGATTAAGTGCAAGCACATGATCATCATTAATGAGCGGATCGTTCAGTCCGTCATCCTTGAGGTAAAATTCCAGAACCGGAAAGGCCAGCTCCGTCCCCTCGTCTACACCGAGGCGTCTGGAAAAGCTTCCAGCAGCGACATTTCTGACGACAACCTCAAGATCGAACATATCCACTTTTTCAATCAGCTGATCCGTTTCAGACACTTCCATGATGAAGTGACTTGGAATATCCTTCTCCTTCAGCTTTTTGAAGATCATGCTGGTAATCTGGTTATTCAGCTGCCCTTTACCGGCTATGGCTTCTTTCTTGGCTCCATTCCCAGCTGTGGCCTGATCTTTATACGTGACCCAAAGGATGTTGGGTTCACTGGTCTCATATAATTGTTTTGCCTTGCCTTCATATAACAGGTCTCTCTTTATCAACTGAATACCCCTTTCATGACTTGGTTAAACACGAACATTAAACACACCTATACTTTCAATCGTTCTAATTTATCGATATAGCCTTATCATATATTGTCTAAGGAATAGAGTCAACCTTTGAGCGTCTATTTATGAGTGACATTTTGTATAATGTTCATGTTTCATGTTTATAAAGCTGAATTTACAGATTAAAATATTCTAATATTTTGTAATTAACGAACATTGCTGACTATTTATCCTTGAATAGTGATTTTAAGATCAGAGTTCGTAAAACTATTCACAAAATTTAATTAAACACAATTCGCTGACAGACTCACACTTAGGAGATGATTCACATGCAGATATACTGGACAACCCTTGTAGACGTCATTGATGAGGCCACAGACACAAAAACATTCTACCTCGACCTCCCAGAGGGCTTCACCTGGGAAGAAGGCGCGCACACTCACCTGGTACTGGAAGGAAAAATCTCTTCTTACATATTTGATGTTTAATTGCTGATTGACATCTAATTTTTGCGTCATATCTATTTCAATAACCTTTGTCATTAGTAAATGCTTAAATAATGATAGACCACAACCACTACTCATTCCAAAGTGATGATCAAAGTCTGAAGCAGTTTGACGTATCGTTTGCTTAGCTTCCAATAATAACCTAATAAAATAAATACTCATATCCTCTAATTCTTCAACAAGTATATTTTCGAATCCTTCAATGACAGAAAGGTTTGAATAACCATGAATAAACGCGATATTATGTGCCATATCTTTGGGTACTTCTAACTCTGTTACAATCCCCCAATCCACTTCTTGCCTTTCCCAAAAAATACGCTCTATTTCAAATTTTTCTAAAACACGTTTATCCATTAATTCATCTTTATATTTCAATGTTCTAGCAAACTTTTTAACTTCTGTATTGTTCTTAGTTGTTACTAAAAAATCTGTTGTCATCACTATTGGTTCTCCACTTTTAAGGTCTGTGGGGTGTTTAATTCCTAATTCATTTGCAATAATAATCGTTTCCTCAATTGGTAGCAAAGGGTATTGTTCTTGAATATCTTCAACTAAATCCGAATATTCTAATAAATAAAAGTAATTTCGTTCTAAATCTGAAAGAAATTCAAATTGTCTTGGAATCTTATATCCTTTTAATCGAGTAACCCTTCCCAATGAAGGCACATCCTGAATAGTTATCCATGGTTTATAATCGATTCCAATACCTTGACCGTAACCCTCTTTCATTTTTTTCTCATACGAACTTGAACGTTTTCTTTTAGCCATATACACCCTCCTCTTTATTAATTTTTAATTTTAAAACAAAAAAACAACCTCTTATGGACATCATACCCATAGAGGTTGCTTTAATAAAACTTTATTATAAATAATCAAACTTTGTTTTAAATGAACGAACTTTATTATAAATGATCAATCTTTTTTATAAAGCTACAAAATGTAATTTGTGATAAAGTTTATTATTCTACTGTTACTGACTTCGCTAGGTTACGTGGCTTATCTACATCTAAACCGCGGTCTAATGACGCATAGTATGCTAGTAACTGCGTTGGAATGACTGATACAAGTGCAGATAACAATGGTTCTACTGCTGGGATGACAATATCGTCACCTTCACGGTCTAAACCTTCCATAGAGATGATTAATGTATTCGCTCCGCGCGAACGCACTTCTTCAATATTACCACGAGAGTGAGCAGCGGTATTCTCTTGTGTGATTATACCGATAACTGGCGTACCATCTTCGATAAGCGAGATTGTACCATGTTTCAATTCACCTGAAGCGAAACCTTCAGCTTGAATATATGAAATCTCTTTTATTTTCAAGGCAGCTTCACGACTTACTTCGTAGTCAATTCCACGACCGATGTAGAAAGCACTTGCTTTATCAGTGAATAATTCAGTCGCTAATTCATGAATTTCATCTTTATCATCGATCATTACTTGAATAGCGTTAGCAATGATTGATAATTCATGTTCCATGTCAAATTGTGCTTCGAATCCTAAGTCACGACGTAAAGCTTCAGCTAATACAGCCATTACTGCGATTTGACCAGTATATGCTTTAGTAGACGCTACAGCGATTTCTGGACCTGCATGTAATAATAATGTGTAGTCAGCTTCACGTGATAAAGTAGAACCTTTCACGTTAGTGATTGTTAATGATTTGTAGCCTAATTTGTTGGTTTGAACCAATACTTGACGACTATCTGCAGTTTCACCAGATTGTGTTAAGTAGATGAAGAATGGTTTTTCACTCAATACCGGCATGTTGTAAGCAAATTCAGATGCTACATGAACTTCAACTGGAATGTTAACCATTTTTTCGATGATGTTTTTACCAACTAAACCTGCATGCATTGAAGTACCTGCACCGATGATGTAGATACGGTCGCTTGCATTAATTGCATCGATGATTTCTTGGTCAACTGTTAATTCGTTGTTATCGTCAGAGTATTCTTGGATAATACGACGCATTACAGCTGGTTGCTCATCAATTTCTTTAATCATGTAGTAAGGGTATGTCCCTTTATCTAAGTCGTTGGCATCTAATTGTGCAGTATATGGTGCACGTTCGATTGTTTCGCCAGCTAAGTTTTTAATAGTAACGTTTTCTTCAGTTAAGATAACCATTTCACCGTCATGAATTTCAACGTATTGGTCAGTTAAATCGATTGATGCCATTGCATCAGAAACGATTGTGTTGAAGTCAGTACCTTTACCGATTAATAAAGGTGATTTGTTTTTCGCTGCAAAAACAACACCTGGTTGTTCTGAATCGATTAAAGCAAATGCGTATGAACCTTCAATCACGTTTAAGGCTTTTAAGAATGCAGTTTCTGCATCTAAACCGTCTGTTAATGCGAAGTGCTCAATTAAGTTTACAGCAACTTCTGTATCTGTATCTGAGTGGAAAGTCACGTCAGATAAGAAATCTTCTTTCATTTCCCGGTAGTTTTCAATAACACCGTTATGTACTAATGTGAAACGACCTGTTGATGATTGCTGTGGATGGGCATTGCGAACACTTGGTTCACCATGTGTTGCCCAACGTGTATGTCCAATACCTGTATGGGCATCTAATGACATGTCCACTTCACTTTGTAGTTTAGCGATACGTCCTTCTTCTCTAAATAAATGACCATTTTGACCATTTCCATCGACAACGTATACACCTGCTGAATCATAACCACGGTACTCTAAACGTTCTAAACCGTTTAATAATACCTCTTGAGCTGATCCATTTCCAATATAACCTACAATACCACACATGTTGCAGTTTCCTCCTAATTTAGCGACATAAAAGTAGACCCTATCCATATAGGTGTCTTATCGCATTTATTGTTTGGCTACTACGTACGTGGCGGTAATTTGATAAGGCAAAATGATGGTCTAGATCATTGATTGTCTTACTTTTTTCCCACCTGTGGATTGTACAACCCCTGAATCATCCGCCGAATATTTCGATCAATTCAGTCCTCGTCACTTGCTAAGCAAGCCTGGCGCTATCCCAAAAATTACGTTTGAGATTTTATTAAAAGTAATAGCTCTTTACATTCTATAAATACAAAAAGTTATTGTCAACTTTTTTAGATGTTAATGGCTATAATTTAACCTTTTCTTAAGAAGATATATAGGTTATCCGCTAACTAGATTGCGAGCATAAAAAAGAGCCAGGAAAAACCTGACTCATTTGTTTGTATTTTAAATATTAATATTTTAAATAACCGTTTCTATAAAGAAAAAACTATATCTTAGTACCAACCGTTAGCGTTCCAGAATGCTAAAGCAGCGTTCCATGAACCGTAACGTTCAGCAACATATTTGTCAGCAGCAACTTCTTGTTCAGCTGGAGATGCACCGTAAGCTACTAATGTTGGGTTTAATTGGTAACGACCGTAGTAGCCACCTGCAGCGTTGTAAGCTGTGTAAGATCCACCTGACTCACGTTGAGCGATGATTTCTTTAGCTGAATTGCTAGAGTATGAAGTAGTTGATGCAGTTGTTTCAGCTGCTGGTGCTTTATATGTAGTTTCTTCTGCTACATAAGTTTCTTCAGCTGGCGCTTCGTAAGTTGTTTCAGTTACTTCTTCTTCAGCTACATCGTAAGTAGTTGCTTCTTCTGATACAGAATCTTCTACAGTTACTTCGTTAACTTCACCAGTTGTTTCATCTTTTGTAAATGAAAGTTTAGTGCCTGGGAAGATGACGTTAGCGTTTTGGATGTCGTTGATTGCAACTAATGCATTCACACTTACGTCAGATGCTTTAGCGATAACTGCTAAAGTATCACCGTATTGGATAGTGTATGAAGTTGTTGTATCATCTATAGCTTCTAAATCAGCTGAAACTTCAGCAACTGTACGAGCAGACCAAGTAGCTGCTTCTACGTTATTGTTGTTTGTAGCAGCGAATAAACCTGCTAATGCAAATGACGTACCTAAGATAATTTTGTTCAATTTCATGTGTAAATACTCTCCTTATAAGAATACTGCTTTTTAATTTTATTTTTTAAGTTGTCTGCTGCCATCAAGTAGATGACCCGCTATTTACCGCACCTTTATCGTGCGACTATATTTTAGATAAAGAACACCTGTCTCATCTACAAGCAATATCTTAACACGGGCCTTTTTTTAAGTCATGTAAATCAGGCATCTGTTAAAGCCTCTTAACTGCCTTGACATTAAATCCGGGGTTTTTGAAAACCTTATGTAAATTTGTAACAACTTTGTAACACTATAGCGCTAAAATTATATATATAAAGTGATAATCACAATTGTTTTCATAAATGATGTCATATTACCGGAAAATGATGCGTTTTTATTATGAATTAAATAAACAAAGTCCCCAAAAAAGCCTTTATATAAGTGTTTTAAATTCATGTCAAATCGCAATCGTTCTGTAATATGAGATATGATAATTGCAAAATATTCTTTTTAAATGTCTAATAATACAAATATTTAGATAAGCTATCGGGTATTTACTTATTTCAAAGCAATAAAAAAAGACCAGGCTCTCGCCTAGTCCTCTTGATTTATATTACTGGGATAGCTGGATTCGAACCAACGCATGACAGAGTCAAAGTCTGTTGCCTTACCGCTTGGCTATATCCCAATGTAATGGAGGGAGAAGGATTTGAACCTTCGAACCCGAAGGAACGGATTTACAGTCCGCTGCGTTTGGCCACTTCGCTATCCCTCCATATGGTGGTATCCTTGAGTTTTCTTGCCTCAAAAATATCGTACTTGATTAGTATAGCATCAGAAATTATAGATTTCAACAGTTTAGCCAAAAGTTTTTAAAAAAATTTTTTGGACTTATTTTACCGCCTTTTTCCCTCAGCTTTCTTTACGCTTATCATATAGAAGAAAGATGCTTTTGAGTGACTGTATTTCTGCTTCATTTAGTCGGCGATAGTCCCCCACCGCTAGGTCGTCAATCCTTAAATCGCCAATTTTTTGTCGGTATAAGTCTGTGACTTTTACCCCGCAAGCAAGAAACATTTTCTTCACTTGGTGGCGACGCCCCTCTGAAATTGTGACTAAACCAGTTGAGGATTGCGGGCTTGCCGAAATGATTTCAAGCCTTGCTGCTTTACAGATCGTGCCATCCTGAAAAATGACACCTGCTTGAAATTGTGCGACCATTTTTTTATCAATAAGGCCATTCACAGTGATGCGGTAGGTCTTTGGAATATCAAATTTGGGTTGTTGGAAGATGTAATGGAGCTGGCCATTGTTGGTGACGAAGACGAGCCCATGGGCATCGCGGTCTAGACGGCCAGTAATTGCTAAATCGCCGGGATTATCTGCTGGTTGAATCAGGTCAATGACCGTTGGGTGGGTCTGGTCTTTATTGGCTGACAGGTAACCCTTGGGTTTATGGACCAAGTAATAGGTATGGCCAAAATGGCGATCAATTACTATTTGGTCGACGGCAATCTCTTGCCAGCTGGGATCAACAACGGTGGCGAATTGTGTGACAACTTGGCCATCAACGGTGACATGGCCATCTTTCAATAGGCGTTTGCAGGCCTTTCGGGTCACTTGCCCAGCATCCATAATCAATTGTCCAAGTAACATGGGTAAGCTCCTTCCTTTAAAATAGTTCTTTCTATCAGTATAAACATTTTTGGGAAATGTGTCTTAAGTTTCTATCGACAAAAGGCTGATATGTTATACTTTATAGTGAAAAACTTAGAATGGAGGATAGACGCATGCAAATAGATTGGTCTAGTATTATTTCCTGGACAAATGTTTTCAATCTAATTGATATTTTGATTGTTTGGTTGTTTATCTACCAGCTTTTGAAGATTCTAAAGAATACGAAAGCCTTTAATATTTTGAACGGGGTTTTCATCTTCTTGCTGATTAAAATTATTTCCACCCTCTTCCAGTTGAAGACGGTAGATTGGATCATGAACAATATTATCCAATGGTCTGTCGTTGGTGCGATTGTCATATTCCAACCTGAAATCAGACGAGGATTAGATCATTTGGGACAACAATTCTTTGCTAGTAAACGTGAAGCTGGGGCCCGCAATCCAAACGAAAAAATGGTGCGCGATTTAGTTGAAGCTTGCGAGTACATGGGTAAACGACGGATCGGTGCTTTGATTTCCCTACAACGTTCGCAACCCTTAAATGAATATGTAGCTACTGGAATTAGATTAAATTCAGCCATATCATCTCAATTATTGATTAACATTTTCATCCCAAATACGCCCCTACATGATGGTGCCGTGATTATTCAAGATTTAGAAATTGCTTCTGCCGCTTCTTACCTGCCACTTTCAGAAAACTCGGAGATTCCTAAAGAATTAGGGACTAGACACCGGGCTGCTGTCGGCTTAAGTGAAGTAACAGATGCCATCACTATCGTCGTCTCAGAAGAAACAGGTGGTGTTTCAATTACTGAACGTGGCGAGATTACCCGCGACCTTAGTCAAGATGAGTTGTACACCATTCTAGCGGACAATTTCATCAACACTACTGATGAGGAAGCGAATGATAACTTCTTAACTAACTGGTTTAACCAATTAACAGGAGGTGGCAAGTCAGATGATCAATAAGTTTTATAACAATCGAATTGCCCTGTTAATTTTATCGCTCTTCTTATCTATCTTAATGTTTGTATATGTGAAGGCTGAGCAGTATTCGGAAAATCCAGTGAGTTTCTTCCAAAATGTCAGCGAAGCGACAACGGAAACGATTTATAACGTGCCTGTTTATATAGATGGAAACGTGGATGCGTATTACATCACTGGTCTACCAGATGCCGTTTCTGTCAGTTTATCGGGACCAAAAAACTTAATTGAACAAACACTTGAAGCCGATGACTTCCGCGTCATCACAGAAGACTTAACCGATCTAGGTGAAGGTTCTCATTACATCCAATTACAATTGGAAAATGTTTCAGAAGCCGTGTCTTATGAGATTTCACCTTCAAGCGTCAATATTTCAATTGATTCGCTACAAACAACTGAATATCCAGTCCAAGTGGAAATGTCTAATGAATCTGCAGTTGCGGAGGGTTACGAAATTACAGATGTGTCTTTAAGCCAAGATTCTGTCACCTTAACTGGTTCGACATCTGACATTGAAAGCGTGAGCAAAGTTTATACAGTCGTCAATATTCCAGATAACTTATCTGAAGACTACACCACAACCGCCACTGTCATTACAGAAAATGCGGAGGGGGATATCTTGAATATCAACACCGACCCAAGTGAGGTTGACGTGACCGTTCAAGTTTCGCCTGAAGGTGTGTCGGTCCCTATTGTGGCCAATATCACCAACGAACGCGAAGGCTACACCTATGAAGCAACGATTTTAGACAGCCAAAACGCGACTTTATCTGGTGACTACGATACCATCAATAACACTGAAAGTGTGTCTGCAACCGTTGATGTATCAGGAATTACAACAACAACTACTGTAGACGCGCCCATTGTACTACCTGATGGTGTAACGAGTTCAAATCCTTCAAGCGTTCGGGTCCAAGTGGTGCCAACCGCTACCGAGTCTTCGTCTTCGTCATCATCTAGCGCGTCATCTAGTGCCTCGTCAGAAAGCGATGAGGATAGCATCAGCTCAGACACCGCATCAAGCGAGTCTAGCGAAGAAAGTGCTACTAGTAGCGAAAGCGGCACTAGCGGTAATGAATCCACTATTGAAGAAGATACGACAAGTGATAGCGACAGCACCAGTTCAACCACAAGCGAAGTTGGCGTAACGACTGGCGTCAGTAACAACTTACAAAATGGCAACGGCAATGTCCAAGCCGACCAAAACAATTCAACAAGCTCAGAAAGCGTCTCTAGCTCTTCTAGCGCAAATGTCTTTAATGGAATACTTGCTTTTTTAGCTAGTTTTTCCTAGTATTAACCTGCGTAAGCTAGACTGCCTTTTTTCAAGGCAAGAAACATATCTATAACATTTAATTATGAATCAGTAAATGTTATACTATAACGAAATCGACGACAAAATCGATATTCACTTTCGAAAACAAAGGAGTAAATTATGAGAAAATATTTTGGTACTGATGGAGTTCGCGGTTTAGCGAATGAAGAATTAACACCAGAATTAGCATTTAAATTGGGTCGTTTTGGTGGTCACGTGTTAATGCAACATGCACCAGAAGGAATGGAACATCCGCGTGTTCTAGTTGCCCGGGATACACGTATCTCAGGTCAATTATTAGAGCAAGCCTTAACTGCTGGTTTATTATCAGTAGGGATTGAAGTGCAACAATTAGGCGTTATTACAACTCCAGCTGTATCTTATTTAACTCGTACTACCGGTGCAACTGCTGGTGTCATGATTTCAGCAAGCCACAACCCTGCCCCAGATAACGGGATTAAATTCTTTGGTTCTGACGGCTTCAAATTGTCTGACGCTCAAGAAGAAGAAATCGAAGCCTTATTAGACCAAGAAGAAGATACGTTACCACGTCCATCAGCTGAAGGTTTAGGGACAGTGATTGCTAACCCAGGTGCAGTTGGTAAATACTTAGAATTCCTAGCGTCAACAATTTCTGGTGATTTATCAGGTATTAAAGTAGCTGTTGACGGCGCTAACGGTGCCACTTCACCATTAGTTAACCGTTTATTCGCTGACTTAGGTACTGACTTTACAACAATGGCGACTTCTCCAGATGGTATCAACATCAACGAAGGTGTTGGTTCAACACATACAGAGAAATTACAAGCCCTTGTAAAAGAAACAGGTGCTGATGTCGGTGTGGCCTTCGATGGTGACGGCGACCGCTGTTTAGCAGTTGACGAAGAAGGTAACCTAGTAGACGGTGACCAAATGATGTTCATCTGTGGTAAATACTTAAACGAACGTGGTAAATTAAACGACAACACAATCGTGTCAACTGTAATGTCTAACTTAGGTTTCCACAAAGCAGTTGAAGAAGCAGGTATGAAAGCACCACAAACCAAAGTTGGTGACCGTTATGTGGTTGAAGAAATGCGTAAACACGGTTATAACCTTGGTGGAGAACAATCAGGTCATATCATCTTCATGGACTACAACAACACAGGTGACGGCCTTTTATCAGCAGTACAATTACTACATGTATTAAAAACTTCAGGTAAAAAATTATCTGAATTAGCTGGTGAAATGAAAACTTACCCTCAAGAATTAATCAATGTGCGTGTAACACGTGAAGGTAAAACAGAAGCAATGAATTCTGCAACGGTACAACAAGTTATTGATGAAGTGAACGCAGAAATGGCCGGCAATGGCCGTATCTTAGTACGCCCTTCAGGAACAGAAAACCTATTACGTGTTATGGTAGAAGCCCAAACCGATGAAGAAGCATACAACTATGCAAAACGAATCGCAGATCAAGTAAGCAAAGAATTCGGCGTAGAATAAAAACAAGGTGTGAGTGAGACCGCTAAGCTCAATAATGCTGGAAGAATAATGCAGTAGCTGATGTAATCAGCTGCAAATTAGTCTGAAGCAGGCTTGAGCTGGTCGAGCGAACCCGATTAACAAGGTGTCACACAAACCGTTTAGAAATGAACCGTTGGAAGATTAGTGTAGTGACTAACGCAGTCAGTTGCGAACTAATCTGAAACGCAGTCATTTCTGGTTTGGGGAACCCGATTATCAGGATGTGATACAAACGTTTTATCGGAATGTGACCACCCTTATTAAGATGAAATAGCGTATGGCCATCGACATACGCTATTTTTTGTACTTTTTTACAAAATATATATGCATATAAACCTTATTAGACTCGGTAACCCGCCTCAGATAAAGTCTGTGGCTGTAATAAACCAATCTTGTCATAGTGGCGCAAAGTTTTCCTTGTCACACCAGCCAAATCGGCTAATTCTCCTATTGTATACATCCTATACTCACCTCTCAATATATATAATAAAGCCTGCCCTTAGGTAAAGGTAAACCTCTTTTTGGTAAATTGTAAAATGAAATGCATAAGGAAATAAACAAAAAAATCATGTAGATACGATATACTTGTTAGCAACCAAACCAAAAGTATAAGGGGTATCTACATGACCAAAAATAATTGTATCACAGAAAAGCGCACCTTCAAACAACTTACTGACATCCAACGCGGAATGCTGGAACAGATGGCGAAAAGCGGCACCTATAAACAAGCTGAAATGGCGCGAGAATTAGGGGTCAGCCAACCCACTGTTTCTCGTGAGTTGAAACGCGGTAGAACGCGCCAGCTTGACTATAAGCGCAATTATTACGAGCAGTATATTGCCGCCTCAGGCGCACGGGTTTATAAAGAAAATCGTGAGAACTCGCATGCGCGGGATCATAATAAATATTCTGCGGCTTTCCTTGCTGCCTTACCTGAAAATCTAGCACCCAAGAAAGGGTTGCGGATTCATAGTGTGGATACTTTTGTACACTCTTATAGAAAGTTGCACCCTGACGAACGCGTACCATGCACGAAGACCGTTTACGCTTTGATAAATGCTGCCGTACTTCCAATCCGTAATATCGATTTGCCTATGAAGACTAGGATGCGGCCACGAAAAACAACCGTTTCTGAACCTAAAGGTCATAACGCTAAACACTTGGGACGCAGTATCGAAGATCGCTCTCCAGAAGTACTCTCGAGGGAAGAATTTGGGCATTGGGAAGTCGATTTAGTATTAGGTAAGAAAACAAAAAATGAGCCTGTCATCATCACTATGGTTGAACGGAAAACACGCTACTGCCTCACTAAGAAAGTTTGGGGAAAAGGCGCAGCGCTGGTTCAAAAAGGCGTGCTTGACTTGATGAAAAAACAGGGGCTAGAACAGTTCAAGTCACTCACAAATGATAACGGCTCTGAGTTTTCAAGTCTGTCTCTTATCGAAAGCATCGCTGAAGACGTTCAGGTTTTCTTTACTCATGCGTATGCTTCTTGGGAGAAAGGAACGAACGAAAGGCATAACCGCATGCTCCGAGAATTTATCCCAAAGGGAGTCACTCTGCGTCCATTGTCCTATTCGTATTTACTGGAAGTAACCGATACGATCAACCACAGACCAAGAAAAATAATGGGCTATACAACACCTGCAGAACGCCTTCAGGAAGAACTGGCCGATTTACAAGCAGCTTAAGGTGTTTTGTTGGTTCTATAGGATAAGAGAATAGATTAGCTGAGTCAAGAGCCGCTTTGCTCCTTCTCTTGACTCAGCTAACCTATCCTCTTGGGTCAGAACCACCAACAACTCACCTGAAAAATGGTAAGGGATGAAACACTCCCTGCCGTCAATGGCTTCAAAGCATTGGTAATACTGGATTATTGAGTAATTCGCTGTCTATAAAGGTTTTTAAAATTTTTTATGCATTTGATATTGCAATTAAGCTAAACCTCTTTTTTGAAAAAGGGCGAATCTTTTTAAGCTAAGTATCATTTCCCGCTACCTTCCTATTTTAATCCTAAAAAAAGACGTGGCAAAATATCTTTCGCCACGTCTTTTACTGCTATTCTATTTCATGATGGTGGTGGTCATGTTTCTCCATTTGTGCAATCAAATATGCCCGGTCTTCGTCAGACATTTCCTCACGGTTGCGACGTAAGGTGAAATGGTCTGGTACTGGATCTAGCCCCCCTGGCACCATTGGGTTACAACGAATAATACGCGCTGTACCCATAGCTGCCCCCTTAAGCGTGCCATGTTTATTGACTGCCTGAATCATATAAGTTGAGCACGATGGATAGTAGCGACAAGTCGGTGGAAACATTGGGGAAATATACTTTTGGTAACCCCGCACCATTTTTACCAGGGGTTTTTCAGCCATAATACGTTTACCCCTCTTTCCCTTCAACCAATGGTAATAATAAACCATCAGCAATCTCTTGCGCTTTAGCATCACCTTTTAGAATTCGAATGATGTCCAAAGCAAAATAAACTGCTGTGGCTGGTCCACGTGAGGTCAATACTTTATGGTTTCCATCGTAGTAGGTGATATCTTCGTGGAAGGTCTTGTAATGCACTTGGTCTTCGAAACCTGGGTAGCATGTCCCTTCCAAGTCTTTAGTGATGCCTGCTGCTTCAAGGGCAATCGGTGACGCACAAATACTAGAAACATATTTATTGTTTGCTACTTGTTGAGCAATCAAGTCAGTTACTCTTTTATCTTTGGCCAATTTTTCTGCACCTGGGCGCCCACCAGGCGTAATCACCATGTCATAGCTATCTATATCAATGTCATCTAGCATCTTATCTGCCATAATCTCAATACCATGGTCACCAATTGTCGATAGGCTTTCATTGATTGATATCATATCGATTGGAATTTCTGCTCGACGTAGGTAATCAATCACTGTAATTGCTTCTACTTCTTCGTAACCTTCACCTAGTAAAATCATTGTTTTCATCTTAAACCCTCCAGCTTAAACTGCCTGTTTTCTTGTCTCTATCTTACCTAAATTTTGGAGATAAGAAAAGGATCGACACTTGGCCGACCCCTCCTACACATGATAATAGATACTAGCTATCCATGTATATTAGTTATTATTGTACTCTTGAACCATCTGTAAATTCACCATTTTGGTGGGCACGACGGCGTTCTTCAGCGCGTTGACGTTCTTCTTCAGATTGTTGTTGTTGATAATCTGCACGTGTCATCACGTCGTTAACATTCATGTTTACTTCAACAACTCTTAAGCCAGTCATCTTTTCAACATTTGCTTTCACTTTTTCGATTGTTTGGTTAAAGGCTGCAGGAATATTTTTGCCATATTCAGCAATTACTTCTAAGTCGATGGCTACTTCTTTACTACCAACTTCAGCGTTAACACCTTTTGTTTTATCATCTTCAGAAGAGAAGAAGCTTTTCACGCCAGATGTGAAGTTACCTTTCAACTCTAAAATGCCGTCAACATCTTGAACTGAGTTATTCGCAATACGTTCTAACACGCGAGGTTCAAAAGCTAAATTATTTTCGTGTTTTACTTGTTCATTTGTTTCAGCCATAATTTAATTCCTCCTAATATTTATGTTGGTCATCTAGCCAACTTTAAATAACCTATAAGTTAATAATAACGTGAATATTTCTGATTATCAACCAATAACCCTTCGACTATTTCATAAAGAACCGTAACCAGGCACGCAAGTCGACCTCACCATCAAAGTAAGCACCGACGATAAAGCCGACAACTGCGATAACAAATACCAGTAAGGCTGTCCCGAAAGTAAAGACTACCCACAATAGTGCAAAGATAAAGGCTGATAATAAGCCGATAATTCGCCCTTTGTATTGGCGCCAAATCGCACGTTCTTCTCGTTTATTCCGCTCTGACATATTATCCCTCCTCCTTATTGCACACGTGGTGCAGCTTTCTGTTTGGCTTGTTTTTCAGCTACAACAACACTACGGTCAATTTGGTTGACCTTCACATTAACATCCGCAACTGGAATCCCCAATGAAACGGCCACAGTATCACGTACGCGTTCCTGTACCCGACTAGCCAAGTCAATTACATTGGTTGCGTCATCCACTTGGAAAACAACGCTTACTTTGGTATCTTCAGGACGTTTACCAAATCGTACTTTTGCTTCAGGGAATTTTACCCCTGACACACGCTGGCTAGCACGGACTGCTGTATCTTCGACAGAATGCTTGGTAAAACTTAATACACCGGCATCCGTTTTGACTTCTAGGTGGTCACGTTTCGCTGGTGCCACAACCGCTTGTAGGAAAACAACTAACACAACCAAGGCTACAAAGGCTAAACCAGCTAACATGGCCCATTGACCATAGGTATCGCCTAAGACAGTCTCTTTAACGAAAGGTGTTAGGTATTGAATTGGGTAAAACAAGGCAATTACAGCTAATAATGCAACCAAGCCCACTAGGGTTAATATAATTTGTAGAAACCTTCTAAAACCACCCATCGGATCCCCTCCTAATTTGTTTATATATTATAAATGATTATGTATAGGTTACAATAAAAGTTATGATAATTCAAACAATCCGCATGATATTTCGAAAACGAAACAAAATATTTTCCCAGCCTATCAAAACGTGTTACACTATATAAAAATAAGTTATTTTTTAAATTCTCATTAACCTTTATTAAAATTGAAAAAGGAGTTTCCCCACCATGAAGACAGTCGTTATCAGCGGATCAAATGTTGGCACCAAATCACGTGTTGCTGCAGATGAATACATTAAACAAGCAAAAAGCTACCGTCCAGATGCGGACATGGAATTAATTGACCTGGCTGAAAAGGACATGGTCTTTTCAGATGGCCGCAATTATTTTGAATACCCTGGTGACACTGGCCAAGTCCTTAAAACCATCATGGCTGCAGATGTCTTAGTCTTGACCATGCCCACTTTCCAAGCTTCATACCCAGCTACCGTGAAAAACTTGTTCGACCTGCTACCCGTGAATGCCTTCCGGGACAAGGTGGTTGGCGTCATCAACACTGCTGGTTCTCCGCGTCATTATTTAATGGTTGAAACCCAATTGATGCCGATCTTAAATTATATGAAGGCCACTGTCGTCAACAAGTACGTCTTTATTGAAGAACGGGACTTCAGTCGCAACGAAATCGTCAGTGATGACATCATTTTCCGCATTGAACGTTTAGTTGACGATGTCTTTACCATGGCAGACGTACAAGCAGAAATTCAAGCCAAAAAAGACGCTGCTTACGGTTTTTAATAGTCAGCACTATCTTATTGGAAAAAGCGTGCCTCAGGGAGGTCAGTCAACTCCCTGAGGCACGCTATTTTTATGGCGGAAACTTTTGACAAAGGGCCTGTCATTTTTCAAAAAGCAAGCATTTAATTCGATTTCATTAATTCATCTACGTAAGCCACAACATCTGGTTGGTTGGCTTCAATTTCAGCAATCTTGTCTGCAAATTGTGGTAAATGCGCTTTGTGGGCATATAATAATTCGTCCAAGACGCGTTTAGCCATCTGACCACCTGGTACTAAGGGGTTAATCGTGAAGGCATGTAAAGCTGCCCCATAATTTCCTTCAACGGCAGCACGGATAACTGTTTCTTCCATCCCCTTCATCAATTGGATCATCCCACGCGCGGCTGGCATAAATTCGCCCCAGTTGAATGGTACGGCACCGTGGCTAGTGATTTGGGCAGATACTTCCACAATAGCATCATACGGTAGGTCTTGGATTGTCCCGTTATTTTGGGTAGAGACCACCATAACAGTTCGTTTGTCGTTGTAAATAGAGGCGATGACCTCACAAGCGGCGTCAGAATAGTAAGTCCCACCACGTTGGGTTAATTCTTCAGGCTTGTAGTCTAAAGCTGGGTCTTTATACAATTCAAACAATTGTTGCTCAGTCTTCTTCACGACTTGTGCACGGGTTGCACCTGCTTGAAACTCTTCAATAGAATGTTGTAACATCTCATCTTCAGAGTAGTAGTAACGGTGGTAACCACATGGTAGCATAGCTAAATCTTGAATTTGTTCAATATGGTAGTTGGCATCATGGATATTCTTCAAGGCTGATTCTGGCCCATCATCTGATTTTTTGTATAGTAAATCAATGACTTTAGCTGTTAATTCCTTGCCTTGACGGTCCCAAACTTTATGCCAGTGGAAGTGGTTAATACCCGCAAATTGGTAGAACAAGTCATCCTGGTCGACATCTAACTGCCCAGCTATGTCCATGCAGTGAGTGATTGGCACGTTACATAAACCAATTGTCCGCTTCCAACCAAATTGCTTGATCGCCGCTTCAGTGACCATCCCCGCTGGATTGGTAAAGTTAATCAACCAAGCATCCGGACATTGTACTTTCATATCTTCAATAATTTGGCCGATAATCGGAATGGTTCTAAAGGCTTTCAACATCCCTCCGGCACCATTAGTTTCTTGACCTAAAATCCCGTGAGATAAAGGAATACGTTCATCCTTCACACGTGCATCCAGCAAGCCCACACGGAATTGCGTTGTGACAAAGTCCGCATCTTTCAAGGCATTGAACCGGTCTAAAGTTAAGGTAACCTTCCAGTCTAAACCAGCAGCCTTCACCATCCGTTTAGCCATTTCCCCAACGATATTTAATTTTTCCTGCCCTGCCTCAATATCCACTAAGACAATCTCATCAATTGGCATCTCATCTTTACGTTTAATGTAACCTTCAATTAATTCTGGTGTATACGAAGAACCGCCACCAATTGTGACAATTTTTAACCCTTTACCCATCCTGTATAACCTCCTATAATTTGATTACCCTCATCATATTCGAAATTGTAACCCTTTACAATATGAACAAATCAAATAGTAAGGCCAAACACAAAGTAAGCCCATCTATTTGAAATTCCTGTGTCACCCTTACACAAAATATGCTACTATTTGTAAAAAGGGGGCGCCACCATGTTGCTGATTGAACAAATGAAAACCACTCACTTTTCCCACGCTGAACAATCCTTAGTGCAATACATGATTGAACATCCAGAAAAACTCGACCAATTAACGACTACGCATTTCGCAGAAATTACCCATACCAATCCAACCAGTCTCATCCGGGTAGCCAAGAAACTGGGTTACAAAGGTTGGACGGATTTACGCACCGCCTACCTAGACGAATGGTTGTATTTAAATAGCCACTACAATGCCATTGACGCCAACCGTCCTTTCGCAAAAAACGATTCACTAGCCACTATCGCCAACAAGATGGCCAGTCTAGACCAAAACACCATCCAAGATACCCTATATTTACTGGACTACCAGGAAATCCAGAAGGCCCAAGACATCTTGTTGAAGGCTAAAAATATTAAAATTTTCGGTAGTCATACCAATGCCATGATTTCACAGGAATTCGTGACCAAGATGCGACGGATTAACCGAAACGTGACTATCGCTTCCACCTTTCATTATGTAGACTATGAAGCCTACCATTCGGATCAAGATACCTGCGCTATTATTATTTCTTATTCTGGAGAGAATGCTGGGTTAATTAAATGCATGGAAATATTGAAGCATAAGGAAGTGCCTATTATCAGTCTGACCAGCATTGGGGACAACACGATTTCACAGATGAGTGATTGCCGGTTGAATATTACGACTCGGGAAAAATTGTACTCCAAAATCGGTAACTTCACCTCTAATACCTCGATCATTTACCTACTTAACTTGCTTTACGCCATAGTCTTTGCCAAAGACTATGACGAAAACCTGGACCACATCATTACAGTCGGCAAGTACTTTGACCAACGAACTACAAGTGTTGATATTATGCGTGAAAACTAGACGAAACTTCAGAATAAAAACATGTCCTAAAGAATTTCATAATCT